>CAMDGQ010000010.1 GCA_945897955.1 Tepidiphilus sp. J10 | reverse complement strand
CTTGCCGCGCTACTTCCAGCCCGCCAACACTGTTTCCAGCTCGCTTTCCTTGACCGGCAAGGTCAATGCCGCATCAATGCGAAAGCGCACCCGCAATCGCTCCAGAGCATGCTCATGAGCCGATTCGTAAAGCACGAGCACCTTCACATCCTTGAGTGACTGGGCAGTCGCAAGCAGGGATTCGAGGTTGCTTACCCGATCCCGGAAATCCGGCTGGAAGTAGAAGTCGGCAACGATCACCGCCGGACTTTCCTTGCGCATCAGACTGATCGCCTTGCGCACGGCGAATTCGGTCAGCACTCGGTAACCCAGGCGCTCGTAAATCACACGCAAGTTGGGATAACCCAGCAACTCGATCACGGACAACAACGTAGGGGTATGGGTGGCTTCTGGCAAAGTCGTCAATAAAGTAGTGGTGCATTGAAAAAGGGGCTCGACGCCCCTTTTTCACGCGAACAACCCATGCGGGCAAATTACATCTCTTCGCCGTGCTTGGCCAGATACTCGGCGACGCCGGCGGTGGAGGGCTTCATGCCTTCGTCGCCGTTCTTCCAGCCAGCCGGACAGACTTCACCGTGTTCTTCGACGAATTGCAGTGCATCGACCATGCGGATCATCTCGTCGATGTTGCGGCCCAGGGGCAGGTCGTTGACGACCTGGTGACGCACGACGCCATTCATGTCGATCAGGAAGGAACCACGGAACGCGACGCCGCCGTCGGCTTCGACGTCGTAGGCCTTGCAGATGTCATGCTTGATGTCGGCCACCAGCGGGTATTGCACCTGACCGATGCCGCCGTTGTTGATGGCGGTGTTCTTCCAGGCCAGGTGAGAGAAATGCGAGTCGATGGAAACGCCGATGACTTCGACATTGCGCTTCTTGAACTCGGCCAGACGATGGTCGAAGGCCAGCAGTTCGGACGGGCAGACGAAGGTGAAGTCGAGCGGGTAGAAGAAGATGACCGCGTACTTGCCCTTGATCTGAGCCGACAGATTGAAGGATTCGTTGAAACTGTTGTCACCCATAACGGCGACAGCGGTGAAATCGGGTGCTTGCTTGCCAACCAGAACAGCCATGATGCTTACCTCTTCTTGAATAATGTGATGGAGCGAATAACAGCGGGAAGGATGATTCGATCCGGATGCCGGACAGCCGGAATTCTAACCGTTGTGCGGCGCAGCAATAAAGTCATCGACCAGCCGGCTACTTGGAAGCTGCCTTGATCGCCAGCAACTCGATCGCCTGTTCAAGCGTCACCGCGTCCGGACTCATGTCCTTGGGCAGCGTTGCGTTGAGTTTGCCGTGTTGCACATAGGGTCCGAAGCGGCCGGCTTTCAAGCTGATCGGCTTGCCATCGGCCGGATGTTTGCCGAGTTCCTTGCCCGGCGCGGGTGCGGCGCGTTTGGCCCCACCTTCGGGACGCGGCTCGAACTCGAAGCCGACCTTGCCTTCCTTGTCTCGCACCAGGAAAGCGGAGAACTTGCGCTTGGTGCGGGCGGAAACGAAACCGGTAAGCAGATCGGTCTTGCCTTCGGCAAGCAGTTTCCGCATCTGCGACGCTTCCACCGGCTGTTGCAGGATCAGCTTGCCGCTGCGGAAATCGCACGCCTTGTCAGGTCCGACGCTGCGCTCGCAGACGAAGGCGTTGCCGTGCTCATAGACCTTCGCACCGCATTTCGGACATGCACCGAGGCTTTCCTGACCGGAGAAATCGACCGGCTCGGCGGTCTCGCCCTCGCGCGGCTGGCCAAAATCGAACTCGGGCGAGTTGTCATCGTTGAGGCGAATCTCGGCATCGAACAGACGCCCCATCTTGTTTCTGAAACCGGTCAGGGGTCCGATTTTGCGAGTGCTGAGCAAAGCTTCCATTTCAGCCACTTCAAACTGGCGACCGGCGACGATCTTCCAGGCACTCCACTCGCAGGCCTGGCAGGCGAACTTTTTGTAGTTCTCCTTCACCATGCCGCCGCATTTCGGGCAGGGCGTCTTCAGCGTGGCGAAATCGCCCGGCACCGTGTCCGACTCGTAGCGTTTGGCGCGGTCGACGATTTCCTGGGTCAGGCCGGTGATGTGCGCCATGAACTCGTCGCGCGACAGCTTGCCGTGTTCCATCTGCGCCAGCTTGTATTCCCAGCCGCCGGTAAGCTCGGCCGAGGTCAATTCCTTGACGCCAAGCCCACGCAGCAGGGTGATCAGCGAAAACGCCTTGGCGGTCGGAATCAGATCGCGTCCCTCGCGATGCATGTACACCTCGGAGATCAGGTTCTCGATGATCTGCGCCCTTGTTGCCGGCGTACCGAGTCCGCGTCCGGCCATCGCCGCCCGCAGTTCCTCATCCTCGATCATCTTGCCCGCACCTTCCATCGCCGACAGCAGCGTGGCTTCATTGAAGCGCGCCGGCGGCCGGGTGAAAGCGGATTTGATTTCCACCGATTGGGTGGCCAGGGTTTCGCCCGGCACAATGGGCGATAACGAAGGCGTGCCGCCATCTTCATCCTCGACCGCCGCTTCCTTGCCGTAAACCGCCAACCAGCCCGGGTTGACCAGCACTTTGCCTTCGGTCTTGAACGCGTGTTCCTTGATCCGGGTGATGCGGGTGGTCACAGCGTATTCCGCCGCCGGGTAGAACACGGCGAGGAAGCGGCGGGTGACCAGGTCATACAACTTCTGCTCGATTTCGTTCAGCGACTTGGGCGGATTGCCGGTCGGGATGATGGCGAAGTGGTCGGAAATCTTGGCGTTATTGAAAATACGCTTGTTCGGGGTGACCCATTGCCTGTCGAGTATGGTGCCGGCCAGCGGCGCGTATTCTTCCGGCAGATTCGCCAGCACTTCCTTCACGGTCGGCAGGTAATCCTCCGGCAGCGCGCGCGCATCGGTTCGCGGATAGGTCAGCACCTTGTGCTTTTCGTAAAGCGCCTGCGCCAGGCCCAGCGTGGTCTTGGCGGAGAAGCCGAAGCGGCCGTTGGCTTCGCGCTGCAAGCTGGTCAGGTCATACAACAACGGCGACAACTGGCTGGTCGGCTTGGTCTCTTCGGTAGCCTTTGCCGGCTCCCCGAGACAGGCGGCGCGAATGGCTTCAGCACTCGGTTGATCCCACAGGCGGAAGGCGGTGGCATGCTCGTCGTCTTCGACCTTCTTGAATTTTTCGTTGAACCAGCGGCCGGGATACTCGCCCTTTTCGCCGGCGAAACGCGCTTCCAGTTCCCAATAGGCGCGCGGTTTGAAAGCGCGAATCTTTTCTTCGCGTTCGACCACGATGGTCAGCGTCGGCGTCTGCACGCGACCGACCGTGGTGAGATGGAAACCGCCGGTCTTGGAATTGAACGCGGTCATCGCCCGCGTGCCGTTGATGCCGATCAGCCAATCGCTTTCGGCACGGCTGATCGCTGCGGCGCGCAGACCGGCCATCTCCTCGCCGGCACGCAGACTGGCAAAACCATCGCGAATCGCACCCTGGGTCATCGACTGCAACCACAAGCGACGCACCGGTTTCCTGGTGGCGCTGTGCTGAGCGATGTAATTGAAGATCAACTCGCCCTCGCGTCCCGCGTCACAGGCATTGATCAGGCCATCGACATCCTTGCGCTTGATCAGGCGGGTCAGCATTTTCAGCCGATCTTCGGTTTTCTCCACCGGTTTCAACGCGAAGTGCGGCGGAATCACCGGCAGGTTCGCGAACGACCATTTTCCACGCTTGACCTCGAACTCTTCCGGCAGCGTCAGTTCAAGCAGATGGCCGACGGCGGAAGAAAGCACATAGTGCTCGGACTCGAAAAAGTCCTTCTCCTTGGTGAAACCACCCAGGGCACGGGCAATATCCTGAGCGACCGAGGGCTTCTCGGCGATGATGAGTTGTTTGGACACTTGGTTTGATCAGTGCAAGGTAGGCTGCCAGCCGATGACCAGGCTATCGTCCGCATCGTCATCCGGGTCGGCATCCTCGCCGCCGCGGACCAGGTCTTCCAGCCAGAGCACGTCGCCGGCGCCTTTCAGCTTCCATAGCGCGAGCAGTGCAATCCACTTGATGCGGTTGGTAGAGACCTCGGCGTCGCTCAATGCAAGAGCGCGGTCGATGATCCATTCGCGCGCATGCAGCGGCAACAAGCCGGAGCCTTCCAGGAAGGTGAGAAAACCGCGACCCTCGGTCGCCATACGGCTGATTTCATAATTGCTGTAAACCCGCGCGGCGGGATGCTCGACTTCGCCCTCGTCGGGGCTCAGATCTTCCAGGGCGGCCAGCCAGTCAAGCGCCTCGCCGATAGCCTGGTCTTCAAAGCCGGCGGCGGAGAGCTTGCGGGAAAGACGTTCCGGATCCGGGAAATGTTCGGACAAAAGATAGGTGTCGTAGAGATAAAGAAGGATGTCGAACATTGTCAGAACAGTCGTTGGTAAAGGCCGCCAGGCAGCTTGGCAACAGCGCCCCGCATTTCGGCCGCAAGAAGCTTGACCGAGACATCCTCCACCGTCAAGCCAAGGCGGGCAGCCAGTTGATCGAGAACCAGCGGACCGCCGGAAAGCAACGCGAGCACGGCATCGTCAGCGTCGGATGCCGGGCCGGACTCAGTGTCTGCGGGCAAGGCTGCGGGTAATACCCGGCCAAGTTCTTCCAGCACATCGGTCGCCGATTCGACCAGTTTTGCGCCCTGCTTGATCAGTCTGTGACAACCTTTTGCCAGGGTGGAATGAATTGATCCCGGCAACGCGAAGACTTCGCGCCCCTGCTCCACAGCCAGCCTTGCGGTGATCAGTGAACCGCTTTCCAGCGCCGCCTCGATCACCAGCACGCCCAGACTCAAGCCACTGATGATGCGGTTTCGACGCGGAAAGTGGCCGCTCCTGGGCGGCGTGCCGATTGAAAACTCCGACACGATGGCGCCTTGCGCCGCGAGTCGATGCGCCAACGCCTTGTTGCGCGCCGGATAGACCCGATCCAGACCGGTTCCGACCACCGCCACGCTGCTTGCCAGACCAGCCAGTCCACCGCCATGCGCGGCAGTATCTATACCGAGCGCCAGACCGCTGACGATAGTCAGTCCGGCATCCGACAACGCGCGGGCGAAGGCTTCGGCATCGCGCAAGCCTTGCGGCGAGGCATGCCGACTGCCGACGATGGCCAGCATCGGCCGCGCCAGCCAGGCCGGATCGCCTTTGACATAGAGCCAGGCTGGCGGCGCCGGCAGATCACGCAACGCGGCCGGATAGGCCGGATCGTTCCAGGTGACCAGATGGTTATCCGGCTGCGCCAGCCAATCAAGGCCGGTCTGCAATGCGTCGGCGGCAACACCTTGCGTGATGGCGCTTGCCAGAGACGGGCCGACCAGGGCTTGCAGTTGCGCGTGGGAGGCTCCCAGGATGCTGTCCGGCGTGGCGAACGCATGCAGCAGACGCTGCGCCGATTCCGGCCCCAGACCGGGAATGGCTTCGAGCGTCAACCAGTCGACGGCATCGGCGGGTACGGTCAATTTGTCCGGCGCGAGTTGTCGCAGCGCCTGCACTCAGGGATTGCGCGCCGGATCGCCCACTGCCACCGGCTCGATGGTCTTCATCACCAGCGCATAGGCGACCTTGTTGAATACGCGGTAAACGAAGGCGAGACCGTTGCGCGTCTCCGGCAAGGTGGTCTTGTCGTTGCCATTCTGCTTGCAATCTTCGGCATGGCCGCGTCCGCCGCCGGCCAGGAAGGCAATTTTGTCGGCACGGATGCATTTCGGATCCGCCATCGAACGGCTCGGGCGGAACAAGGCCAGAACATGCCCTTCCTCGATTCCGTCACGCGCCCCCTTGTCCAGCACCAGCGTCATCCAGGCGCCGGCATAAACCGGACCGCCAAGCGCGGCGACGACTCTGGCATCCACCGGTTGCGCCGGCGCGTGCGGCATGTATTGCGGCGCTTCGGTCTTCCAGGCCGGCACCAGACGGTCGCGTTCCAGCACTTCCTGCTCGGTGCGCAGGATGCGGATTAGTTGCGGGTCGCCCGCCTTCTCGGTGCGCGCATCGGCGACATGAATCATTTCGTAGGCCAGGACTTCCTTAGGATCGTTCGGATTCTTCAACGCCTGGCCCAGGCGCACGACGCGCCAATCAACGACATCGCCCCCAGACTTGCCGGCATAGACGCTGTCTCCCGCGCCGAACATGACGCGTTCATCGCTCGAACCGAGGATCATCGGAGCATTTGCCAGGTCGGCTGGATCGCCCACGCCGCCCTTGCTCAGCAAACCCGCGATGGCGGCAACCGGAATGGCGGCGATGCCGGCTTCCTTGATGACGATGGGTTCGCCGCGAATCGAGGGCGACAGTTTCAGCGTCTCGTTGAAGCGCCCTTCCTGCAACGACAGGCGCGGCTTGCCGCCCTCCATCGTCAACAGCACGACATCGCCGGGATAAATCAGATGCGGGTTCTTGATCTGGGCCTTGTTGAAGCCCCAGACCTCGGGCCATTTCCAGGGATCCTTGAGGAATTTCTCCGAGATATCCCAAAGCGTATCGCCCTTGACCACGACATGGCGGTCCGGCGCGTTTTCCTTGAGACGAATCTCGTCGGCCCGCGCCGAATTCCACAAGCCGAGGCCCGAACTCAAACCCAAAGCTGCGATCAATATGAGAGTACGCATGTTCCTGCCCTTCCTGGATGGCGGCGACAAGTATCCAAACTTGACGCCGTTATAATTCAGCCGCCGAAAAGCTTAAACCACTTTGTCCACATTGAGCCTTCAATTTAGCGCTGACACTGAACATGGCCCTGCTGAAAATCCTGCATTACCCCGATCCGCTCCTGCATACCGTCGCCAAACCGGTCGCAGAGGTCAACGACGAAATCCGCCAGCTTGCCGCCGACATGGCGGAAACCATGTATGCCGCGCCCGGCATCGGGCTTGCAGCCACGCAGATCAACCGACATATCCGCATGCTGGTGGTCGATATCAGCGATGACAAGAACCGCCTGCTCACCTTGATCAACCCGCAGATCCTGCTCAAGGAAGGGGAAGCCGTTCGCGAGGAAGGCTGCCTGTCCGTGCCTGGCGTTTACGACAAGGTCACCCGCGCCGAACATATCCGCGTCAGAGCCACCAACCTTGCCGGCGAAAGCTTCGAACTGGACGCACAGGGCCTGCTCGCGGTCTGCATCCAGCATGAAATAGATCATCTCGATGGCAAGGTATTTGTGGAATATCTTTCCCGCCTGAAACAGGCGCGGATCAAGCACAAGCTGACCAAGCAGGCGCGGGAAGCGATGTGATGCGCCTGATCTTCGCCGGCACGCCGGAGTTCGCCGCGCTGGCCCTGCAAGCGCTGCTCGATGCCGGCCACGACATCCCGCTTGTGCTGACCCAGCCCGACCGTCCGGCCGGACGCGGCATGAAACTGAAAGCGAGCCCGGTGAAGGAAATCGCGCTGGCGCATCACCTTCAGGTCGCTCAGCCGGAGAACCTGAAAACCGACAGCTCACGCCAAATCATCCAGGACACGCGGGCCGACGTGATGATTGTCGCCGCCTATGGCCTGATCCTGCCGCAAGTCGTTCTCGACATGCCCCGCCTCGGCTGCGTCAACATTCACGCCTCGCTGCTGCCACGCTGGCGCGGGGCGGCGCCGATCCACCGCGCCATTGAAGCGGGCGATACCGAAACCGGCATCACTCTGATGCAAATGGACAAGGGACTCGATACCGGCGCCATGCTGACCCGCGCCGTCCTGCCCATCCTCGACAGCGACACCACCGGCAGCCTGCATGACCGTTTGGCCGCACTCGGCGCGCGCGAAATCGTGCGTCTGCTGCCCGAATTGGCAGCCGGCACAGTCAGCGCCGCGCCGCAGGACGACACCCAGGCCTGCTACGCGGCCAAGATCGGCAAGGAAGAAGCGCGGCTCGACTGGACCCGCCCGGCGCTGGAACTCGATCGCAGGATTCGCGCCTTCAACCCGTTCCCTGGCGCTTTCGGTCTGCTCGAAGGCAATCCGCTGAAAATCTGGCTGGCCCGGCCGGCGCCTGGCGCGGGTGCGCCGGGACGGATACTGGCGATATCCGATGGCGGCCTGTTAATCGCCTGCGGCGAAGGTGCGCTCGAAGTGATGGAGGTGCAGAAAGCGGGCGGCAGACGGTTGCCGATCAGCGCATTCATCAGCGGCCACCCGCTCAAGGCTGGCGACTGTCTGAACTGACTTCGGCGTCGCGTTCTCCCAGCACGGTTTGTCGAAGCCGCCCCAGCAGGCTCAGCACCTGGGCGCCGCCGGCAAGCTGCTGCATCCGGTTTTCGAGTTGATCACTGGCGGCGCGGTGATGTTCGCCGCGCGCGACTATCAGGTCATTCAACGAGCGCCGGGCAGCGGCAAATTGCAGGTCGTAGGCCGCCACCACCCGAGCGCTTGCTGCAACCCTTTCCTCCAGGTCGGCGGCGATCGCTCGCGCTTCCCGCCAGGCCGACCAGCGTTGCACGACTTCCTCGCGCACGCGCAGCAACTCGGCGTCGGCCCCTGCCTGAGCCGCGAGTTTGCGCTCGGCCGCCTCGCGCTTGCGGCTGAAACCGGCCCCGCCCAGCGGCAATTGATAGCTGAACTGAATCTGCGCCGACTGGCGGGTGTCAATTTGCGGTACCGGATCGATTTCGGAAAGCATGCGTTTGCGCAATTCGAGATCGAAACTCGGCATCAATCCCGCCGCCGCAACCCCGACCTCCTCGCCACGCGCCGCCGCACCCTGTCGCAAAGCGCGCACGCGCGGATTGCCGGTCAGCACCTGGCGCATCAATTCCTCCAGATCAGGACTGACTGCGTCATCTTCGATCAGCGGTTCGGTCAAATCTCCCGCTTCCGCGCCGACCAGCAGGCGATAGCGCGCTTCCGCGCCAAGCAACTGGCCACGCAACTGTGATTGCCGCAAGCGCGCCTGGATCAGGCTGGCGCGCACCTGTTCCAGATCGGCCTGCGCAACCCGCCCCTTCTCGACACGCTTGCGCACATCCTCGGCAAGGCGCCGATGTTCAGCAACATAGGCATCATCCAGCGCCAGCTGGCGACGCAGGCGCAGCACGTCGAGATAGGCCTGAACCACCTGCAGGGCGACCTGCTCGCGCGCATCGTCCAGCCCGGCGTCGGCCGCGCTCCGGTCGAACTCGGCCACGCGCTCGCCCTGCCGGTCTCCCAGGCCGCGAAACAGGTTCCAGCGCAGAAAGACATCCGCGCGTCGGGTGGTGCGCTCGCGCCTTATACCGCTGTCGATGTCGCGGGCATCACTGGCGGCACCATCCAGGCCCAGCGTGGGATAGAAATTGGATTTGGCCTGCTTCAGACGTTCCGCGCTGACATTCAACTGCGCCTCACCCGAGCTGATGTCCGGATGCCGCAGCAGGGCCTGACGCATCGCCTCGGACAGAGAATCCGCCGACACGGTTGAAGTCAACGACGCAAGCAGCATGAGCAAGGCGACGGCGTGCAAGGCAGCAGGGCAGCGGTTCATCAGCGTTCCCGCAGCGACTTGTCCAGCGTTTTCACGACCGGCTTGAGCAGGTATTCGAGCACCGTCCGCTTGCCGGTATGGATGCTGGCGTCGGCCGTCATGCCGGGCGATATGGTCAGACGCTCCTCGGGTTTGCCCAGATAGTTGCGCCGGGTTTCCACATAGACCTCGAAATAGGGTTCGGATTTGGGGTCTTTCTCATCCGCCACCGCATCGGCGCCGACGCGCACCACATTCCCGTCCAGGCTGCCGAAGATCGAGGAATCGTAGGCGCTGATGCGCACCTTGGCATACTGACCGGGGCGGATGAAGGCGATATCGGAGGGTCTGACGCGCGCTGCGATCAGCAGGGAATCCTGAACCGGCACCAGTTCCAGGATGGTTTCGCCCGGTTTGGCGATGGCGCCTTCGGTACTGATGATCAGCCGATTCACGATACCGTCCATCGGCGAGCGCAGTTCACGCCGGTTGACCCGATCAGCCTGGGCGGTGATCTGCTCCTTCACCACGCCCGCCTTGGCTTCCATCTCGACCCGCTCACGACTGCCTTCAGCGCGATGCCTGGCGCCCAGCTCGGCCAATCGCGAATGCGCTTCGTCGAGTCCGGCCTGCACGCGCGGCACATTGATGCGCGCGGATTCGAGTTCACCTTCCAGGCGGCTGACTTCCTGGCGAGCACGCAGCATATCGGCGCGCGCCCCGGCGCCCTGGGCAAGCAGCTTTTCTTCGATCGACAAGGCTTCGCGCGCCGGTTCCAGCACCTGCAACAGCGCCCGCACCCGCGCATTCGCTTCGCTCAGCTCTTCCCTGCGCTGGGCGATCTGCTGGCGCACCACATCGAGTCCGGTTCGCAGTTCGCGCTGGCGCGATTCCCATAACTGTCGCTGCTCGGCGACCAGACCGGGGGCCTGCTGGCGCAGGCGTGCATCGAAAACCGGGGCGCGACCGCTCAATTCGGCATCGAGTCGCGCAATTGCGCTGGCATAGGCCTGCTGGTTCTGCCGGCCTTCACCCAGTTCGGCGTTGTATTGCAGGTTCTCGACATAGCCGAGCAGTTCGCCGCGCTTGACTGCCTGCCCTTCCTTGACCGCGATGGCGCGCAGAATGCCGCCTTCCAGGCTCTGGATGGTTTGCACTCGACTGGAGGGAACAACCTTGCCGACCGCCTGCACCGAAATATCGAGCTTGGCAAAGTACATCCAGCCCAGCGTCAGCATCAGAAAGCCGGCCAGCGATGCAAGCAGCAGTTGCGCGGCGCGGTGCGGCCCGCGATCGAGGTCGACCTGCGCGCTGAAGGAAACATTAGGTGGCGAACTCATGCGGCGGCTCCTTGCACGGTGGCAACGCTGACCGCCCCCTGCTGCAATCGACGCAATACTTCGTCGCGCGGACCATCCAGCACAACCCGGCCCTGATCGAGCACCACCAGACGATCGACCAGAGGCAGCATGGCAGTGCGGTGGGTGATCAGCAGCAACGTGGTGTCCTTCAGTTCACGCAGATGCTGAATGAGCAGGTGCTCCGTCGCCGGATCCATCATGCTGCTGGGCTCGTCCAGCAGCAGCAAACGCGGCTGCCGCACCAGCGCGCGGGCAATCGCCACGGCCTGACGCTGGCCGCCGGACAGTCGCTCGCCGCGTTCGCCGACTTCAGTACCGAGCCCTTCCGGCAATTGCGCCAGCGTTTCCTCAAGGCATGCCAGGCGGACTGCGCGCAGCAGATCGGTATCGCTGACGTTGGCGGCGCCGAGCAGTATGTTTTCGCGCATGCTGCCGTGGAACAGCGTCACGTCCTGCGGCACGAAGCCGATCTGGCGGCGCAGACTGAGCGGGTCGATCTGGTTCACCGCAATCCGGTCGATCAGCACCGCCCCCTGCTGCGGCGTGTAGATATTCAGCAACAGGCGCAACAAAGTGCTTTTGCCGGAGCCGATGCGCCCTATGAAGCCGACTTTCTCGCCCGGCGCAATTTTCAGGTTGACGCCTTTCAGCAGGGGCTGCGTATCGGGATAGGCAAACTGCACATCGCGCAGTTCAACCGCGCCCTGCAACGCTGCCAGTTGAACACAGCCAGCCTGCTCATCGACCGGCGCGGCCATGATCTGATCGAGCGCATGCAACGCCAGCTTGGTCTGCTCCCAGCGAATGATCAGACCCGCAATCTGCGCCACCGGCCCGATCGCACGCGACGACAGCATGGTGACCGCGATCAACTGGCCTACCGTCATGTCCTGCATGGCTACCAGCATCGCCCCGAACATCACCAGCAGCACCATATTGAGTCCGGTCAACATGGCGGAAAGGTTGCCGCCGAACGACATGATCTCGCGCATGCGCAGGCCGTTTTCCGCCATCCGCACAGTCAGCATCTCCCAGCGGCGCCGGGCCCAGGCTTCAGCGCCCAGGCCCTTGACGCTGTCGAGACCATTCATCACCTCGAACAGATGCGCGGTGCGTTGCGCGCTTTCCTGCATGTTCTCGCCCAGCACCTTGGCCAGCGGCCGTCGCAGCAGCCAGGATGCAGACAGCATCAACGGGATGATGGCCAATGGCACCAGCACCAGCCAGCCGCCGACCAGGCCGATGATGACCAGGAAAAACAGCATGAACGGCAAGTCGCCGAGCAGCGTCAGCGTGGTCGAGGTAAAGAAATCGCGCACTGTTTCGAAGTCCTTCACCACATTCGCCAGCACGCCGCCGGAAGCAGGTCGGCTGGCGGCGCGCATGCGCAGACTGTGCGCGAAGATGTTGGCGGACAACGCCACATCCGCCTTGCGCGCGGCGGCTTCCAGCAGATAGCCGCGCAAAAGTTTGATCAACATGTCGAACAGGGTGACCGCTACCGCCGCCGTGGTCAGCACCCAGAGGCTGTCGAGCGCGTTGTTGGGCACGACGCGGTCGTACACCGCCATGGTGTAGAACGGAATGACGATGGCCAGCAGGTTGATTACTACCGTGCCCAACAGCGCCCATTGATAGATGCCGCGATTCGCCTTGAATACATCCCAGAACCAACGCTGCGGCTGCGGCAGGTGGTAAAGCAGGGTACGCGCATCGAAATGAAATACCGGACGCACGAAGTACCATTGCCCCGGATGTTCGGCCTGCACCAGATCAAGTTCGATCCAGCGACTGCCTTCAACGCCGGGGAGAGCGCATTCGACACGCATACCATCTCGATGCAGTACGACGATGGCGTCGCCATCGGCACCAAGGATCAGCGCGGGCAGCATCGAGGCCTTGACCCGTTCCGGCGGCAGTTGGCAAGGCGTCACCGCCAGACCGGCATTGCCGGCGCACTCGTTCAGTTCAGCCGCAGTGATGCGGCCTTCCGGCAGCGGTACGCCACCGACCAACTGGCCCGCCTCGATGGCGCGGCCGTGATAGCGCGCCAGAAACAGCAGGCGATCAAGTACCGCGTCGGCGGGAGGGGAAGTCAGGTCTGGGGCCATACGGGGCAAGCGGTGGCGGGCATTGTCAAGGAATCCGATAGTTTCAGCAGCGTCTGGCGAACGGCTCGCGAACTGTGGCGATAACGGACATTGGCGCCGCAACTTGAACCTCGCCGGCAAGAAAAAGGGGGCGATGCGCCCCCTTCTCCTTTCCTGCCTTGCCGGCAGGAAGCCTCACCTGGTCGGCCGGAGCCGACTTCAGGTCAGGCGACGACCGCAGCGGCCTGTTCGTCGTACAACGCGGCAATCTGCTTCATCGCTTCCAGGCCGGCGGTATCGAACGTCTCCGCGCTGACCGGCGCGCTGAGCATCATCGAAGTGCCACCGCCGAGCCCGGCCAGGAGGCCATCCAGGCCGGCATCGTCACCCAGCAACTGGCCCAGCGTCGGCAGTTCGATGCCTGCGACCGCCGCATCTTCTGCGGCGACGTTGAAGTACACATCGGTCATGTCGACCGTGCTGCCATCAGCCAGGGTCGCGCTGCTGCGCTCCAGATGCAGGTTGCCGTTGGCATCGACATACGGCACTTCGCTATAGGCTACCGCCAGGCTGGCGACACCGGCCTCAACCAGACCGAGCAGTTCACCGGCATCGGTCTGATGGTTGCCGTTCGCGTCCTGCCAGATCTTCAGGCTGCCGAAATCGGCATCGCCGGCATCGACGACACCGTCGCCGTTGCTGTCGAAGCTGGCCAGCTTGGCGAAGCCTTCGCCCTTGCCGAGGCCGCCGAACAATTCGGCAATACTGTCGATCGTGCCATTGCCGTTCCTGTCCACTGCCAGGAAGCCGTCATCGCCGGACAACCAGCCCGAATTGATCGCGCTACCCGACCCGAGCAGGTCGAACATGCCGCTGGAGTTGGCGCGCGAAACGGTCTGGATGCCATCACCGTTGAGGTCGATCGCGATCGGGGTGATGGCGGCATCCCAGGTCATGTCGTTCTCGCCGGAAGTCAGTGTGGTGTAGGCGGTGTAGGTCAGGTTGGTCTTGGAAATTCCATCGCCGTTGACGTCGGAATCGATGCTGTCATTGGTGCCGACATCCTTCTTCGCCCACATCCAGTTGGTCATGCTGATGCCCTTGTAAACCGTCGCCGACTTGTCGAAGGCCAGTCGGTAGGTACCCGGGTTCAGATTGATGAACTTGTAGTTGCCATAGGTATCGGTGTAAGTCGTCTGGATCGTCGTGCCGGCGCTGTTCTGCAGCATCACCTTGACGTTGGCGATACCCGCATCGCCGCCGTTCTGGATCCAGTCGTGATTGGTGTCTTCCCATACCTTGTCACCGATGCTGGCTTTCTTGTACAGGCCGGCATCCCAGCTCATGTCGTTCTCGCCGGCTACAAGATTGGTCAAAGCGGTCTTGCCAGTGCTGTCCACATCGGAGTCGATGGCATCGTTGGCGCCCTGGTTCGCCTTGGTGTAGAGGTAGCCGGTCGGTTTGACAACCTGCACCTTGTAGTCGCCGGGGGCGAGATTGCTGAACAGGTATTCGCCGACGCTGTTGGTCAGCATGGACTTGACGACGGTGCCGGCGGAATTGAGCAGCTTGACGGTGACACCGGCGATGCCGGCTTCGTTGCTGTCCTGGATGCCGTCGTAGTCGAGATCGTGCCAGACCCTGTTGCCGATGGAAGCCTTGGTCGGGACCAGTTTCAGGCCGGCGTCCCAGGTCAGATCGTTCTCCCCGCCGGCCAGGCTGGTAACCACGGTCTTGCCGGTCGCCGTATCGACATCGCTGTCGGCTGCGTCGTTGGCGCCCTGATCCTTGCTGGTGAAGGCGTAGCCGGTCGGTGCAACGACCTGGATCGCATAATCGCCGGCCGCCAGATTGCTGAACAGATAACTGCCGCTCGCATCGGTGGTGGTCGTGGCAAGCACCGTACCCGCCGCATTCAGCAGCTTGACGGCCACCCCGGCCACTCCGGCTTCTCCCGTGTCCTGCACGCCGTTGGCATTGGCATCCAGCCAGACCTTGTCGCCAATGCTGGCAGTCAGGTTGCAGCCCGGAGTACATACCGTCAGCGTTTCGATCTTGAAGTAATCCTCCGGCGAGGTGTCCGTGGTATCCGCCGCGATGACGATGGTGTTGCCGGCAAAGTCGCCTGCGTTCAGGTCGGCCCAGCGCGCCGTGGTCAGCGTGGTGGCATTCACTTCCATGAAGCCCATGCTCGCCAGCACTGCATCACTCAGGTTCATGTGGCTGCTGTACGGCATATTGAAGTTGCCAACCCAGACCTGGATATCGCTGTCGCCGACCACGTAGCCCAGATAGGCCTTGTCGAGCAGTACGGTCTGGTTGAATTCGAACAACACGTAGTTGTCCTTGCCGCCGGTGTTGTCGACGGTATGGGTATTGCCGGCGCCGGTACCCTCGCTGTTGTCGGTGACGCCGAGACCGCCGCCGTAGCTGCCCAGCCAGGCGGTTGACCAGGCGCCCGTAGTCTTGTCGCGGCTGAACGCGCTGGCGTTCACCGACAAACCATTCATCGAATAGGTGCGAATGTTGCCATCGGTGCCGTCAAGCGCGGTATTACCGCTGAAGGTCAGATCCAGACAGACACCGACGGTGGTCAGGCCGGCATCCCAGCTCATGTCGTTCTCACCCGGAGACAGGGTGGTCACGATGGTTTTGCCGGTGGTGGCATCGACGTCGGAATCCTTGCTGTCGTCTACGCCCTGATCCTTGCTGGTGAAGCTGTAACCATTGGGCTTGACCACTTGCACTGCGTAGTCACCCGAGGTCAATTCGTCGAACAGATAATTGCCCAGATAGTCTGTTGTCGTGGTGTCAATCACAGCGCCACTGCCGTTCAGCAGATTCACCGTAACGCCGGAAACGCCGATTTCATTTCCATCCTGGATACCGTCGGCATCGCAGTCAAGCCAGACCCGGTCGCCAATGGAAACCTTGGCGTGGAGCACAACTCCGGCATCCCACGTCAGGTCATTCTCACCGCTGGTCAATGTGGTGATCGCAGTCACGCCGGTCGCCGTATTCGCATCGGAATCACTGCTGTCCGCCCCCACGTTTTGCTGAGCAAACTCATAGCCGGCGGGTTTGATGAATTCAACCTTGTAGTCACCCGGGATCAGATTGGTGAACAGGTACCAGCCCGGGTTGCCGTTGCCGGGGTTGTTGCCGGTGGTGGTAGTGGCGACAAACGAGCCGTCACCTTTGTACAGGTTGACCGTGACGCCGTTCAGGCCGGTGTTGCCGTCGTTCTGCTGGCCGTCGTTGTTGCTGTCTACCCAGACGTAGTCGCCCAGGCTGGCTTTTTGTTCAAGCAACGGTGTCAGGCCTGCGTCGATGGTTTGATTCGATTCCCCTGTCGCCAGGGTGATTAAATGGCTGAGCCCGGTGGCATCGGCATCACTGTCGGTCGCATCGAGCGTATTGCCGGCTGCGTCCTGCGTGGTAAAGAGCTGGCCGGTGGGGGCAATGAACTTCACCTGATAGTCGCCCGCCTTGAGGCCGGTGAACTGGTAGTAGCCCTGCTCGACAGCGGCAGTGCTGAAGTCGTCGCCGGTGACAGTGCTGGCGATAAGTACGCCGCTGCTGTTGTACAGCTCGACGATGACGTTATTGATGCCCGCCTCGCCGCTGTCCTGAATGCCATCGGCATCGGTATCGGACCAGACGTAGTTGCCCAGCTTGGCGCTTTGCAATTGAACGATGAGCGGCTGAATGTTGCCCTCAGGATCAACTACCGTTGAGAAATAGGTATCAACGGGCAGGACTTCAATACCGCTGGCTATGGCGACCTGGGCGCTGGATACGAGGAAATTGATGTCGGCCGTGCTGACGACATTGCGATTGTTGTCATTCAGGAAAAGGGGGAAGACATGGTTGATCTCGGTGTCGCTGAAACCGAGCAGCTTCCAGATGGCGATCTGTAATTCGCCATAGTTGAACTGGCCCGCATACTTCGGATCAGCGGTGAAATTCTGGGAAAGCAGCCAATTGATTTGGTCTACCGTGACCTGCGTAAGCGCTGAAAGACCAAGCGGCGGGAATGAGGAGGCGCTGTTGCCGGCAAAATTTTCTGCTGCATAAGTCGAATCAGGGGTAAATCCGATAGCCAGCAACGGACTCAGACAGTATGCGTCGTAAACACCATTCGGGATCAAGGGATCGGAGCTGTTGCTGACGACCATGTCCCAGAAGCTGGGCGCGCCCAGATCAGCTTGCTGACCGAAATCGGTGCCAGCGGGATTCGTGGCTGAAGAAGTAACGCGGATGGTGATTGTGCTCATGTCATGTCTTCCTTGGTTCGTTCGGTGCACGTACAGATCTGCCTGAAGGACGTGCCAGTCATAGCGCTGGTAATCGGATAGAAAATTCTGGCTGGCCGTAATCAGTTGGTTTTCAGTTGCCTCCAATCCTTCTGTTTTGGCGGCAACCTTCAATACAAAAATGAATCACGGAGCTTTCATTCCAAGCCGCAAAAACCGAGCAAACAAGTTTTTGGCCCCGCTTATCCAACCAGTCGGGGAGCCATTAAGCAAATAATATGCCGGACACGTAAGTCCTTGATTGGTGGAAAGCCGTACTAGGGTTTTGGATTAAGCGTTGATTTCGATGTCAAAGTTATCGACAAAATGCGCTTGGCAGCTTGTGATGAACCACACATGAATCAATTTGATTGTCGCAAGTCATTGATTAATGGCCCCGCCAAGCTCAATTCGGCCTCGTCATACCGACTGTCAGCGTAAAAATTTCCGACACTGAATTTGAATTGGCTATGGACCTGAACTCTCCGGGACAGACTATTTATTGAGCGAATATCGATTCAGGCATCTCACGCCAACAAACCGGGAGCAGGTGTAACAGCAGAAAGAGTAAATGATATTTTTATAACAAAAACAATCAGTTATGAACAATAATAGACAACTGCCACGACCGGATTTTCTACTCGAACACGATCGCCATCATTATTTACCGGCCAGATAATCTGCCGGTTTCATCGTGGCGATGATGTCTGAATATTTGGTAATTAATGGCACTTCTGACGAACGGGTTTTGACTCGGCGCATTGAAGCCTCAGCACCGGATTTAATACTGTCAGGAAACTCGACAATATTGATCAGATTGCCATCACTTGCCGATCAGCGTGATAACTCGACCGCACCATCGGGCCGCTTGCGACGTTTCTGAATCCCATACCGAGAGCAATCGATTCGAACTCGGCGAACTGATTCGGCGGCACAAAGCGTTCCACCGGCAAATGGTGCGCGGAGGGTTGCAGATACTGGCCGATGGTCAGCATATCGACATCGTGCGCACGCAAGTCTCGCAGGACCGCGAAGACTTCAGCATCTGTTTCCCCCAGGCCGAGCATGATGCCGGACTTGGTCGGCACGCCCGGACAACGCTGCTTGAACGCGCGCAGCAAATCGAGTGAATGCGCGTAATCGGCGCCAGGTCGGCAGGCCTTGTAGAGGCGTGGCACGGTTTCCAGATTGTGGTTCAGTACGTCCGGCGGTGCCTGCATCAGGATATCAAGCGCAAGTTCGAGGCGACCGCGAAAGTCAGGTACCAGAATCTCGATGCGCGTTTCCGAAGCCGCCAGTCGGGCAGCGCGAATGCAATCGACAAAATGCTGCGCGCCACCATCCTTAAGATCATCGCGATCAACGCTGGTAATCACCACAAACTTCAACCGCATTGCGGCCAGCGTTTCAGCAAGATGCTGCGGTTCATCAGGGTCGGGGGGCAGCGGCTTGCCATGGCCGACGTCACAGAACGGGCAGCGACGGGTACACAGGTCGCCCAGGATCATGAACGTGGCAGTGCCATGCTTGAAGCATTCGCCGAGATTCGGGCAGGACGCTTCTTCGCACACGGTATGCAGTCTGGCGTCACGCAGGATCGCCTTGAGCTGCGCCACTTCCGGCCCGCCAGGCGCCTGCGCCTTGATCCAGGCCGGCAACTTCATGCGCGGCTTGGGCACGATCTTGATCGGGATGCGGGCAGTTTTTGCCGCGCCTTTGTGTAGTTCGGAATCGGCCATCGGGAGCGATCGTTATTCAGCCCGCAATCGGGCTTTTACTGCGTGCCGCCGACGGTCAAGCCATCAATCCGCAGCGTCGGCTGGCCGACACCGACCGGCACGCTCTGGCCTTCCTTGCCACAAGTGCCGACGCCGGGATCGAGGCGCATGTCGTTGCCGATCATCGAAACGCGGGTCAGCACGTCCGGTCCGTTGCCGATGAGTGTTGCGCCCTTGACCGGGTAGGTGATCCTGCCGTCTTCGATCATGTAGGCCTCGGCGGCGGAAAAGACGAACTTGCCGCTGGTGATGTCGACCTGGCCGCCGCCGAAGTTGACCGCATACAAACCATTCTTCACCGAGGCGATGATCTCGGCCGGGTCTCTGCCTTTATCGCCCTCACCCGCCAGCATCAAGGTGTTGGTCATGCGCGGCATCGGCAGATGCGCAAACGATTCGCGCCGGGCGTTGCCGGTCGGTGCCATGCCCATCAGACGGGCATTCATGCTGTCCTGCATGTAACCACGCAGGATGCCGTTCTCGATCAGCACAGTGCGCTGGGTCGGCGTACCTTCGTCGTCGATGTTGAGCGAACCGCGCCGATCCAGAATTGTGCCGTCATCCACCACGGTCACGCCGTCCGCCGCGACGCGCTGGCCGATGCGACCGGAAAATGCCGACGACCCCTTGCGATTGAAATCGCCTTCCAGGCCATGGCCGATCGCCTCGTGCAGCAGGATGCCGGGCCAGCCGGAACCGAGCACCACGGTCATGTTGCCAGCAGGAGCGGGTTTGGCGTTGAGATTGGTCAGCGCCTGATGTACCGCCTGTTCGGCATACTCGCGCAGCATGGCGTCACTGAAATAGGCGTAATCGAAACGTCCGCCGCCACCGGCGCTGCCCTGCTCGCGAAGACCGTCCTGTTCAACGATGACCTGCAACGACACCCGCACCAGCGGTCGCACGTCGGCGGCGCTGCGGCCGTCCAGGCGAGTCACGAAGATCACTTCATATTCGCCGGCCAGGCTGGCGACGACCTGGGTCACCCGCGCATCGAGTTTGCGCGCGTAGTCTTCCAGGCGATGCAGCAAGGCCACCTTGTCCGATTCGCTCAACGAACCCAGCGGGTCGATCGGGGCATACAACGTGCGTCCTTCGCTGCGACTGGCAATCCGCGCAGTGGCCGACTGGCCAGCGGCGGCAATCACGCGCACGGTAGCGGCGGCTTCGCGGATGGCGGGCAGGCGGATGTCGTCGGAATAGGCGAAAGCGGTCTTGTCGCCGACCACGGCACGCACACCAACGCCCTGGTCGATATTGAAGCTGCCGGACTTGACCTGGCCTTCTTCCAGACTCCAGGCCTCTGAGCGGGTGTACTGGAAATACAGGTCGGCATCATCCACCTGATGCGCGGCAAGCTGGCCGAAGATGCTGTCGAGTTGAGCGGTATCGACATCGTTGGGGGCGAGCAGCGTCGCTTCGGCGGTGGTGAAAGGTGAGGCAGTAGACATGGGCATGAGCGAAAAAGTAGGGTGCGCCGCGCGCACCGAAATACGTCGAATGGTGCGCGCGGCGCACCCTGCGAATCAGGGGGTGATGACTTCGACCTCGATGCCGCTTGAGCAATCCAGGGTGCGGTGCTTCAACGCCGGCAGGCTCTTGCGCAGACTGTCCTGGTACGCCCGATTGATTCCCGCAATGACAACGCCGGAGCCGCGTGGCAGCCGGTCGAGCACATTGCCCCAGGGATCGACGATCATGCTGTCGCCGTGGGTTTCGCGGCCGGAAACGTGATATCCGCCCTGCGCCGGAGCGATGACATAGGCCAGATTTTCAATTGCACGGGAGCGGACCAGTGTTTCGAAATGCGCCCGCCCGGTTGTTGCGGTGAATGCAGCCGGGACCAGGATGATGTCCACATCACCCATTGCCCGGTACAACTCGGGAAAGCGCAAGTCGTAACAGATCGACAAACCAAGCCGGCCGAATGGCGACTCGACGACAACCAGGCGATTGCCGGCCTCTATGGTGGTCTGTTCCTTGTAGTGTTCGTTACCCAGGTCGAGACCGAACAGATGGATTTTGTCGTAGCGCGCCACTCGCTTGCCCTTGTCGTCATAGACCAGGCAGGCATTGCGCACCTTTTTCGGATTATCGCAGGCCAGCGGCACCGACCCACCCACCAGCCAGATGGCATGTTTTTTTGCCTGGGCGGCGAGGAATTTCTGAATCGGGCCTTTACCTTCGGTTTCGGCAGCCGCAACTTTGTCGGTTTCCTTCAAGCCCATGATGGCGAAGAACTCTGGCAGCGCCACCAGTTTGGCGCCGGCAGCCACCGCCATGTCGATCAGACGTTCGGCTTCGGACAGATTCGCCGCAACATTCGGGCCCGAGGCCATCTGGATGGCGGCGACACGCACAATGCCTGTCGCATCCTGGACCGTCTTTGGCACGGCACGGGTCTTCGTCTTGGCAAAACTGGACGCTTTGGGGCTGGAAGGCTTGGCGCGGATCACTGCGTGCTCCCGAGAAGGAGTTGGAGAGCATTGAGGGTACACAAGGACTTTGCGGAACCGCAATAGCCAATGCGGGCGGGGGATGAGTCCGTGCAGGGGACTCAAGCCGCCGTCGCGGCCAGGTACGCCGTCGGATCACTCCCCGGCGGACGCTTTCGGCCTTGCCAACTTCACGACCACGGGCTCGGCCCACGGACCTGTAATGGTGTATTCGAATGTCGCCACCTGACCAATCGGGTTCTGCAGAATCTTGTTGGCGAGGAATGTGCCTACGCCAACCACCGGACCGCCCAGCAATGCGCCCGCCACGGCGACCGTATCCTCCAGACGCGGCTGGATGGTGACCCTGAGGTTCTGGGTTTCCCGCGCCAGATCAGCCACGCCGCTCATGCCGACCTTCGCGGCGGGACCGTTCATGCGCAGATTCCTGGCATAAACGGAGCCGCGCTCAATGTGCAGATTGCCGACAATCTCGTCAAAGGCGAAGCCTTCCGTAAAAACGTCACGAAAATCGAGTGAAATCCGGCGCGGCAAGGCTTGCAGACTGAGTATGCCAAGCAGCTTGCCGGCGCCTGGATCCAGCTTGATGAACTGACCCTGCTTGAGGCTGACTCCGAGATCGCCCTCCAGAGTCGCGAAATTGAAATCTTCCACGCCGCCCGTCCACCCTAACGGCCCGGTGATCCGGGCCGTGCCCTGTTTCATGCGTCCAGGCATGCCCAACCGTTCCAGCAACTTGCCCAGATTGCCGGATTCCAGTTCGAACTCGATCCGGGACGGCCGGCGGGGATGGTTGGCCACCAGGCCTTTGCCGTGCAAATGCCCCTCGGGCGTCTTGAGGAAGAAATTCTCCAATCGCAACCCGCCGTGGTCGGGCGTCAATCGAAGATGCAGTTCACCCAGTTCTCGACCAAACAGGGCGGCACTATCGGCGCTCAATTCGAGTCCGGCCAGACCACTGATAAAGGAATCTTCGCTACTCGATTCCAGTTCGGGCTTCTTCCCGGGCAGTTCTTCCGGCAGGGTCAAGCGCTTGAAATTGGCCAGCACGCTGATGCCCTTGCCCGCCGGTATCGTCACCAGTTCACCGGTGATGTCGCGGCCCGCGATGGCGATACGCCAGCCGGCTCCGGCCGGCCGCAACTTGATGTGAGTGTCACGCAGACGGCGATTGAGCAGACGCAATTCGTTGAACACGATGCTGGCTTCACGCAGGGCAGGCTTGCTGCTCTCCAGCACAGGCTGAGCCTTCGAATCCCGACCGGACATCGCTTCCAGGTCGAGTAGCCGCCAGGCATCCAGATCAAGCAGGCGCATGTTGCCGCTGATCCAGAGCCCGGCATCAGTCGGCAAACTCGCTTCACCCGTACCGACGCGAAGATTGACACGCGCTTGCCCGGTCCGGGGCAACTCCGCGCGCAACTTGAGGAGTTCGCCGTATCGCGCCGACACGGCATCGACTTCGCCAGCCGGCATGGCAGTGGTTTCCCGGACGATCCGCAATGGCATGGCCTGATCTGCGGTTTTGCCCAATGGGGCCGGCAGATTGACCGCCAGGCCAACCAGGTCGGACCTGAACGTGAGTCCGGATTTGCCGCCCGCGTTCATGCCTACATCCGCCTGCCAGCGGGTGCTGCCGCTGATGCGTGCGAGCAGGGCCGCAGGCAGATGCGGCTTCAGCGTCGCCGCGTCGATGTCACCCTCCAGGCGCACGCGCACCTGACCAGCGCGGGGAAGCGCTTCATGCGCCGCAGCTTCCTGAACAGACGCCGCCGGCTGCGCGCTGTCAATCGCCAATGTGACCGGGAATCCCAGCACCCGGGCGCGAATGTCCCTGGCCTGCAAGGCAGCCTGGGTGAACTGGAGGTTGCCGCTGACGGCGCCGAGTTCCGGCAGATCGCCGCCCGGGTCGAGTCGGTTGTTGTCAAAGGTGAAATTTCCTCGCAGCGTGGTCGCATCGAGGTTGCGCAATGGAATATGCAGATGCAGGTTCAGCCGCCCATCGCCAACTGTCCTGAACGGTTCGGTGAAACGACCGGTATGCTCGTTTACGGGCGAGCGCCTGATGAACTCGAGAAAACTGCGCGTTTCGCCAAATGCCTGGCCGTCGATGATCAATGCCTCTTCCACCGAGGCATGCAGATCCGGTATCGATACGCGCACCGGCCCCAGGCGGGCATCAAGGATGCGGCCGGAATCGGCATTCAGGGTCATCGCCTTGTCATGGAACACCAGCATGCCATGCACGCCCTCGATGCGCGGCCAGCCATCCGCATAGTCGAGCATTCCATTCACCATCCTGATCGCGACCTTGAATTCACCGCCGCCCTTGTCAAAGGGAAATCGGTCCAGCGGCCCCTTGAGCACGAGACGCACATCATCCGACTTGCCCGACAAAAGACTGTGTCGGAGCCAGTGATAGGTTTCATCGCCAACCCCCAGCGGCAAATATCGATACACCGCGTTGGCCTCGCCTCGCCGCAGGTGGCCGTTGATGTCCGCCTGGATCGGCCCGCTTCTGGGGAATTCGAGATGCCCCTGCACCGTGCCATCGAGATCAGCGTTGAGCATCCGGTCGACGGTCACATCCAGTTTCAAGCCGGCATCGTCCAGCTTCCAGCCGACTTCAGCATCAAGCTGACTGAAGTTCAGGTCATGCCGAAAGATATTGGACAAAGTCAGATTCAAGCCCTTTCCATCCACCTTCGCCGTGCCGCCTCTCTGGCTGGCCTCGACCGATGCGGTGAGTCCGCCAATGCCGGGAAACTGCTCATAGGCATTGACACCCGCCGCCTCGATGCGCAGCTTGATGG
The DNA here is from genome assembly GCA_945897955.1 of Tepidiphilus sp. J10. Taxonomy (GTDB): domain Bacteria; phylum Pseudomonadota; class Gammaproteobacteria; order Burkholderiales; family Thiobacillaceae; genus PFJX01. The sequence goes on along the minus strand of CAMDGQ010000010.1, from coordinate 44,145 downwards.
CGTAATCATCCGCGCCGGACCAATGGCCGCCGCCCTCCTGGACCAGCCCGCGTGGATTCAATGCCTGAATCAGATCATGTCCGCGCTTGGGTATCGGCAATGCGCCGGTGAGCACGGTCAGCGCCTCCAGGCGCAGATTGCTGGCGCTGACGCCAATGCGATTGAATCCGCCCCGTCCATCCGGAGTCAGGTTGACCCGGACTGCGGCCGGATCGCTCGGCGCCGCCCCCGGCAACTTGAAGCGCAGATGATCGACAAAAAAAGACTGCACTTCCTTTTCGCGCGCCCAACCGGCATGGCCCGTCAAACGCTCGAAGAGCAGGTCAGGCAGTGCTTTGTCGATATTGATGGCAACCATGTCGAGACGGACATCGCCGCTTAATCCAACCACGGCACCCCGGTTCAAGGTCAACCAGAAACGCATGTCGCCGACACCGCGCTTGACCGATTCTTGCGCCCACGGCACCCAACGTCCCCAGGATTCGAAGCGGGCGTCATCGACGCGCGCATAAACCTCGCCCGACCAGTCCCGCCATTCACGCAGGCTGCCGCCCTTGAGATCGCCCCGCATCTCGAAGCGGCGAGCTGCAGCAGCAGTCGGGTAGGCGATACCGCCAAAACGATGGCGGCCAAAACCGCTTTCCAGCAACAGACGCACACCGGTAAAGCGCAATTCGGGCGCATCCAGCTTTTCATCCAGCCAGATGATGTCCGCATCCTTGATGACCACATGCGGTTGCGACAGCAACCAGTCCGGGAAGGGGCTTGGCGGCCCCGGCAAATTCACAGGGATCCCGGCGACGGTGATGATGCCGGCAGCATCGCGGTGCATGAAAAGATGCGGCTGATCCAGCGTCAGGCTGGCCAGGCGAACATCCAGCAAAGCGAGCGAGAACCAGGAAAAAACGGCATCAACCCGAGGCAATACCAGCGGCATTCCTGACGGCGGCGACATCCGGACATCACGCAGAATCACGCGTGGATTGATTCCGCTCCAGTCTGCTGCCAGGTTGCCAATCCGTACCGGCTGCCCCAGCGCCTTGCCGGCCGCATCTTCCAGCATGCCGGCATAGGTGGAAATGTTTGGCATGACCCAGACTTTGAACACCAGGGCAACGATGCACACCACGATCACCATCCCGCCAGCGACATAGGCAAGATAGTGATAAAGGCGACGTAGATAACGAATCAACCGGGGCGACATGGTCAGGTGTGCAATACGCTGCGACTATCGGGCAAGCGAAAAGTGCGAAGGAGAGCAATCACAGCATAGCCACAATCGGCATCCCACAGGAGACTCCCTGTGTCCGGGCATAGGCGAGCTCAAAAGCAAACGGCCCGCCTGGGGCGGGCCGTCGCGAAGCAAACAGGCTCAACGCAAACCGTTGATGTACTCGGCAACGGCCTTCATTTCCTGATCGGTCATCTTGCGGGCGATGACCTGCATCATCTTGCCGCCGTCATTGGCGCGATCTCCGCTCCGGAAATTCTTCAGTTGCGACAAGACATACTTGGCATGCTGACCTGCGAGACGCGGGAACTGGACCGGGATGCCGGAGCCGGCCGGACCGTGACAGGAAGCGCAAGCGGGCACGCCGCTGCCGGCATTGCCGCCCTTGTAGATTTTCTGGCCTTCGGCTATCAAGGCGGCATCCTTGGCCAGGCGCGGTTTCGGTTGCTGCGCGCTGTAATAGGCAGCCAGATTCAGCATGTCCTCATCGGAAAGCTTGGCGGCGTTCGGCGCCATGATCGAGTTCTTGCGAGCGCCGGATTTGAATTCACTCAATTGTTTGGCAATGTATTCGGGATGTTGGCCAGCCAGGGAGGGATAGGCCGGTGAAGTGCTGTTGCCGTCGGTGCTGTGGCAGGCGCCGCACACGTCGTTGACAATTTTCTGAGCCTTGGCGGCATCACCCTTTGCGGCAGCGGCCGGCGCTGGATTGGCCCAGGCTGGGTTGGCACAGGATAAAGCGGCAAACAACAGGCCTGACAACAGCGCTTGGGATTTCATGCAAAGCTCCTTAAACCGGAATAGCAACAATGGAATCGCGGCATTTTAGCGGCCCATTTGTTATAGTGCCAGCCTTTCAAACGGTGGCCCTCCCGTGCTCAACGCCGCCTTCCATATCACAGTCGCTCAAATCCGCGAGTTGCCCTCCGACAGCCTGGCAGAAGTCGCCTTTGCCGGACGGTCAAATGCCGGCAAGTCAAGCGCCATCAACACACTGTGCAACCACAAACGGCTGGCCTTCGTCAGCAAGATGCCCGGCCGCACGCAACATCTGAATTTTTTCCGTGTCGATGACGGCCGCTTTCTGGTCGATCTGCCCGGCTACGGCTACGCCCGCGCTCCGAAAGCGCAGAAGCATGTCTGGCAGGCGCTGATCGGCGGTTATCTGTCGGACAGGACGCAACTCGCCGGCCTGATCATGATCATGGACATCCGCCACCCTCTTACGGAACTGGATCGTTCCCTGCTGGAATGGTTTCGTCCTTCCGGGCGCCCGGTGCATGTCCTGCTTTCGAAATCCGACAAGCTCGCGCGCGGCCCGGCCGCCCAGACCCTCCTTGCAGTCAGCGCCGAACTTAGAAAGATGGGCATGAATGCCAGCGCACAACTCTTTTCCAGTCTGAAAAAGATTGGTGTCGATCAGGCTGAAGGCGTGGTGCGAGACTGGCTGGGCACGCCAAAAAAAAACCCGGCTCAAGTGGAGGTTTTGGGTAAACCTCAAGCCGGGTAAAACTGCCTTGATCTTGCATCAAGACACCCGCCCAGGGAGAGGGAGCGGGAGACGAAGCGATTCGTCTGTCGGCATGGAGAAGAGAGTGCCGCTATTTGTTCCCCAATACGGCCGCCGTTGGATTGGTATTTTTATTTCAGGAGAGAGACTTCATGTTCGATTTATCCAGCTTTCCGCATAAACGCATGCGCCGCATGCGCCGGGATGTATTTTCACGCCGGTTGATGCGCGAAAACACCCTCACTGCAGCCGACCTGATCCTGCCCGTGTTTGTGCTGGACGGCGAGAACCGGGTCGAGGACATCGCTTCGATGCCCGGTGTGCAACGCATGAGCCTGGATAAGCTGTTTTCAATTGCCGAGGAGTGCCTGAAGCTGGGGGTGCCGGCACTGGCTCTGTTCCCGGTAGTCGATACCGCGCTGAAGAGTCTCGATGCAGCGGAGGCGTACAACCCGAATGGTTTGGTGCCGCGCGTGGTTGCGGCGTTGAAGCAGCGCTTTCCCGAACTTGGCGTGATTACCGACATCGCGCTCGACCCCTATACCAGCCACGGACAGGATGGCCTGATCAATGACGCGGGCTATGTACTCAACGACGAAACCATCGCCGTGCTGACCCGTCAGGCCGAGTGCCATGCCACCGCCGGCGCCGATGTCGTGGCGCCGTCAGACATGATGGACGGCCGCATCCACGCAGTACGAGATGCGCTCGATGCCGCCGGTTTCATTCATACACGCATCCTGGCCTATTCCGCCAAATATGCCTCCAGCTTCTACGGCCCTTTCCGCGACGCGGTCGGCTCCGCCGCAAATCTTGGACAGGGCGACAAATACACTTATCAGATGGACCCGGCCAATAGCGATGAAGCGCTATGGGAAGTCGGGCTGGACCTCCAGGAAGGCGCGGACATGGTCATGGTCAAACCCGGCATGCCTTATCTGGACATCGTGCGGCAAGTAAAGGAAACCTACAAAGCGCCCACATTCGTGTATCAGGTCAGCGGCGAGTACGCGATGCTGAAGGCCGCCGCACAAAATGGCTGGCTGAATGAAAAAGCCTGTGTGCTGGAGAGCCTGCTTGGTTTCAAGCGCGCCGGCGCCGACGCCGTTCTGACTTACTTTGCGCTGGACGCCGCACGCTGGTTGAGCGAGAAGAAAGCTCAGGTGTAACGCGCCCGCCGTTCTCGATCGATCTGAATAATGTAACGCTGAATCGCGGTCTCGACACTGGGTGGCAAGTCAATGAAGCGACATCCCGCTCGATGCGTCAGCCGACCATTTTTCAGTGTGATTTCGAACGTCGTGCAAACATTCAGCCCGACGGCAAACTCGCCCGTTCCGGGCAATGTGATGCGACAGCCGTGGAATATCTCACCGGCTTTCAGGCGCCCGTCTTCCGGGTAAGCGAGCACGCCCACCCCCCCGATGCTGATATCGACGACGATGGACTCAAGCAGACCGGAACCGGTATTGATCAGGCACTTCACCGGGTTCACTACCGATGTAACCAGGCGGTAGTACTCTCGGCGCTGCAAACGGAGCACCTCCTGCGGCATGGGAACACGGAAGAGCTTCTCCTGGCCCAGCCTGGCGGATTCCATCTTTGGGCTGGAAAACTGGATATGCACCTGATCATGAGTGGTTGCGAATGTGCATTCGCTACTTCCCAGCAACAAGGCGTTCATCGCATCATCGACGCCTTGCTCGAACAGCAGGTAGCCCTTGGCTGGCTCGATCGCTACAAGTGTCGATAGCAGAAATTGCTTTCCGTTTTCCCCATACACGGCAACGATGTTTTTTTCGTCCATCACCTCGTGCAATATCCGCTCGATTTCAGCGGCATGGCCGACCAAGTAGCGACCACGATCCTCGGTGGTGATCAATTCAATCTTCATGGGGTTGATTGTAAAGGACTGTGCCGTAAACTCTTGGTTAGATGCGTTACATCACAGCGCTATCATTAGTCATCAGGATGCGATTCATTATATGAGCTCGCCGAGCCCCAGGATGTGAGGAAGTAACAATGGGAATCATGGACAGGCTGCGCCTAGGCAGCAGCACCTGGTCAAAAACGATTGCCGTCGTCGAGCAGCCGCCGCGTTTGCAGAATGTCGGCATGACATACACTGGCCCGGACGCCGAAGATGCGTCGACCGGCTCGGTCAAGAAGGATACATTCAAGATCCGTCTTGCCCATGACGATGCGCGTACCCGAGAAGCAAGGTTTCTCGTTGAAAAACGTTATCGGGACGTCGGCTACCAGGTCAGCGCGCAATCCGGCCAGCAGATTTGCCCGGAGCGAATTACTTTGGCCACCTACAAGGAAGATGCAGTGATCGGCACGATCACTGTCGGATTCGACACGGGTTCCGGCCTGCTTGTCGACGAACTCTACAAACCGGAAGTCGATACACTCCGGCAACAGGGGCTGCGGGTTTGTGAATTCACCAAGCTTGCCATCGACCATAAAAGCGCATCCAAACGCATGATTGCCGGGCTATTCCAGGTTGCCTATCTGTATGCGGTAAGAATATGGGATTACACGGATATCGTGATCGAAGTGAACCCGTCACATGTTTCGTTCTATCAGCGCATGCTGGGTTTCCAGCAATTGGGGGTTGAACGTATGTGCCCGCGCGTTGGCGCTCCTGCCTTGCTGCTCAGGCTGGATGTCGCCAACTACGGCGCGCTGATGATGGAAAAATTTGCCGGCCATCCGGAACTCTCCCGTCAGGAGCGCTCGCTGTACCCTTACTTCATGTCTCCCCACGAAGAAAACGCCATTCTCGCCCGTATTGCGCGTGGCTGAATGCCATGGACTTCAACTATCAGGAAGCCTTTTCCCGCAACCTTGGCTGGGTCACTGAACAGGAACAAGCCAGCCTCTGCAACAAACGGGTTGCCATCGCCGGGATGGGAGGCGTCGGTGGTTTCCACTTGCTGACCTTGGCTCGTCTGGGCGTATCGAAATTCAACATCGCCGATCTGGATTCTTTCGAACTGGCCAATTTCAACCGCCAGGCCGGAGCATCCATGCTCACTATCGGCCGTGACAAAGTCGATGTGCTGGCCGAACAAGCGCGTCAGATCAATCCGGGATGTGTTATCGAAACCTTCCCAAATGGAGTCGACAACAATAACGTCGATCAATTTTTCAGCGATGTCGATCTATACGTCGATGGCCTCGATTTCTTTGCCATTGAAGCGCGGCAAATGGTCTTCGCGCACTGCCACAAGCATGGCATACCCGCCATTACCGTAGCGCCTCTGGGCATGAGTGCCGGTCTGCTCAACTTCCTGCCCGGCCAGATGAGTTTTGAAGATTATTTTCAATGGGGAGACCGTCCCGAACTGGAAAAAGCCATCCGATTCCTGGTTGGTCTGGCGCCAGGCTTGCTGCACCGGCACTACCTTGCCGATCCAGGCAGGGTCAATCTGAAGGCAGGGAAAGGCCCCTCCACCATCATGGCTTGCATGCTTTGCGCCGGTATCGCGGGCGCGGAAGCACTGAAGATTCTGCTTGGCCGCGGCAAGGTCTGGGCGGCCCCGCATGGCATCCAGTTCGATGCCTATCGCAACAGGATTGCCCATACCTGGCGACCGGGCGGCAATCGCAACCCCGTCAACCGCATTGCGATAGCAATCGCCAGGCGCCAACTCGGAATCTGACATGGGCCACGCCATACCCGAGCACATCTATCGCATCCTCGACCTTGCACGCTGGGCGCCAAGCGGCGATAACACCCAGCCTTGGCGCTTCGAGATACTGGGTGATGAGCACCTCCTGCTGCATGGCTTCGACACCCGCGACCACGTGGTTTATGACCGGGACGGCCATGCCAGCCAACTGGCTGTTGGAGCCATCCTGGAAACCATTGCAGTGGCCGCTTCAACTCAAGGGCGGCGCGCCTCAATCGAACGCCGACTGGATACGCCCGAATCCCATCTGCTGTTTGATGTTTGCTTCACCAGGGACAGCAGCGTGGCGAGCGACCCTCTCGCAACCTGCATTGAAACCCGCGTCGTGCAACGTCGTCCGATGTCCATTCGACCGCTCTCGGCCAAGCAAGTACACACGCTGGTCGCGGCCTTGCCGGAAGGCTATCAGGTGATCTGGTTCGAAGGCTGGGCAAAAAGATGGCGTCTGGCTCGTTTCATGTTTGATAACGCCAAGGTTCGCCTGACCATTCCAGAAGCTTACGAGGTTCACAGCGCTGTCATCGAGTGGGGCGCCAGGTTCAGCGAGGACCGAATTCCCGACCAGGCGGTCGGAGTAGACCCGATCACGGCCCGCTTCATGCGTTGGGCTATGTCCAGTTGGGAACGCATCGCATTTTTCAACAAGTATCTTTTTGGCGATCTGCCGCCACGTCTGCAACTTGATCTGCTGCCTGGTCTCCTGTGCGGCGCACACTTTGCCCTGCAAGCCCCGAAGCCGCTCGGAGGCATCGATGACTTCATCGCCGCCGGGCGGGCCATGCAGCGTTTCTGGCTGGTAGCAACACAATTGGGTTGGCTGATCCAACCCGAAATGACGCCCGTAATCTTTACCCGCTATTTCCGGCGGAAACTGGCCTTTACCAAAACGCCAACCGCGCTGAAGCGTGTCGAAATTTTGAATCGACAACTGCTCGAAATCATCGGTGAACCTGCTGTCGAGCGTTTGTTTTTTATTGGCCGCATTGGTGCCGGCCCGATTCCCGTGGCCAGATCGACGCGCAAGTCGGTCGAGAATCTGTTGCTCGGATAGCCTCATCCGAATGATTTTGCATAGCCGCCGTTTGGAATGAGCATGGCCGGCAAACGACGCATTCTGTTCGTTGCGGAAGCGGTTACCCTGGCCCATGTCGCCCGAGCTGCAACCCTGGCTGCAACTCTGGATCCGGCCTGTTACGAAATATGCCTGGCGTGTGATCCGCGCTACGCCCCGCTGCTGGGCCAACTTCCCTACCCGACGCGAGCAATAGCGAGCATTTCCGGTCAACGTTTCTTTCGCGCGCTCGCTAGCGGCAGCCCGATATACGACTCCAGCACGCTTGAGGAATATGTAAAAGCTGACCGCGAACTCATGCGAACCTGGAAGCCCGATGTCGTGGTCGGCGACTTTCGGCTCTCTCTCGGCGTCAGTGCGCGCGTGGAGGGCATACCGTACTTGAATATCACCAATGCGTACTGGAGCCCTTACGCCAACCTGAGTTTTCCTGTACCAGACATCCCGCTGACTCGTATCGTCGGTGTAAAACTGGCGCAACATCTGTTCAATCTGGCTCGCCCTCTGGCCTTCGCGTTGCATGCATCTGCGCTGAATCGGGTCCGCAAAAGCCATGGTCTGCAGCCGCTTCCAGCCGACCTTCGCCACACCTATACCGAAGCCGATCATGTGCTTTACGCGGATGTACCGGAGCTGGTAAGCCTGCACAAGTTGCCGGCCAATCACCATTTTCTTGGCCACCTGGCGTGGTCTCCGAAAGTCCCTTTACCGGAATGGTGGTCGACATTGCCTGATGACCGCCCGATCATTTATCTCACGCTAGGCAGTTCCGGCCAGGCCAGGCGCTTACCCGACATTCTGGAGGCGCTCTCGCCTTTGCCGGTCACGGTCATCGCCGCCACCGCTGGCCATGATCTACCAGGCCCGCCGCCGCCAAACGTCAGGGTAAGCGATTACCTGCCGGGCGATCTGGCCTCCGCCCGTGCATCCCTGGTTATCTGCAATGGCGGCAGCCCAACCAGCTATCAGAGTCTTGCATCCGGCATACCCGTTATTGGCCTGGCTGGAAATCTTGATCAATTCCTGAACATGCGATTGATCGAGATCGCTGGCGCCGGATGCCTGTTGCGCGCCGCCAGCGCCACACGCCAGGATATTCAGCACGCGGTTCGCCAGGGACTTGAATCAGAAGGCATGCTTTTCAACGCCGCACGCATCTCTGTCGCATTGCGCGGACTGGACGCGGCTTCGGTATTTCGCAGCTTGCTCGACTCCATATAAGCCGCCGGATTGTGCGTCAATCTCGTCTCAACAGCCTTGGTCGCAGCAAGTAGAATCCATCAACTCATAAACAATCGGCAATCATGGATGAAGTCCTCATCGCGGCACGCAACCTGATACGAAATCGGCGACGTGCCCTGATCGCGCTTCTCACCGTGGCAGCCGGCGTTATCTCGATGGTGCTGGCGGATGGATTTGCCCAATGGATCTTCTGGGCCATGCGTGAGGGCACCATCCAATCCCAGCTCGGACACATCCAGGTCGTGCGGCCAGGATATTTGAAAGCCGGCGCGGCCGACCCGTTCGCTTTCATCCTCCCCGATGCAATGCCTCAGGACGCGGAGATCGAAAAGATTCCCGGGGTCAAACTGGTGGCGCCAAGGCTGGCAGTCACCGGCCTGATCAGCCATGGCGAGACGACCGTGTCTTTTCTTGCCGATGGAGTCAACCCTGCGAAGGAGGCGGAACTCAGCAAGGCGTTTCGCATCGTCGAAGGCAAGGATCTGTCCGGCACCAACGCCAAGGAGGTGATCCTGGGACGCGGCCTGGCGCGCAATCTCGGGGTAGCACCCGGCGCCACTGTCGCCCTGTTGACGACGCCATCGAGCGGCGGCATCAATGCCGTGGAAGCCACGGTAGCCGGCATCTTCATTACCGGCAGCCAGGCCTACGATGACTCGGCTCTGCGCCTGCCGCTCGGCCTGGGCCAATCCCTGTTGCGGGTCAATGGCGCCCACTCCTGGCTGGTTCTGCTTGAGGAAACAGACCTTACCGACCAGTATCTTGAACAGTTCCGCACCGCCTATCCGCTCAAATCCGCCGCCCTGGAGTTTGTACCGTGGTATGAACGGGCAGACTTCTACAACAAGACCGTCGCCCTGTTTTCCCGCCAGATGCTGGTGCTCAAATTGATCATCGGCTGCATCATCATCCTGAGCATTTCGAACATGCTCATCATGAATGTGCTGGAACGCACGGGAGAAATCGGCACCTTGCTGGCCATAGGCTTCAAGCGCAGCAAGGTCATGCAATTATTCGCGATCGAAAGCCTGTTGCTCGCCCTTGCGGGGTGCGGCATGGGCGTGCTGGTTGGCTATGGCCTGGCCGAGCTGATTTCGTTTGTCGGCATCCCGATGCCGCCACCTCCAGGGATGGAAGAAGGCTACCGGGGAGAAATCCGCGCGACCTGGAGTGTGCTTGCCACCGCCTTCGGCATTGCTTTCAGCACTACCGTCATGGCCGGCATCTATCCCTCCTGGAAGGCCTCGCGGATGCAGATCATCAACGCGCTCAGACACAATATCTAGCAGAACGGCAAGACGAATCCATGCTGAAACTCGCTTTTCGCAATATTTTCAGAAATCGCCTTCGCACCGCGCTGACCCTGGCGGCGATCGTCTCCGGCGTCGCCGCGATCATCGTCAGCGGCGGTTTCGTTGAGGACGTATTCGTCCAGTTGCGTGAAGCCACCATCCATTCCCGTATCGGCCACATCCAGATCTACCGCAAGGGCTTCCTGGAATATGGCAAACGCGAACCCTCCCGCTACCTGATCGCGGAGGCCAAACCACTGGCCGAGTCAATTGCCACTCTGCCGCACGTTCAGGATGTGATGGCACGCCTCAACTTTTCCGGGCTCGCGAATAACGGCCGGGCTGACCTGCCGATCATGGGCGAGGGGGTGGAACCCGACAAGGAAGCTGCACTGGGCAGCGCCATGACCATGGTCGCCGGACGACAACTCAAAGACACGGACCAGAATGGCGTCATCCTTGGCGAAGGCGTTGCCGCTTCTCTGCACCTGCAACCGGGCGACTCGGTGACATTGATGGTCAATACGCCGGAGGGTGCGCTGAATACCCTGGAATTCGAAGTCGTCGGGGTCTTCCGCACTTTCTTCAAGGAATACGACGACCGGGCGGTACGCATCCCGATGAACTCGGCACAGGAGCTGCTTTATACCGATGCGGTCCATGCCATTGTCGTATCACTGGACGACAGCCTTGCGACAGACGAGGTGTTGGCTGCGATCAACCGAAAAATCGGCACACAGGCCTACGAGATGAAGCCATGGTATCAACTGGCGGATTTCTACGAAAAAACCGTGGCGTTATATCGACGCCAGTTCGGTGCATTGCAGTTCATCATCATGGTCATGCTGGTGTTGAGCGTAGCCAGTACCGTCAACATGGCCGTTTATGAAAGGACGGGAGAATTCGGCACCATGCTGGCCATCGGACAGCGCCGCAGCCAAGTATTCAAGCTGGTCATGCTCGAATACACATTACTGGGCCTGCTGGGCAGCTTGATCGGACTGCTTGTCGGCGGAAGCTTTGCCGCAGCGATTTCGGGTGTCGGAATAACCATGCCGCCGCCGCCGGGCTCCAACGCCGAATACACCGCCTCCATTCATCTTGTGCCCTGGGTCATGGGCGTTGCGCTATTGATAGGCTCCCTGGCGGCCGCGCTGGCGGCTGTATTACCCGGCAGACGCGCCTCCAGACTGCCCGTCGTCGACGCTTTGCGTCACAACATTTGATCGCGCGATTACTGTCGGATTTGAGCGCGAACGTCAGCGGCTCAGTTTCTTCAGGTAATCCTTGGTAAAAATTCGATCAGGTAGATCCCTTTCCACCATGCCGGAATAATCGAGCACCGAACGATGCCCGCTGCGCAACGCGTCTTCGATGACCAGTTGCGTAGGCCTCACCTCGCCGCCCATAGGCTTGAATTTCTGATAGTGGCAGACCTTCAGCAGGCGGCCGGACAAGGTAAAGAATTCCGCCTTGTACGGGTGGCCGTTGCGGGCATTTACCCAGTAATGCACCTTGTTGTAGGTTACCCAGCGGTCCACCGCATTCAGTTGCAGAACATGATGCAACTCGCCGCCGATCTTCTCGCTGCGCAGCAAGCTCGGGGTGTAATCCCCGACAAAGTTGGCACGCGCCAGATCCCCGTTTGCCACCTGCCCGGTCAACCTTTGCGAAAGGGGTAGCCGGATCGGCTGAGACAGATTCGGCAGGAATACCCAGAGGTCGTGATCGCGCATCAACAGAATCTGATTTCGGTCAATAGCCGGCGCAGTGGTCTGAACCAGAGTCTGAGCATTGCCTTTGGAAAGGATTCGGTATGACCGAAGTTCTGGATCGTTATCCGGTGCTGTCGTCGTAATCGCGATATCAACCTGGAAGCCCTTGCCTGGAAAACGAATCCGCTCAGCCCGTTCAAGGACTTCCCGAGCAAACCCGGACTGTTCCGTGTCGTCATCAGACTTTGCCGGCAATGCGGCGAACATCGAAATCGCACACAGTAATGCGAGGCAAGGCCGAAGCAGTCTCATGGCCATCCGTGCTAAATTCATTACGGTTTCCTATCAGATCAAAGCCAAAATTCAACATCACCCGGGGAAAGTGTAACATCCTGAAACCAGCTGGATTACTGGCGCCAAGACGGTCGCAGGATTCAATTGACTCAAGCCGATAACCCATTTTTTCGATCACCCTGCGCGGGTTGCAGCGATCTAATTTTCGGATACTTTTTGCATTAGCTTGATGCTGCTACGGACAACACGATGGCAAGAATCCTGATCTGGCAGAACCAGCAGGTTGTGCAAAACATCCGCCTTTATCGGTCATCCTCCTTGATCGGTCGCGCCAACGAGTGCGAAATCCATCTGGATGAAAAAAGTGTCAGTCGCAGACATGCGCGCGTAACACTCGACGAAGAAGGTTACTTTCTTGAAGACTTGGGAAGCCAGGGCGGCGTTTACCTCAACAAGACAAGAATCCAGCGCGAACCCTTGCAGGATGGGGACTTGTTCGCGATACCCCCATACCTTCTCCAGTTCGTGATTGATGTAGAAGCCGAGGCCAAGTCGGCTCAAAGAGTTGTGGAAGTTCGGGAGGTAAGCAAGCGATACACACTTGGCGAACAGATTGTGACTGCCTTGAGCAACGTCTCCATCGTGGTCTTTGAAGGCGAGTTTCTCGCTTTGGCGGGCCCTTCAGGAAGCGGAAAGTCGACCCTCCTCAACATGATCGGCTGCATCGACTCCCCGACAGAAGGCAGCATCCTGATACAAGGACAGGATATCAGCGCCAGATCCGCAGATGATCTGGCCGATCTGCGCCTGCACACTTTGGGATTCGTATTTCAGACCTTCAACCTGCTGCCGGTACTTTCGGCCTGGGAGAATGTGGAATACCCGCTTATGCAGAAGCGGGACGTTAACAAGGTGGAAAGCCGGCAGCGGGTTGAGCATGCGTTGAAAGTGGTTGGCCTGGAGCGCTTTGGCGGACACCGTCCCAACGAATTGAGTGGCGGCCAGAGACAGCGCGTTGCAATTGCCCGCGCGCTTGCGACAAAACCCAAGATCATCCTGGCGGATGAGCCAACCGCCAACCTGGACCGAAAAACTGGTGGAGAAATTCTCGCGCTCATGCGTGAACTCAACCAGCAGGAAGGTGTGACCTTCATTTTTTCCACGCATGATCCTCGTGTCATGGAAATGGCTGACCGGGTGATCGAGCTTAGTGATGGCCAGATTGTTGAATAGGGGTAATACATGTACCAGCAGTCGAATTTGAAAACCCTCATCCCAGTCCGATTTGGTCGATTGGCGAGCTTGTTGCTCCTGGTCTTCACACTGGACAGCATCGCCTTTACCGAACTTGCCCATGCCAAGGGCAAAAAAAAGGCGGATCCGCAATCCATTGACGACCTGTTCGGCGGACCTGTCGAGGCGCCCAAATCAACTCCTTCTCGAACGACCGAACCCCCCGCCAAACTGCATCCGCCGGAAGACGAACCTCGCTCCATTGATGCCCTGTTCGGCGGACCTGTCGAGGCGCCCACATCAACTCCATCGCAAACGACTGAATCCTCCTCCAAACCGCATCCGCCGGAAGACGAACCTCGCTCCATTGATGCACTGTTCGGGGAGCCAGCCCCTCCTATGCAAGTTCAGGAAGATATATCCACGTCCCCATCGACATTGATGCCGGCAACAGCCGAGGAGAAGGATGCGGGCTCCATTGATGCCCTGTTTGGCGCTCAACCGTCGGCCCTGCCCCCCCCGGCAACAAGTGTGGAAGCCACCCCGCAAATTCTCGAAAATCCGCTCGCCACTTCTCAAGCTCGGCCGCCATCCCAGCAAGCCCGTATCACAGGGTTTTTTCAGAATGATCTGGCCTATGCGTACAAGTCGCCGACCCACTGGACCAAATTCCGCAACACGCTTGAACTCGCATCGACCGGACAGTTGTCAGGCGGCAACGCGTGGAAACTCGGCGGCAGGCTCATGTATGACCCGATCTACGACATGACTGATCACTACAGCCGCTCGGTGCGCAACGACCAGCGCCTGGAAGCGCAGATTCGCGAAGCCTATATCGACATACCAGCAAATGACTGGGAATTCCGCCTTGGCAGACAGCACATCATCTGGGGGGAGATGGCCGGACTCTTTTTTGCCGACGTCGTCTCCGCCAAGGATCTGCGTGAACTGGCCCTGCCTGATTTCGAAATCCTGCGCATTCCCCAATGGGCTGCGCGGGCCGAATATTTCAAAGGCGACTTCCATGCCGAGGGCGTCTGGATCCCGCACATGACCTACGACGACATCGGCAAACCCGGTGCAGAGTTCTACCCGTTCAGACCGCCTGCCGGGGTCAGCATCGCACCTGAAGACAAGCCGACTGGATTAGCCAATTCCGCCTATGGCACTCGCCTTTCCTATCTCAAATCGGGATGGGATGTTTCCGGGTTTTATTACAGCACAAATGATCCAACAGCCGCTTTCACGCGCCTGGCCCCTACGCTTTACCAGCCGATCCATGACCGCATACATCAGCTGGGCGCCACACTGGGCAAGGATCTTGGCCCCCTGGTATTCAAAGCCGAAGCGGTATACACCAAGGACAAGCTGTTCAACGTCACAACGCCAACAGACGCAGATGGACTCGTCAAACAGAACCTGCTCGACTACATCGTTGGACTGGAGTGGAGCTTCCCGCAGGAAACTCGCTTCAATGTCCAGTACTACCAGCGGCGATTTCCCGATCCGGAACCGGGAATGCTGCTTGATTCCACAGAGAGCGGCTTTACCTTCCTGATCAGCACTCAAGCGCTGCATCAGAATATCGAACCCAGACTGTTATTCCTGCGAAGCATCAACCGCAATGACTGGTTGGCCCAATTCAAGGTTACCTGGCGATTGGATGGAAACTGGCGACTGGCCGCAGGGGCGGATGTTTTTGGCGGCAATGCTGCCGGACTGTTCGGCCAGTTTGGCAACAAGGATCGTATCTACACAGAAATCCGCTACAACTTTTAAGTGATTATTTATTCATGTTGCATCTATTTTCAAAGCCCCACTTTCAAGCCTTTTTCTGTAAACGGAATACCAGATGAATCCAAGGATGGCTGCCGCAACTTCGCCGGCCGCAATACCTGACCATACTCCGTACATTTCGAGATCGAATACATAGATCAACGTGATCATTATTGGCAGTGATATTGCAAACATCTTGGTAAATTGTATTTTTATGGCGGGCCAAGGATGCCCTATTGCCAAAAACACAGAGTGAAAAACAAGGGTAGGAACGGCAAAAATATAGAAGATATTCACGATTTTTGTTTGACTTACCGAATAATCAACTACAACCTCAACATCGCTCAACATGCCATAAACCCATGGGGAAATAGCAACCAATATAATCACCTGGGCCAATACCAAAATACCGCCAGCCACAACAGCAACATTGGTAATTTTACCGATGCGTTCCAGATTCCCCCTTCCTGCATTCTGCGCGACCGCAGTCAATACTGCTGAGGAAATTGCCGCGATGCTTAACAGCAATACCTGATCAACTCTTGCACACAGGCCAAATGAAGTCATTGCTGATGGATCTATGTCAACAACAATCCAGTTGACCGCCAGCAAATACAGTGCAACCAGAATCTCCGCAAGCCCCTGGGGCAAGCCGATATCAAGAACCTTTGCGATTGTTTCCGCACGCGCCTTCAATATATTCATATGCAGCGGAACGCGCAGATTACCCTTCATAAACACCCAAACCAGATACATGAAAGAGATTGCCTGTGACAGGCAGGTAGCAACTGCCGCCCCAAGCACGCCATAATCCAGCCAGATTATCAATAGCGGGTCGAGCAGCATATTCAGACCAACACCCAGTCCCATTGCATGCATTACGTACTTCATTTGACCTTCGCCCTGTGCTATTCCGCTCAGGACATTGAAGGAAAACAACAGAGCTGTGGCTGGAAGGATATAAAGAAGAAAAATATGCGCATGCTCGAACAAGTCGCCTGTCGCTCCGAGGGATCTGGTTATTTCATCGGAAAAGGCATAACCGAAGAAAAGAAAGGTCGCTGCCGCCGCAGTAGCCAATGCCAACCCCGCAGATGCCACGCTGCTCAGCAACTCCTCGTTGTTGGCGCCTACCGCACGGGCCACCAAGGATTTGACCCCTATCAACAGGCCATTACTCAGGGCGAAGGCGAGCATATAGATTGGTATGATCAGGCTAACCCCGCCCACAATCGCAGGATTTTCAGGATCTATACGACTGATCCAGTAAATGTCCGTTAGCGTGTAGATAACCCAGAACAATGTGCTGGCGTAGATTGGAAACGCCAGGTTAAACAGCAATGTCCCCACTGGCCCGGAAAACATCAGCCGTTCCGAATTGTCTTTCTCGATTCCTGACGTCATCAGTAATTCCAGTTCAGTTTTCGATGCTTGCCGGTGCACCGTGGGTGGCGATTATTTTGGCGGCATGTTCCATTGATTAAACTGCACAGGTCCACGCTTAGCAAACATTCCGTGCGGGTTTTCCTTGATGGATTGATCAGCTACACCTTAAAACGAGGCTGCTTGATGCGCTTTGGATATTTAAATACCGAGTGAAAAGTCATGGCAAGGAGTGCAATATAATCTGTATGGAAGCTTGGCCTTCCGCGCCGATCCTCGATGACCACGCAAGTCGTAGCAATAGGCAGCGTATGCCTGTATTTGCCATACATATAGCTTGCGGACTCATAAAAATCACTATAAACCCATTTTGAAGCCGAGTCGTGATGCATGTAGGCGGAAATCGCATATGACGCAAAGCCCCGAGCCGCACATTGCAGACATAAATCAGCACCATAAAAGTGATTATTAGGTATCTGTTCGTCGAAAGCAGCATTGACCTTCTTGACGACCAAAATGAATTCATCAAGCGTATGCACGATCTGCGGATAAACTATTGGCCTGAAATGGTCAATGACCTGAGCCCCTCCCGCCACGTTCGTGCTGAAATTACCGATAAACTCGACACCCTGGCTCATTCCAAACAAACGCCGCTTCATTTTCACTCCTGCGACACCAAGTACTCCCCAATTTGCGTCAAAGGCATCAATCCTCCGTAATGACTCGAGAAACTGCCCCTCCCACTCATCCGGGAAATAAACATCCTGGTGACAATACACGAGAATATCGCTTTCCGCGCCTGAGATTGCATCGTTGTAGGCCTTGGGAACATTCGTATATCCGCGTTGAAAAATAAACTGATGGCGTCCGTCTCGGTAAACCTTTGATGCCAATATGTTTCTGGATAGAACATCCTCCTTATTGACTGGAACAATGAATGTAAGTCTTTGTTTATCCAGCACCTCGACTCCTTTCCGCATTTTGCGAAATATCCATCAATCATTGCGAAGCGTATTCCTTGCAAACCGCAGCTTTTCGCCCCCATCGCGCCCACGATGGTCAACGGCACGTCGATTGACTGAGTGAATGTTAAATTGCATTATGTATCAACAAGTTACGCATTGAAGTTTAACGCCACAGGCCCACACTCGCGCGCTGGCAACCGAAAGGCCCAGTCCAGACGGAGTACAGCTACATTATTAGAGGAGCACTCATGCGCGCCATCAACGCCAAACAAGTTTCGTTATTCTTCCTATTGTTAACCATCATCGTAATCCTCAGCCTCGGTACGGTCTGGCTAGTGCTAGGTGCTGTTCCCCTAGGGGATTTTCGCGGGGTGGTATTGACCTTCGCCTGGGTCATACTGTTCTACTGTTATGCCTTTGCCATCTATCGCCTGTTTTTACATTTCATGCCCTTGCCGGAAGGTGAACTCTCCGAAGGCTCTCGCGGCGAATTTGCTGCCCAGGTCAACATCCTGTTCTATCTGTTGATGTTCAACAGTCTGATTCGCACACACTTTCTTCCCGTTCCCCTGATGCGACTGGTGTATCAGGCACTTGGCACGCGGATGGGCGCCAATACCTACAGTGCCGGCGTCATTCTCGACCCGCCGCTGACCGAGTTGGGCGCCAACTGCATCATTGGCCATGACGCCGTGCTGTTCAGCCACGCCATCGAAGGCCGCCATTTCGCCCTGGCGCGGATCAAGGCTGGCGACAACGTGACCATTGGAGCTACGGCGGTGGTCATGTCAGGCGTCATCATCGGCGATGGGGCCATCATTTCCGCCGGCTCGGTTGTCCTCAAGGACACGGTCATCGGCGCCCATGAAATCTGGGGGGGGGTGCCGGCAAAGCGACTCAAGTAAGCTTTCGACGCATCACGGCCATGGCAATGTCGGCAATTCTTACGCCACTCAAGATGACGATGCATCAAACAATCAATGAGTTAGCTTTTGCTCCGTCCTTTCTACTCAATGCATCATTCTTTGCACTCCGCTCTGCAACCACATCCCTGCACAGGGACAACAACGAAGTGTCGGTATTCTTTACACCAACACCTTCCGCAACCGAGAGAAATACGCGAATCAACCGTAACCCATTGTTTTTATTATATGAACATTTTCTGGCACGCTATGTGCTTTGTAATGTCTGCGTAGCTAAACATGCATCGCACACTGGGGCCCGGCAGGTCGCCTCAGCCCTGTAAAGTGCAACCTTATCAATTGGAGAAAATCATGAAACTGAAACAAACCACTCTGGCGACCGCCATTGCCGCGACTCTGGCTTTGGGCATGTCCGGTCAAGCAGCCGCTGACGTTTATGCCGGCTCATCCCTGAACATCAACAATCTGTCTGTCGCGTTTCTGAATGCCGGGCTTACCCCCGCCAACGGCGTGACGATCAACAGCTTCAACTTCAGCACAACCAACACTGCCCTGATCAACGGCGTTGGCAACATTGGCGGCGCCTCCTGCGGCGGCACCCCGACCAGCAACAGCTGCGCAGCTTTCCCTGTCACGCCGGTACTGGACGGACCAGTCACCAACGCACCTGGCAGCGCAATCACGCGTACGAACAACCAGGTCGCCGGTGATGGCACCCTGACCTGGCTGACTATTGGTGGCGGCAACTGGTCAAACTCCGACTCGGTTATCTACACTTCCGAGATCACCAGCCTGAATGCCAACGTATCGCATACCGATCAGATTTCCGAGTCGAACATCACTTCCGCCGCCTCGGCTTCTGCCAGCTCGGAAATCCTGTCCACCACCGGTCTGACGTTCAACTTCACCGTTGCTGGCCCGGCTGTCAATTTCGCATTGAGCTTTGACGCTGATCCGGACATGCGCGCTCAGATCCTGAATGACCTGGGTCTGACCTACTCTGCCCAGGCGACCATGGCCGTTTCAGTCGCCTTGACCAAGGATGGCACTTTCAGCGGCCTGCAATGGGCTCCGGATGGCGCTTCCGCGGGTGGCCTCGGTGCCGGCAACTGTATCAGCAGCCTCGATGTAACCTGTACCGAACTTGCTGACACTGAAAACCTGAACCAGACCCTGGGTACCAGCACCAACAATACTGCTGCTGACTACAGCTACGGTCCGAATGTCGCCGGCTTGGGCAACTACGGCCTCTTTGCAAGCGGTCTTACCGCCGGCAACTGGACGCTGACCCTGAAAGGCCAGACATCTACCAACCTGACCCGTCAACCCGCTCGGGTTCCGGAACCCGGCATGCTGGCTCTGATCGGCATCGGCTTGGCTGGTATGGGCTTTGTCGGCCGCCGTCGTAAAGCAGCTTGAAAGTAACTAGTTAGAAAAAAAGCGCAGCGAAAGCTGCGCTTTTTTCATTTCCGGATCATGAACGAAGTGTGGGTACCCAACTCCATGGACGAACTGGCACCACTTTCTAATCGAGATTCGTGTTCCTGTTGTCAGTCAATATCAATTCCATGATTGCTCTTGCCCCCAGTTCCGCACCGTTCCATGCCTTGATCCGAGGCGCAATGGCACGCGCGGCATCCCGGTAGCTCGCTGTATCCAGAACTTGCAGCACAGATTCAAGCAGGCTCGCCATACCTTCACGGCGCAGTTTTTTAAGCGTTGTAGCACGCCCCAAACCCAGCTGTTGTATTCGCTTTCCACCGTAATTCTGCTCTGCATGCGTTGCCACCACGATACAGGGCAGGCCATGTGCAAGTGCTTGGTATAGCGTCCCGTTTCCGCCATGGCAACAGACCAGATCGCAGTGCGGTAAAAGCGTGTCCGTATTGATGAATTGCTCTAGATAAACCCCTTCCAGAGGCTTCACTTGCTCGGCAAAATCTGACGCACCGGTTGCCACTACGATCTGAATGCCTTGCCGTGTCAGCACACCAAGTTGCTCGACCAGTTCATTAAGCCCTTCGCTGCCAAGCGTGAAGTAAACAGTGGGGCGTTCTGGATCGAGATGCCCAAGGCACATTGGCGCAGGCAGCGTATTGCGCCAGGTCAGCGGTCCGATGTAACGAATATGATCAGGCAACTGGCGGACCGGATTGAATTCAGGCGTATCGGCGAGCAGACCTAGATGCTGCCCCTCTTCATGTTGATAGGCGAAGAGCGGGGGCAATCCGAGTTTGCCACGAAGGCGGTTTAGCCCCCCCATGACCATGCGATCGTAAACGTGGTTTTCGATTCCATTTTCGAGTTTGTCCAAATAATCCAGGCCTGGAAACTGGAATTTGCCAGCGAGTTGAACATAACTGAAAAAGGGCGTGCGCCGGTAATTGCTCATATGCACATTCAGCACAGAAGCGCTTTTCAGGCCGGCTATTTCGGCCGAAGTACGTGCAGTCGGTCGGTTATCCAGCAACACCAGATCGGGCTTGAATTCAGCATAAAGCGCCAACTCGGCTTCGATGAACTCTGCCAGTTCCCGCTCCCGATAAAGTTCCCAAAGCTTCTGGGTGCGAACCGCATGCACCACCTGCTCTACCGAGATGTAGGGCAATTCCCGCGTTGAAAAACCATCCCAGGCAGCAACCTGCAAATATTTACCGTATCCGGCAAAGAGGACTTCATGGCCATGCTGACGCAACAGCTTCGCTATCTCAAGCAGCCGGGAGACATGCGCCAAGGCATGCGCGTTGGCAATGGCCAAAATGCGCATGGCCCGACTACTTGTCTCTGCCCATGGTTGCGAGCAGATTCCTGGCTTCCCCGGCCTGCGGGCTGGCTGGGAATTTGTCGATTATTTCGTTCAACATCTTTCCAGCCTGTATATGTCTTTGCTGTTTGATCAGGATTTCTGCCAGATGCAATTGAAACTGGGGCGCTTTCGGCATGAGACCAACAGCCTCCTGCAGCAGATTGTGGGCAGCGGTGAGATCTCCCCGCTTCATCAAAAGCATACCAAGAGTGTCCTTGACGAATGGATCCTTGGGCGCAACCGACTGAGCGTGTTGAGCGTATTTGATCGCCTGAGCAATGTCCCTGTCCTGGCCTAGCCAGGCCAGATTATTGAGTGCCGGAACATGGTTGGGATAACTCTCGACAATTTTTGCATACAGAACGCGTGCATCCTCCTTGCGGTTCAGGCTGAGATAAGCACCGGCCATATGGAGGCTCATCGCAAGATCATCAGGTCGTGCCTTCAACCAATCCTGCATCCCTTTCAAAGCCAAATCATGTTTCTGTTGCCCCCACAACGCCCGCGCTAACAGAACTGCAGTGTCAGTATCCGGTTTGCGTTTCAATGCCGCTGCCAGCTTTTTCTCGGCTTCGCCAAAGCTGCTCGTACCCAAAGCGAACCAACCCTCAAGTGCGAGCACCTCGGCATGATCACCAAAATCCTGCCTGAGTTTTTCCAGACCCTTCCTTGCCTTGGCTAGTTGCTTGTCTTGAACCAGCATCTTGATCTCGCCAATTCGAGCTGGCAAAAAGCGTGGATTTAATCTGACGGCACGTTCTATTCCACTTCGTGCAGCAGTCAATTCACCGTTTCTAGCCAGGCTGTCGCTGTAATAGAAATGAGCTGGCGCTGACTCGGGAACCAGCCTTGTCCATTGCTGAAATACTTTGCGTGCCGAAATCGCATCATTCGCCTGCAACAGCGCCTTGCCACGCAATTCAAGCAAAGAAGGTTGACGCTGATACTGGGCATCCGAAAGCCCCTGTGTAATGGTGATGACATTCTGCGCCTTGCCGGCACGCAAATACTCCGAGGCCAACGTATTCCGCGCGACCAGTGCGCCGGGATTCTGTTGAACCACCTGTTCCAGCATCGGGATGGCGGAAACCGTATTGCCTAAACGTCCCTCGACGGCGACCAGCAACAAAACGGCTTCTTCGTCGCCAGGAAATGCCTTGACCAATGGGACAAGCAACTCACGGGAACGCTTCATGTTGCGCTTGAAGATTTCAATCCTGGCCAGATTTTTAGTCGCGGATGGATCGTTGGGTTTGAGCTTGAGAGAGGATTCAAGTTCGGCTTTTGCTTTATCTGTTTGACCGAGCATCAGATAGGCGGCTGCCATCAGGTTTAGCGAATCGGGCTTGTCAGGATATTGGTTATGCAGTTTTCGAGCTCTCTCAAGGGCTTGTGCAGGCTGCTTGTTGCGCAGTAGTTCCAAGGTAAGCAACAGTTCGGTATTGAAGATATCCCCTGCTGCTGTTTTTTCAGTTGGGGCGTCAAGGGCTTGGCCAGCTATCAACTTTGCACGCAGAAGTTTCGCCTTCGCCTCGCTCGAATTAGGCACGAGCATTACAAGACGGCTGGCAAATTCCAGCCCTTTGGCGGCATCTCCCTGCATCAAGGCCACACTGGTCAGCATATCCAGCAGGCCGGCATTTTGTGGAGATGCGTCCAAAGCCCCCTGCAGGGTCGCCCTTGCTGCATCGTACTCAATACGGCTGATTTGTATGTCACTGAGCAACTGTTTTACGGTTGGTGATCGCGGCGATTCAGCATTCAATCGCTTTGCAAGCCCATGCGCTTTTTCCTGCTGCCCCAAAAGATGGTAGGTAACAGCAAGGTAAAGATTATTCAAACGATTATTTGGATCCGCTGCTTGACTGGCTTCAAATGACTCCACTGCCTGTGAGTATTTCTTCTGCGCGAAAAAATACTGGCCGGAGACATAACTCACGTAGGGATGATTGGCCAGACCCTCTTTTTTCAAGCTTTCAATATCCTTTTCGGCAGACTGAAACTCTTTCGCATGAACAAGCAGAAGCGCATGTTTGGCGGTATCAAGCGTCGCAAAGGATCTATGCTTGATCGCCTTGCCAAAGGCTTCCCTGGCTTTGGAGAGGTCGCCTTGTAGCATGGCCAGATCACCTTGCGCACTCCAGGCTTCGGGCGAACTTGGGTGGGCCTTGATCGCCAATTCAACCCAACGATTTGCTGCCACGAAGTCACGCTTAACGCTATCCAATGCAGCCAACCCGACCAAGGCTTCGATCGAGTCAGGCTCCAATCTCAGCACATTCTCAAGAACGGATTTGGCCAGTTCCATCTTGCCCTGCAAGATCAGCGCATGGCCTCGCAAGCCAAGAACCATTGCCTTGTTTGCATTGGTCATATCCGGCGGTATTGAGGCAGTTTCTTTCACAACCCGTTCGACATCGCCCTGAAGCATGATTGATTTAACGAGAAGCGGTTGCGCCGATTGGTTTGTCTGCCCCAATTCGAGCGCTTTTCTGATTTCTTTTTCGGCTTTTGCGCCATCACCCAACTCGATCGCCACCTTGCCCATTAACCAGCGCCCCTCTTGCGAAGAAGGATCGTCCTGCACAGCATTTGAAAGCTCTATCAAAGCAGGTCGAAACTCGCCATTGCCAATCAACTCCTTTGCCTTGGCAATGCTCTCCTCGGGCGTCAGATTACTTCCGCATCCCGCCAATGAAGTGGCCAGGATGAGGGTAAACAGACTCGAATAGACCGTGCCTCGAATGAACTGCATACAAACTCCTTGAATTGAATATTTATGACTGAGCGATCACGAACTTCATTATCTGTGTCAGCGAAGCCCGAAATCGACGAATTGAACAATCATTTAAGGCTTTCCAGCAGTTTTCTCGCCTCAGCCTCTTGCGGGAAGGCTCGGCCCTTTTCCAGAAGTTTTTCCAGTTCTTGTCGCCCCTGGATACGATCTCCCGTCTTGATCAAACCGGATGCAAGATGCCAGTGTATTTCCAATGCATCAGGTGCTCGGGAAAGGGCTTTCCTCAACATTTCGAGACCGCGCTGCGATTGACCCATGTTGATCAGATTCCATCCTAAGGTATCCTGAATGGCGGGGTTATCGGGATTCAGTTTGTAAGCCTGCTCGGAAATGGCTATTGCCGTCGGATCCTTCAATTCTCCAAGCAGCCAGGCAAGATTGTTGTACGCAACCATATCCTTGGGATTGGCGCTCACAAGAATGCGATATTGCTCTGCGGAATCCTTCAGGCGTTTCGCGTTCAGGAGTGCCGCTGCAAGAAGGTGGCGTACTTGTGCGTCATTCGGATGCGCCTTCAGCCATTGCCCCAACTGGCTTTCCCCTTCCCCGGATTGCCCTGCCAAACCATATGCCTGGTACGCACGCGCAAGCCATTGCCCCTGACCGGTGACTTGTGAAGCCTTGACGAACAACTTGCCGGCATCAGGATAACGCTTGTCATTAAACAGAATTTCGGCTTCCGTAAGATAGCCGGCGGCCTCTTTCGGCTTTCTTGACTGCATGTCCCTGGCCATTTTGATCGCTTCAGCACCTCGCCCCATCTTCCCCAGCAGCAATGCTTTGCTTTGATTGGCTTCGGCGAAATCGGCACGCAGAGCAATCGCTCTTTCCAAGGATTTCAGCGCACCGGCATTATCCTTGGCCTGGATCTGCATCTGCGCCAGCCTGAAGTGGGCCATCGGGTTATCAGGACTGCCTTCAGCCCAACGAGTAAAGGTAGCCAACGCACTGGCCTGGTCCTTCTGCAACAACTGCGCCAAACCGATCAATTCCTGAAACTCTATGCGCCCGGTTGCATCCAGACCTTCTCGTGCCGCAGCGACCGCTTTTCCGCCATCTTTCTTGGCAAGCCAATAGCGGGACAGCAAATTATGCGGCTGGATGTTCTTGCTATCCGCCTTTCTAGCCTGCTCCAGGTTCCTGAGATAACCCGCCTCGTTTTTCTCGCGGGCATCCATGGTTGCCAGCGCCAGCCATGCCCTGCTTTCGTTCGGCGCCTGTTTCAGCAACTGTTCGAATCGGGAGCGCGCCGCCTTCAAATCCTTGTCCATGATATCCATCAGCGCCAGATTGGAAGCGGCCGGGAAATAACCGGGCTTCATCTGTAATGCTTTTGCGAAACTTGCGCGCGCCTGAGCCTTTTCATTACGTGCAATGAATATCGACCCCCGCAGGTTCTGCACCAGGGGATCGTCAGGGCGCTCCTTCTCCAGTTTATCGATCACCTTGGATGCGTCGTCGTAGCGCTTCTCCTTCAGGTGAGCAAGAACAAGCAGCACATCCGGCTTGGCAGACGCCGTATCGAGTTCAGCGGCTTTGGTCAGCGCCTCGATTGCGCCTGCCTGATCACCCGTACCCAGACGACTTGCAGCCAGTTCTGTAAAGAACTTCGGGCTCTGCGGGGAATTGCCATCCATTTTCTCGAAGTGCTTGCGGGCCTGGGCAAAATCACCCTGCCTGAGGGCAAGCTCACCCTGCAGAGTATCGAGAATAGGATCGCTCCCGGTATTTTCGAAGGTATTCAGTATTTTTCTGGCTTGCTCAAGATCCCCCAGATTGGCCAACGTAGCGGCCATCAGCTTGCGGGCCAATGGGTGCTGGGGAGCGGCATTCAGGACGCGGTCGAGATGGTTCTTGGCGGCTTCCCGATTATTGGTAGCAAGCTTGACGGCGCCCGCCAACAGGTGAGCCGGCAGAAAGTTGGGCGCGGAACGCAACACATCCGTCAACTTGGCGTCGGCCTCCTGAAAACGAGACCGTCGAAACTCGACGAAGGCTTCCAGATAGCGTCCCATTACATTGTTCGGCGCAATCTTGCTGAGCGCTTTGAGATCGACTTCCGCCTTCTCCAGCGCAGACGCTTCCAGATGCAACTGTGCGCTGGCCAAGCGGGCAGGGATGTTGGCGGGCTCGATGGCTATAGCCTTGGCATAGGCCGGAAGGGACTCGGCGTCGCGCTTCAGCATGCGCAGCAGATCACCCTTCATAACCCATATATCAGCCCTTTGCTCAGCCTTGGCCAACGCCTGATCAACGAATGCCAAGGCTTCTTCGGAATTTTTTGTTGTCAACGCCAGATAGGCGCGTGATACCAGCGTCTCGGCATGACCGGGCAACAGCGCATCGGCATTCGCCAACTCGTCTTCAGCAGCTACCGGATCGTTCAGAACAAGGTGTGCGCGGGCTCGCAAAGCCAAAACCGCCGCATTGGCCTCAGGCTGATCAGACTCGCTGGTATTGATTTCATCAAGCAAACGCTTCGGCTGATTCAACATCAGCAGTGTGCGTGCATGCAACGGCCCCAAACCGGGATCTTTGACCCCCAGTTCACGCGCTTTTTTCAGTTCCTTGTCCGCAGCCTGGAAATCCCCGCTGGCAAACTGGATTCGGCCGAGCATGAACCGTGCTTCGCCATTCTCGGGTTCCGCTTGCAGAATGTTTTTCAGTTCGATGGCGGCCCCCTTGAAGTCGCCGCTCTTTTGCAGCGCAATGCCAGCCTTCAGATGGTCATCGGGTGATTTTTTCGTAACGACATAAACGCCCCCCGCGATAACTGCCACCCCAGCCAATCCGGCAAGAATCTTGGGAAGACGGGATTTCAAATTCTTCCAGCCTTTACGACGATGAGTTCGAGCCATGACATTTCCTCTGATACTTTGAATACGGTTAACAACTTGAGCTGATTGTTTCATAAACCACGGCCACAACTCACTAATAGGACACATCAGGTATCTGTTGCAGCGTCGTTGCCGACCCTCCCCAGGAACCGCCCTGTACTTCCTTGGGATGCCTCGAAATCGATTTTGTATGACCGGTTATTCTCGTCCGGACTCTATACTCGCCATCGGAGTTGGCCAGGCAGTCGCTGCACGGTTCGCCGCGTAGAGGAAAGTCCGGGCTCCACAGGGCGGAGTGCCAGGTAACGCCTGGGCGCTATAAGTCGAAAGACCCAAGGCGACGGAAAGTGCAACAGAAAAGATACCGCCGATGGCAAGCCGCAAGGTTTGATCAGGCAAGGTTGAAATGGCGAGGTAAGAGCTCACCGCGGACGTGGCAACACGGACGGCAAGGTAAACCCCACTCGGAGCAAAGCCAAATAGGCAGGCGCGTCAATGACCACTGCGTCATCGACATCGGCGGCCCGCCGAAGCCTGCGGGTAGGCTGCTTGAGGCGATGGGCGACCATCGTCCCAGATGAATGACTGCCCACGACAGAACCCGGCTTATCGGCCAACTCCACCTCCATCGCTGTTAGGGCTTTGCCGCCCAGCGGATCGAAATCCGCATTCCCTGATTATTTCTATCGACTTTCGGCCCGAACTTAATGTTCGACTTTAAGTTGCGCGCATATCACTCGATTTTGATTGAGTATTTCCCTTTGCTTGAGCATCTAAGTCATTGATGCCATTAAAAAAATCATCTTTTTCAGCTTGACGGTGGGGAAATTTGTTCACTATAGTGGGGATAAGTGGGCAACTGTGTGGATTTGTGTCAGACAGTGCATCACGGAGGAGACAAAGTGGCATTTCGGGGGTCAACGCAACTGGCGCTGGACGGGAAAGGGCGATTAGCCATTCCCGCGCGCTACCGTGAGCGTCTGGCCACGCAATGCGGCGGCCATCTGATGCTGACGGCGGACCCGACCAATGGCTGCCTGCTGCTTTACCCGTTTCCCGAATTCGAGGCCCTGGAGCGTCAGATCAACAGCCTGCCCGGCTTTCACCCGCTGACGCAGCAATTGAAGTTCGTGGTGGTCGGCTCGGCAGAAGAAGTGGAACCGGACAGCGCCGGCCGCATCCTGATTCCGCCGTTGCTGCGCAAATTTGCCGCGTTGGACAAATCCGTTGTGCTGGTTGGTCAGGGCAACAAATTCCAGGTCTGGCAGGAATCTGCCTGGCAAGCCAAGTTCGATGCCTCCGCGCAATTGCCGGACATGCTCAACAGCGCCGCGCGCGACGGCACCCTGCCGGAGGAACTCAAGGGCTTTTCGCTGTGAGCAAGGCCGCAGCCAGCGAAGTCGGAACGCACATATCCGTCCTTCTGGAAGGAGCGGTGAATGCACTGAACATTCGTCCGGATGGCATCTATGTCGATGCCACGTTCGGGCGCGGTGGTCACAGCCGGGAGATTCTTCTCCGGCTTGGCCCGGACGGAAGATTGATAGCGCTGGATCGCGACCCTCAGGCGGTAGCGGCAGCGGCGGAGATGCAGGACGGACGCTTGACCGTGGTTCATGCGGCCTTCTCGGCGCTGGCCGAGGTGCTGAACGAGCTGCAACTGGAAGCTGTGGATGGCGTGCTGTTTGACCTTGGGGTGTCCAGCCCGCAACTGGACGAAGCGGAGCGGGGCTTCAGTTTCAGATTTGACGCACCGCTCGATATGCGCATGGACACCAGTCAGGGCATGACCGCCGCTGAATGGTTGAATCAGGCGGAGGAAAAGGAGATTGCACAAGTTGTCTGGAAATATGGCGAGGAGCGGTTTGCTAGACAGGTTGCGCGGGCGCTTGTTAAAGCGCGCGCGCTCGCTCCAATCACCACGACCCGACAATTGGCCGGGATCTGCGCCTCTGCCGTGTACACGCGTGAGCGCGGCCAGGATCCGGCGACGCGCACCTTTCAAGCTGTGCGGATTTTCATTAACCGCGAGCTTGAAGAAATCGAAACGGCGCTGCCGCAAGCAGTCGCCGCACTGAAGCCTGGCGGCAGACTGGTCGTGATCAGTTTTCACTCCCTGGAAGATCGGATGACGAAGCGATTCATGCGCGACGAAGCAGCCGGCGAACGGATTCCACTCGAAATCCCCGTTACCGCCGATGCCTTGCGTGGAGGCCGGCTTCAGCTCATCGGCAAGGCGATCAAGCCGGACTATTACGAATGCAGCGCAAACCCGCGCGCGCGCAGCGCCACCATGCGGGTCGCCGAGCGTACCGACGCGGCCGAATGGAGGGGTGGATGGTCAAGCTGAACCTGCTCCTTACCGTAGCGCTGGTAGCTATCGCGCTCTCCGTCGTCTCCGCGCGCCACCAGGCGCGCAAATTGTTTATGACCTTGCAGTCCGAACAAGCACGGGCGCGCGATCTCGATGTCGAATGGGGGCAATTGCAACTGGAGATATCCACCTGGCTGATGCACAACCGGGTCGAGGAAGTGGCGCGTGGACGGCTGAAGATGGTGATTCCCGAACCGGGTCGCATCTATGTTCTGCAAAAGGACGCCCGGCCATGATCCGCCATACCAACACGCACGCGCATCCGCTGCTCCGCCTCGACCTGCAACGCTGGCGCGCCAGGCTGACATTGGGCCTGCTGTTCACGGGCTTTGTCGCGTTATCGGCGCGAGCGGTTTACCTGCAAGTCTGGCAAAGCGATTTTCTGACCGATCAAGGCGAAAAACGCGCCCAGCGCATTACGCCCATACCGGCCTATCGCGGCATGATCACCGACCGTCGCGGCGAGCCTCTGGCAGTCAGCACGCCGGTCGAAACACTCTGGGCAAATCCGAAGGAAGCGAATCCAACCAGCACGCAGATTCAAGACCTGGCGCGTATTCTGGAGAAAAAACCTGAGCAGGTCGCCCGGCTTTTCGCCGACAAGACCAAGGGATTCGTATACGTCGAGCGTCTGCTCGAACCCGCCAAAGCCGAACAGGCCAGAGCGCTCAAGATTGCCGGCCTGCACAGCAAACCGGCTTACCGGCGTTATTACCCGGGCGGCGAAGTCACCAGCCATGTGCTGGGCGCGACCGATATCGAAGACAACGGCCTTGAGGGGCTGGAACTTGCATACCAATCCTGGCTCACGGGCGAGCCGGGCTCCCAGCGCGTGGTCAAGGATCGTCCCGGCAACGTGGTGGAAATTCTGGAACGAATAAAAGCGCCCAAGCCGGGACGCGATCTGGCCTTGTCGCTCAATCAGCACATCCAGTATCTGGCCTACCGCGAACTCAACGACGCCGTCACGTTGCACAACGCCCGTGCCGGCTCGGTTGTCGTGCTGGACGCGCGCACCGGAGAGATTCTGGCGCTGGCCAACACCCCCGCCTTCAATCCGAACAGCCGCGCCACCTACACACCGGACCGCATGCGCAACCGCGCCGCGACGGACACCTTCGAACCCGGCTCGACGATGAAGCCGCTGTTTGTCGCGGCAGCGCTGGATGCCGGCGTGGTACAGCCCGACACAGTGATCGATACCGGTCCGGGCTGGTTCCAGATCGGGCCCAAGCGGATCACCGACACCCATGCCAAGGGCGTGATGACGCTGGGTGAAGCAATCCAGGTATCGAGCAACATCGCGGTTGCCAAAATCGCGCTCGAAATGCGCGGCGAGGATTACTGGAATCTGCTGTCGCGCGCCGGGCTCGGAACACCGCCCAAGTCCGGATTGCCCGGAGAAGCCGCCGGTCGCCTGCGTCCATTCGCCACCTGGCGGCCAATCGAAAAAGCGACCATGTCGTTTGGCCACGGCCTGTCGCTCAGTTTGCTGCAACTTGCCCACGCCTATACCGCCTTCGCGAACAACGGCGTCATGCCGCAACTCACCGCGCTGCGCCGCGAGGGCGTTGCGCCCGGCAAGCGGGTAATGAGCGAGAGAGTGGCTGCGCAAGTGCTTGGCATGATGGAGAAAGTCACTCACGAAGGGGGTACGGCACCAATGGCGCGGGTCGCCGGCTACCGTATCGCCGGCAAGACCGGCACCGCCCACAAATACGTCAATGGCAGTTACGACGGCAAGATGTATATCAGTTCGTTCGTCGGACTCGCCCCCGCATCCGACCCGCGTCTGGTCGTTGCCGTGATGCTCGACGAGCCGAACGCACGCGAGTATTACGGCGGCCTGATCGCGGCGCCGGTGTTCTCGAAGGTGATGGCCGGCGCGCTGCGCTTCATGGCATTGCCGCCTGATGCGCCGTTTGACAGCAGCAGCGCCCCGCCCGGCGAAGCGCCCGTGATTCCGGAAGCGATATGAGCCCGACAACGGACCTGATTGCCATGCTGAAATCGCTCGCACCAGCGGCGCGCAACATGAGCGCCGACAGCCGCCGCATCGCAGCGGGTGACATCTTCCTGGCTTATCCCGGCGCCGCGCATGACGGCCGCGACCATATCGCCAGCGCCATCCATGCCGGCGCCGCCGCCATTGCCTGGGAACCGGAAGGTTATGGCTGGAATGCCGAATGGCGGTTGCCGCATCTGCCCATCGCCAACCTGAAAGCGCGCGCACCGGCGCTGGCCGCTGCCTGGTACGACCAGCCATCCGTCGCGTTATGGATGACCGGCGTCACCGGCACCAATGGCAAGACCTCGGTCGCGCAATGGCTGTCTGCCGCCTTCAGCGACCTGGGCCGCAAGACGGCGACCATCGGCACCCTCGGCAACGGTTTTCCGGAGCAACTCGCCACCGCCAGTCATACCACGCCGGACGCGGTCAGCCTGCAACACCTGCTCGCCGACTTCCGCCGGGACGGTGCGGCCGGTATAGCGATGGAAGTCTCCTCCCACGGACTCGACCAGGGCCGAGTCGAAGGCGTCGCTTTCGATGTCGCGGTGTTCACCAACCTGTCGCGCGACCACCTCGACTACCACGGCGACATGGCCAACTACGCCGCAGCCAAGGCGCGCCTGTTCCACTGGCCCGGGTTGAAGGCAGCGGTACTCAACGCGGACGACGAACTCGGCGCGGCGCTGGTCGAACAATTACGCGGTAGAACATCACACAACAGCACAACGCAAGTGTTGAGCTACGGCCTCCAGTCCGGCGATCTGCGCGCCGAAAGCTGCCACGCCGACCGCCACGGGCTGCGCCTCGCGATCAGCTCGCCATGGGGAAAAACCGAGCTCGTTTCGCCGCTGCTCGGCCAATTCAACGCCTACAACCTGCTCGCCGCGCTCGGCGCGCTGCTGGTCAGCAATGTCGAATTGAACGATGCGGTGGCCGCGCTGGAGAAAATGCGGCCCGTCGCCGGTCGCATGCAACGCGTCGATATGGAAGCAGATACGGCAGCGGATGCCCCAACGGTGATCATCGACTTCGCCCACACCCCGGATGCGCTCGACAAGGTGCTCTCGGCGCTGAAGCCGCTGACGAACGGCCGCCTGGTCTGCGTCTTCGGCTGCGGCGGCGGACGCGATACCGGAAAGCGCCCGCTGATGGGTGCAGCGGTCGCGGCGCACGCCGATCAGGCCATCGTCACCAGCGACAACCCGCGCAACGAAGACCCGGCGCACATCGTCGCCGGCATCCTGGCCGGCATGCCGCCTGACCAAACCATCATGCTCGACCGCCGCGCCGCGATCAGAAGCGCAATTCTCGCCGCCGCGCCGGAAGACATCGTCGTGCTGGCCGGCAAGGGGCACGAGGACTACCAGGAAATCCACGGCGTCAAACATCCCTTCTCCGACCTCGCCGAAGCCCGCCTGGTGCTGGCCGAGAGATCTGCAAATCAAGCAAGGAATTCGCATGCATCTGCATGAAGCCGCCCAAGCCATCAGCGCGCAAGCCACAGGCGACGACGTGGCGATCACGGCGGTCTCCACCGACACCCGCAACCTGCCGTCAGGCTGTTTGTTCGTGGCGCTAAAAGGCCCGCGTTTCGACGGCCACGGTTTCGCCGCCAAGGCGCTGGAACAGGGCGCGGCCGCAGTGATGGTGGCGGCATCGACGAATCCGAAGGTTAGTCCGGCATTGCTCGTCGATGACACCTTGCAAGCGCTCGGCCGCCTCGCCGCCTGGCATCGCGGCCGCATGCCGGCCAGGATTGCCGCCATCACCGGCAGCAACGGCAAGACCACGGTGAAGGAAATGCTCGCCGCCATCCTCGCCGTCGAGGCGGGCGAAACCGGCGTGCTGGCCACCGAGGGCAATCTCAACAACGACATCGGCATGCCCCTGACGCTGCTGAAACTGACCCCGCAACACCGCTATGCCGCGATCGAAATGGGCATGAACCATCCCGGCGAAATCGACTATCTGACCCGAATCGCCCGGCCCGATGTCGCGCTGGTCAACAACGCATTGCGCGCGCATCTGGAAGGTCTCGGCAGCGTCGAAGCGGTCGCCCAGGCCAAGGGCGAGATCTACGCCGGCCTGAGCCACGACGGCATCGCCATCGTCAACGCCGACGACCCGCATGCCGAACTCTGGCGCAGCCTTGCCGCGCCACGCAAAGTGATGAGCTTCGGCTTTGCCGAGAACGCCGATGTCCGCATCATTCCCGGCAACCAGTTTGCCCTGGCGACAACGGCCGGACGCATCGAAGCGAAACTGCAAGTACCCGGCGAGCACAATCTGCGCAACGCCGCCGCCGCTGCCAGTCTGGCGCTCGCGCTGGGCATCCCGGCCGCGTCAATCGCCCTGGGCCTGGCCGCCTACGCCGGCGTCAAGGGCCGCCTGCAAAGCCACGCCTGCATCCTGGGCGCGACGCTGATCGACGACACCTACAACGCCAATCCCGATTCCGTGCTGGCCGCCGTCCAGGTGCTGGCGGCGCGGTCGGGGCAACGCATTCTGGTTTTGGGCGATATGGGCGAACTCGGACCGGATGCGGCCGAACTGCATCGCGAAGTCGGCGAACGCGCCCGCGCCGCCGGCATCGACCGCCTGCTCTGCCTGGGCGAGATGACGCTCAACAGCGTCGCGGCTTTCGGCGAGGGCGCCATGCACTTCGAACGTATCGAGGAGCTGCTGGCGGAAATCGAATGCGCCCTGGCCCCGGAGGTATCGGTGCTGGTCAAGGGTTCCCGCTTCATGCAGATGGAACGGGTGGTGAAGTCGTTCATCGAGGACAAGACATGCTCCTGATGCTCGCCCAGTGGCTCGGCCACGACATCCGCGCGTTCAACGTGTTCCAGTACATCACGCTGCGCGGTGTGCTGGCGGCGCTGACCGCGCTGCTGATCTCCTTCATCCTCGGCCCGGCGATGATCCGCAAGCTGACCGAGCTGAAAGTCGGCCAGCCGGTCCGCGACGACGGCCCGCAAACACATCTGGTCAAGGCCGGCACGCCGACCATGGGCGGCGCCTTGATCCTCGCCTCGATCACGCTGACCACGCTGTTGTGGGCCGATCTGACCAACCGTTATGTCTGGATCGCGCTGCTGACGCTGGTCGGCTTTGGCGCCATCGGCTGGGTCGATGACTGGCGCAAGGTGGTGGAGAAAAACCCGCGCGGCCTGGCTTCACGCTGGAAATATTTCTGGCAATCGGTCATCGCCGCCGCCATCGCCGCCTGGCTGGCCTGGTCGGCGCATCTGCCGGCGCAGACCGAGCTGATCGTGCCGTTCTTCAAACATATCGTGATGCCGCTGGGCGCCGTCGGTTTCGTCGTGCTGGCCTACTTCGTCATCGTCGGCACCAGCAACGCGGTCAACCTGACCGACGGCGCCGATGGCCTGGCCATCCTGCCCACTGTCATGGTAGCCGGCGCGCTGGCCATCTTCGCCTACGTCGCCGGGCATGCCGTGTTCTCCAAATACCTCGGCCTGCCGCACATCCCCGGCGCCGGCGAACTGGTCGTGTTCTGCACCGCGATGGTCGGTGCCGGGTTGGCGTTTCTCTGGTTCAACGCCTATCCGGCCGAAGTGTTCATGGGCGACGTCGGCGCACTGGCGCTGGGCGCCGCGCTTGGCGTGGTGGCGGTGATCGTGCGGCAGGAAATCGTGCTGTTCATCATGGGCGGCGTGTTCGTCGCCGAGGCCATCTCGGTCATGGTGCAGGTCGGATCGTTCAAATTGCGCGGCAAGCGCGTGTTTCTGATGGCCCCGATTCACCACCACTTCGAGAAGAAGGGCTGGAAGGAAACCCAGGTCGTGGTCCGCTTCTGGATCATCTCGATGATTCTGGTGCTGATCGGCCTGGCCTCCCTGAAGCTGAGGTAACCCGATGAATCAACAGGCTTCCAGCTTTTCCAACATCAAGGCCCTGGTCGTCGGCCTGGGTGACACCGGCGCGTCCTGCGTGCGCTGGCTGCTGGAGCACGACGCCACGGTGCGCGCCACCGATACGCGCGCGGAACCGCCACATGCCCAGCATCTGCGCGAAGCCTTCCCGGAAGTGCCGCTGACACTGGGCGGCTTCCAGACCACCGATTTCGACTGGGCCGACATGGTCGTGGTCAGCCCCGGGGTCGCACTGGCGACACCCGCGCTGCAACATGCAATTCAACTCGGCAAGGATGTGGTCGGCGATGTCGAACTGTTCGCCCGCGCAATTCGCGGCTCGAATTCCAAAGTCATCGCCATCACCGGCTCCAACGGCAAGAGCACGGTCACCAGCCTGGTCGGCCACCTGTGCGCGGCGGTCGGCCTCGACACCGTAGTCGCCGGCAACATCGGCCTGCCGGTGCTGGAAGCGCTCGACAACCGTGAGACGCTCGGCCGCGACCCGGATGTCTGGGTGCTGGAATTGTCCAGTTTCCAGCTGGAAACCACTTCCAGCCTGCACCCGGACGCGGCGACCGTGCTGAACATCTCGCAGGATCACATGGACCGCTACGCCGGCCTGGAAGATTACGCGGCGGCAAAAGCGCGTGTATTTGCCGGCGAAGGCGTCCAGGTACTCAACCGTGACGATGCCATGGTGATGGCAATGGCACTGCCAAACCGCGCAATCTCGACTTTCAGCATCGAGATGAGCGCCCACCCTTCACCCGGTTCCTACGGCCTGACTCATCGCAAGGACCGCCTCTGGCTGTGCGAAGGCGAGGAAGCGCTGCTGCCTGTGGACAAGCTGCCCATTGCAGGCCTGCACAATGCAGCCAACGCGCTGGCCGCGCTGGCCCTGTGCCGCGCCATCGGCCTGTCCTCGCAAGAAGGACGCCGGATCCGCACGGCTGCAGAACTGCTGACCTACGACGGACTGGTGCCGGCGCTGAAGACATTCGAAGGCCTGCCGCATCGGGTTCAGCGCGTCGCTGAGATCGCCGGTCGCACCTTCTACGACGACTCGAAGGGCACCAATGTCGGCGCTACCGCTGCCGCAATGTTGGGCTTTACCGTTCCCGTCGTGCTGATCGCCGGCGGCGACGGCAAGGA
This sequence comes from Tepidiphilus sp. J10, assembly GCA_945897955.1. Taxonomy (GTDB): domain Bacteria; phylum Pseudomonadota; class Gammaproteobacteria; order Burkholderiales; family Thiobacillaceae; genus PFJX01. Next base: position 7,956 of record CAMDGQ010000010.1, on the reverse strand, counting down.
CCAGGATTTCTCGCCGCTGCGCGACGCCGTCAAGCATGCCCGCGCCGTGGTCCAGATCGGCCGTGACGGTCCTTTGGTTGCCGAGGCGATTGGGGATGCCTGTCCGGTACATCGATCCGAAAGCATGCAGGATGCGGTCCGGCAGGCATTCAAGTTGTCGCAGCCTGGCGATGCCATCCTGCTTTCGCCGGCCTGCGCAAGCTGGGACATGTTCCGCAATTACGCGCACCGGGCCGAAGTGTTCATCGCAGCGGTGAAGACGCTGGAGGGCGCCGATGTTTCATAACGCCGCCCTCAAGCGCACTGCCCTGACTCCTTATGACTGGGGTTTGGTGTTCGCCGCGCTCGCCTTGTTGATGATCGGCATGGTCATGGTCTATTCGGCTTCCATCGCCACCGCCGAGGCCAAATCAGCCGCGAATCAGCCAATGTTCTACCTGATCCGTCATTCGATGTATCTGGTCATCGGCCTCGGCGCAGGTTATGCCGCCTTGCAGATTCCCATCGACACCTGGCAGAAGCTGGCGCCGACTCTGTTCATCATCGGCGTGGTCGCACTGGTGCTGGTGCTGATCCCGTTCATCGGCCGCGAAGTCAATGGCAGCCGACGCTGGATTCCGCTCGGTCCGCTGGGCAATTTCCAGCCCTCCGAGTTGATGAAGTTCGCCACCATTCTCTACGCCGCCAACTACACCGTGCGCAAGGCCGCGCATATGCAAAGCCTGCAGAAGGGCTTCCTGCCGATGTTTCTGGTCATGTTGTTCCTCGGCGGCCTGCTGCTGTTCGAACCGGACTTCGGCGCCTTTGTCGTAATCGTGGTCATTGCCCTGTCCATCCTGTTCCTGGGCGGCCTCAATGCGCGCCTGTTTGTCGGTCTCATCCTGCTTTTGGCAGTCGGCTTCGTGTTGCTGGTGGTGTTGTCTCCCTACCGCCTGGCGCGCGTCACCAGTTATCTCAATCCCTGGTCCGACCCTTACGGCACCGGTTACCAGCTTTCGCACGCACTGATCGCATTCGGCAGCGGCGAAGTGACCGGCGTCGGTCTGGGAGACAGTGTGGAAAAACTGTTCTACCTGCCCGAGGCCTACACCGACTTCCTGCTCGCGGTGACCGGCGAAGAACTCGGCCTGCTCGGCGTCATGACGGTGATCGGCCTGTTCGCCTGGCTGACCTGGCGCGCATTCTCCATCGGCTGGCAGGCGGGCCTGATGGGACGCAACTACGCAGCGCTGGTGGCGCAGGGCATCGGCGTCTGGATGGGCGTGCAATCGTTCATCAACATGGGCGTCAATCTTGGCCTGCTGCCGACCAAGGGCCTGACGCTGCCGCTGATGAGCTACGGCGGCTCCGGCATCGTCGCGAACTGTCTGGCGCTCGCCATTTTGCTTCGGGTGGATTTCGAGAACCGCTGCCTGATGAAGGGCAAGAAGTCATGACTCGCCACCCACGCACCCTGCTGATCATGGCTGGCGGTACCGGCGGCCATGTCATGCCGGCGCTGGCGGTGGCGGAAGCCCTGCGTGGCGAGGGATGGCGTGTAGTCTGGCTGGGCACGCACGCCGGCATGGAAGCGAAGCTGGCGGTGGAAAAGGGCTTCGAAATGGCCTGGGTGCGTGTCGCCGGCGTGCGCGGAAAAAGCCTGCTGACCAAGCTGTTGCTGCCTGCCAATCTGCTGGCGGCATTCTGGCAGGCGGCGCGCGCGATCTTCCGCACGAGGCCCGATGTCGCGCTCGGACTGGGCGGCTATGTCGCCTTCCCGGGCGGCATGATGGCCAGCCTGTTCGGCAAACCTCTGGTCATCCACGAACAGAACGCCATCGCCGGATTGACCAATCGTCTGCTCGCCGTCGTGGCCGATCGCATCCTGCTGGGTTTGCCGCAGCAAGTCGGCAAGCCGGAAGCTGCAATCGGCTCCCCCCTCGCCACCCGGGGGGAATGGGTCGGCAATCCGGTACGGCCGGAAATCGCCGCCCTGCCCGCGCCGGAACAACGCCTGGCCGGACGCGCGGGGCCGCTGCGTCTCCTGGTGGTCGGCGGCAGCCTGGGCGCGCAGGCATTGAATGAAATGATTCCGCAAGCCCTGGCCAGACTGGAACCGGCGCAACGACCACAGGTGCGGCATCAATCCGGCGCCAAGCATCTGGCCGCGTTGCAGGCCAATTACGCCGCAGCCGATGTCGCGGCCGAGTGTCTGACCTTCATTACCGACATGGCCGCAGCCTACGCCTGGTCCGACGTGGTGATCTGCCGCGCGGGTGCGCTGACGGTTGCCGAAGTCGCGGCGGCCGGCGCGGCTGCGCTGTTCGTTCCCTTCCCGTTCGCGGTGGATGATCACCAGACCGCGAATGCTCGTTTTCTGTCCGATTCCAACGCGGCCTGGCTGATGCAACAAAGTGCGCTCAACGCCGAAAACCTCGCGCAATGGCTGGCCGGCCTGACGCGGGAAGAACTGCTGGCGCGCGCCGGCAAGGCACGCGCCTTCGCCAAACCGGATGCCACTGCGCGCGTCGCCGCCATCTGCAAGGAACTCGTCAAATGAACGACCCCCACGCTCACTTTGTTCGCTGCCCCCCATGGGGGAGCAATGCCCGTCTTGGGGCGGCCCGGAGACAGGCATGAAACACAAAGTCCACCGCATCCATTTCGTCGGCATCGGCGGCGCCGGCATGAGCGGCATCGCCGAAGTCCTGCTCAACCTGGGTTATCAGGTTTCCGGCAGCGATGCGGCGAACAACGCGGTCACCCAGCGTCTGGTCGGCATGGGGGCCAGTGTTTACCAGGGCCACGCGGCGGAAAATTTGACCGGTGCCGATGTGCTGGTCATTTCCAGCGCGATCAAGGAAGACAACCCTGAGGTACAAGCGGCACGCGCGGCGCATATTCCGGTGGTGGCGCGGGCAATGATGCTTGCCGAACTGATGCGTTTCAAACAGGGGATTGCCATCGCCGGCACGCATGGCAAGACCACGACGACCAGCCTGATTGCCAGTGTGCTGAACGAAGCCGGCATGGACCCGACCTTCGTCATCGGCGGCAAATTGCTGGCGGCAGGCGCCAATGCCCGTCTGGGCCAGGGCGAATGGCTGGTGGCAGAGGCGGACGAATCGGACGCCTCCTTCCTGCATCTGTCGCCGGTATTGTCGGTGGTGACCAATATCGACGCCGACCATATGGAAACCTATGGCCACGACTTCGAGAAACTGAAATCGGCCTTCGTCGAATTCCTGCACCGCTTGCCGTTCTGGGGCATGGCCGTGGTCTGCGCCGATGACGCCAATGTGCGCGCCCTGCTGCCGCGCATCACCAAGCCGGTTCTGACTTACGGCACCAGTGACGACTGCGCGATCCAGGCGGTCGATATCCGCGCCGAGGACGGCCGCATGAGATTCACGGCGGTACGCAACGGAGTGCGTTCGCGCATCGACGTCACCCTCAATCTGCCCGGCTTGCACAACGTGCTCAACGCACTCGCCGCCATCGCCGTGGCCTGGGAGTTGCAGGTGCCGGATGCCGCCGTGCAAAAGGCGCTGGCCGAATTCAGCGGCGTCGGCAGGCGCTTCCAGCGCTACGGCGAGATTACGCTTGCATCCGGGAGAACCTTCACGCTGGTGGACGACTACGGCCACCATCCGGTGGAAATGCGCGCCACGCTCAATGCCGCCCGTGGCGCATTCCCCGGTCGTCGCCTGGTACTCGCCTTCCAGCCGCATCGCTATACCCGCACGCGCGATCTGTTCGAGGACTTTGTCCAGGTCCTATCTCTGGCGGATGCGGTCCTGCTGACCGAAGTTTATGCCGCCAGCGAACAGCCCATCGTTGCCGCCGACGGCCGCAGTCTGGCGCGCGCAGTGCGCATCGCCGGCAAGGTGGAACCGGTATTTGTCACCGACATCAACGATCTACCGAGCGCGCTGGCGGATTTCATTCAGGAAGGGGATGTCGTGCTATGCATGGGCGCCGGTTCCATCGGCCAGATACCGGCCCGGCTGGCGGCACTAGGTACGCAAACCGGCGCGGCAGGAGCAACAGCATGATCGTCGCGGACTACATCGACCCGCCGTCGAAAGTACCCGGCACGCAGGGCGAACTGCTGCTCAACGTCGATATGAGCGGATACACCAGCTGGCGGGCCGGCGGCAAGGCCGATCGGCTCTACACCCCGGCCGATCTGGCGGATCTGTGCGCGTTTCTGAAAACGCTGGATGCGCGCGAACCGGTGCATTTCATCGGCCTCGGCAGCAACCTGCTGGTGCGCGACGGCGGCCTGCGCGGCACCGTGATCCACCTGCATGGCGCGCTGCGACGGATTGATCTGGAACAACGTCGCACCAACGGCAGCGATGGCGGCAACCTGTTCGGCGTGATCTTCGCCGAAGCCGGTGTCGCCAGCCCGAAAGTGGCCAGTTTCGCGGCGTCGCATGACCTGGTCGGCGCCGAATTCCTCGCCGGCATTCCCGGCACGGTCGGTGGCGCGCTGGCGATGAATGCCGGCTGCTATGGCCACGAAACCTGGGAATTCGTCTCGCAGGTGCTGACCGTCAATCGCTGCGGTGAAGTCAATCGCCGCTCACCAAAGGAATACCGAGTCAGTTATCGCCATGTCGAGCCCGACTCCGAACTGGGCGAGAAACTGGCGGCGACCTGCAACGAATGGTTTGTCGGCGCATGGTTCATGCTGCCGCGCGGAGACGGTTCGCAAGCCCGCCTCGACATCAAGCAATTGCTGGAAAAGCGTATCGCCAGCCAGCCGCTCAACCTGCCCAACGCCGGGTCCGTATTCCGCAACCCGGCGGGCGATTACGCCGCGCGTCTGATCGAAGCCTGCGGCATGAAAGGCGAAAGGCAGGGCGGCGCACAGGTTTCCGAGAAACATGCCAACTTCATCGTCAACCTGGGCGGGGCCAGCGCGACCGACATCGAAACGCTGATCGAACGTATTCAGGCGCGGGTGGAAGAGAAATACGGCATCAAGCTGCAACGCGAAGTCCGCATCCTGGGAGAGCGCTTATGAATCAGTTCGGCAAAGTCGCGGTGATGTTCGGCGGCACTTCGGCGGAACGCGCGGTATCGCTGAACAGCGGTGCAGCGGTTTTGGCCGCTTTGCAAAGCCGTGGCGTCGATGCGCACGGATTTGACCCGGCTGAACGGCCGCTGGCCGATCTGCTCGGCGAAGGCTTTTCCCGCGTCTTCATCGCGCTGCATGGACGCGGCGGCGAGGATGGTTGCATGCAAGGCGCGCTGACCTTGATGAATCTGCCGTTCACCGGCAGCGGCGTGCTGGCTTCCGCACTGGCGATGGACAAGTGGCGCAGCAAGCTGGTCTGGCAGGCGATGGGCCTGCCGATTCCCGAATTTGTCATATTGAACGAGAGCAGCGATTTCGCGGCGGTCGTCGCGCAACTGGGTTTGCCGTTGTTCGTCAAGCCGGCACGCGAGGGATCGAGCATCGGCATCGTCATGGTCAAGTCGGCAGCCGATCTGCCCGCCGCTTACCGGGAAGCTGCCCGGCATGACAGCCTGGTGCTGGCCGAACGCGCCATGACCGGAGGCGAGTTCACCGTCACCATTCTCGGCACGAGCGATCAAGCGCGCGCCCTGCCCTCGATCCGCATCGTGCCGACGACCGAGTTCTACGATTACGAAGCCAAGTACTTTCGTGATGACACGCGCTATCTGTGTCCGAGCGGCCTGAGCGATGCCGAGGAAGCGCGGATGCGCGAACTGGCTCTGCAAGGCTATCGTGCGCTCGGATGCCGTGGCTGGGCACGCGTCGATTTCCTGCTCGACGACACCGGCAAACCCTTCCTGCTGGAAGCCAATACCGCGCCGGGCATGACCAGCCACAGCCTGGCGCCGATGGCGGCGCGCGTTGATGGCCTGGAATTTGCCGATTTGTGCATGCGGATTCTGGAGATGTGCGATGTGGGATAACCCGGACGCCCTCAACCGCATCAGCCGCCTGATTCTGCTGGCGACTTTGCTGTTCGCGCTGTGGATCGTCGGCCGCGCAGCCCTGGAGAACGTGTTCCCGTTTCGCCAGATCAATGTGGTCGGCGCCAATCATGCCGATACGCGGGCTGAAGCACGAAAGCTTGCAGGTACGCTGGCAGGCGGATTCTTTTCGATGAATCTGCATCAGGTGCATGCCGATTTCGAAAAACTGCCCTGGGTGCAGGAAGCCCAGGTTCGACGGCTATGGCCGGGCCGCCTGGTCATTGAACTGACCGAACATCGTGCCGCCGCAGCCTGGAACGACCGCGCCACGCTGAACACTCAGGGCGATGTGTTTCCGGTCATGCCGTGGACCGGGCTGCCACGCATCTATGCGCCCGAAGGGATGCATCTTGAAGCGGCGCGTCGATATGGCGAATTTTTCAAACTGGTGCGTCCCATGGGGTTAAGAATCGAACAGATCGTGGTCAGTGCGCGCATGTCCTGGCGCGTCCGCCTGACCCCGGACGCGCCGACTCAAGCCCGGTGCGCGCAGCCCGGAACGGATATCGGGGGGGCGTTCCCGTGCGGCGTGATCAGCGTCGAACTTGGCCGCGAGCGCCTCAATGAACGTCTGGCGCGTTTTGCCCGCTTTTATCCGCAAGCTGTTGCTGCGGTGGGTCCGATCCAGCGCGTTGACATGCGTTACCCGAATGGATTTTCGGGTGAGCCACGGCATCCGGCTGCAGGAAATGTTGAAACCAGACAGGCCAAACCGGCATAAATCCAGATGAAAAAAATGACTGAAAGCAAGGATCTGATTGTCGGCCTCGATATCGGCACAGCGAAGATCGTCGCGCTGGTAGGCGAGGCGATGCCCGAAGGCGGCATCAACATCATCGGCATGGGCCAGGCTCCTTCACGCGGACTCAAGAAGGGCGTCGTGGTGAACATCGAGGCGACTGTCTCGGCAATCCAGCGCGCGCTGGAAGAGGCCGAACTGATGGCGAACTGCAAGATCACCCAGGTTTATACCGGTATCGCCGGGAGCCACATCAAGGCGCAGAACTCCAGCGGCATGTTGCCGATTCGCGATCGCGAGGTGTCGCAGGCCGACGTCGATCGAGTCATCGAAATCGCCCGCGCACTTAATATTCCGGCCGATCAGCAGGTGCTGCATGTCCTGCCGCAGGAATTCATCATCGACGGGCAGGATGGTGTGCGCGAGCCGCTGGGCATGTCCGGCGTGCGGCTGGAAGTCAAGGTGCATATCGTCACCGGCGCCGTGTCGGCGGCGCAGAACATCGTCAAATGCGTGCGTCGTTGCGGTCTCGAAGTACGCGATCTGGTGCTGCAACCGCTCGCTTCCAGCCATGCCGTTCTGAATGACGACGAGAAGGATCTCGGCGTCTGCATCGTCGATATCGGCGGCGGTACCACCGACATCGCGGTGTTCACGCGCGGTGCGATCCAGCATGTGGCGGTCATCCCTATCGCCGGCGACCAGATCACCAACGACATCGCGCAGACCCTGCGCACGCCGACGCGCGAAGCCGAGGATCTGAAGATTCAGCATGGCATCGCGCTGCGCCAACTGGCCGACCCGAAGGAAATGATCGAAGTGCCCGGCATTGGCGAACGCGGCCCGCGCATGCTTTCAAAGCAGTTGCTTTCGGAAGTGATCGAGCCGCGTGTCGAAGAACTTTACAGCCTGGTGCAGGCAGAACTGCGCCGCAGCGGCTTCGAGGAGCAGATCTCCTCCGGCCTGGTTCTTACCGGTGGCGCCAGTCTGATGCGCGGCATGGTCGAACTCGCAGAAGAGGTTTTTCACATGCCGGTGCGCGTCGGCCTGCCCGAGTACGTCGGCGGCTTTTCGGAGCGCGTGCGCAACCCGCGCTTCGCAACCAGCGTCGGCCTGCTGCTGGTCGGCCTGGAAAAACACGAAATTGACCAGGCTGCGCGCAGCCAGGGCCAGAACCTGGGCCAGGTCATGGAACGGATGAAGTCATGGTTCAAACAGAATTT
>CAMDGQ010000009.1 GCA_945897955.1 Tepidiphilus sp. J10 | reverse complement strand
CGCAGCAAGACCACTACCGCAATGACCCGTTCGATGTTGCAGGAAACTCGCTACGCCAGCGCACTCACCCGCGAAGCGCTGGCCAACGCCATGGGCTTGCCGGTCAACAGCAAGATCAGCCTGGCGCCGGAAGACGCACTCCCCAACCTCGACGCCGGCTTCGAGCCGTTGCTCGCCGACGCCATGAAGTTCAATCCGGACAAACAGCGCCTCGAACTGGCGGTGCAGGCGGCTGAGCACAAGATCAACGAAGCGCGCAGTGGCCATTTCCCGGTGGTGGGCCTGGAAGCCAGCACCTATCGCGCCTGGAACGACTACAAGGGAGGACTGATCAACGATGACAACCGCGACGGCTGGACGCTTGGTGTCGGCGTCAAATGGGATTTGTTCGACGGCGGCATGACCAAGGCCGGCGTCGACGCCGCCCGCGCCGGCAAGATCAAACTGGAAGCGCAGCGCGTATTGCTCGACAACGGCCTCGCATTGCAGATCAAGAATGACTTCATGCGCATCGAACGCTCGCGCGCCCAGGTCGACGACAGCACCCAAGCGCAAGGCTATGCAGAGGAAAACCGCAAGCTGAATGTGCGCGCCTACCAGGAAGAAATGGTCGAAACCAAGGACGTGATCGAAGCCCAACTGGTGGAAACCTTCGCCAGCGCCAACCTGCATCGCGTCCGCCACGACCTGCGCGCCGCCCTGGCCGATCTTGATTACCGTCTCGGCAAGGCGATCCAGCCGGTCAAACCGTAAACGCGGCATGGCAAATTCGGTCATCCGGCTTGCGCTTGCCTTCACGCTCGTACTTGCGCTGCCGTGCTTCGGACCGGCCCGGGCCGAGCCACCGCCGGTCGCCATCGGCTTCTATCTGCCGGTCATCCGCGACCTGCCGCGCAAGGATGTTGAGGTTTCGCTCCGATTCTGGGTCGAGGAACTTGCGCGCAGTATGGGGCTGACCTACGAGCCGATACAGATGTATGACGACCTGGCCAGCCTGAGACGCGATCTGGTCAGCGGCAAGCTGAACTTCCTGGTCACCACCGCCATCGGCGCGGTAAAGCATTTCGCGCCGGAAGAACTGGCCGATGGCTTCTCCGGCTACAAGCAGGAGGCGAATCACCTACTGCTGGTGGTTCGCCGCGACACCGGTATAAGCACCCCTGGCGACCTGGCAGGAAAGCGCATCGCCCTGACCGAAAGCGACGAACTTTCCGACCTCTATCTGGAAACACTGCTGCTGAAAGCCTGGGGCCAAGCGGACTGGAAGCGCCTGGGCCCGATCACCCGCGAGCAACGCTCCAGCAAGCTGGCGCACCGGTTGTTCTTCGGCCAGGCGGACGCGGCGCTGCTCTACCGCAACGGCTACCAGGCGGCGCTGGCGCTGAATCCGCAGCTTGGGCAACGCCTGCAGGTCCTGGAGGCCTACTCGTTGAAGATACGTTCGCCGCATATCGGTCTGTTTTCGGCCCAGGTGCGCCCGGAAGACCGCGAGGCGATCACCCAGGCCGCGCTGCGGCTGAACGAAACGGCGCGCGGTCGACAGGTATTGCAGATCTATCTGGCCGACGGCATGGTACGAACACAGCTGCGCGATCTGGCGCCGTTTCGAGAACTGCTCGAGACGCACCGCAAACTGCTGGCGCGCAACCAGGGAAAAGCCGAAAGCGAGCGCAAATGAGGCTTCGCCGCAAACTCATTCTGCTGTTGTCGATGCTGTTCAGCCTGCTCGTGGTGACCCCAACCCAGGCCGCTGACGAGGTGGTACGCATCGGCTTCAATGTGAAGATCACACGCGATCTGAACCGGGCTGATGTTCAAGCGGCACTGAGCCTGTGGGCGGATGAACTGAGCAGCAAGTTCAACGTGCCCACTGAATCCCTGTTCTATGACGACATGGCCAACCTGCGGCATGACTTCGATCTTGGCAAGGTCAACTTCGTCATCGCCGCCGGTATGGATTTCGCGCGTTACTTCAAACAGAACGAACTCGCGGAAGGCTTTCGCGGCGCACTGCAGCAGGATCACACTTTGCTGCTGCTGGCGCATCGCGATGCCGACATTGATGATCTGAGACGCCTGCAAGGCAAGCGTATTGCCGTGCTGAAGGGCGATGAATTGTCCGAGGTCTACCTGGAAACCCTGTGTTTACGCCACTACCGGCGACCCTGTGCGCAGGTGTTCAGCAGCATCGAAACAGTGGCCAACAGCAACCAGTTGATCCTGCGGCTGGTGTTTGGCAAAGTCGATATGGTGCTGACCAAGCGCAATGGTTTCGAAACTGCGCGTGAACTGAATCCGCAAGTCGGCCGGGTGGCAATCGAACTGACCCAGTTCCCGATCAAGAGCAGTTACTACGGACTCTTTAACAGCAAGACCAACCCGTCACTGCGCAAGCACGGTCTGCAGCGGATACCGGAGATGCACCGAGATGCACGCGGCCGGCAGGTACTGGAAATATTCAAACTAGATCGGCTCGAACTGGTCGGCAGCGATGAACTGCGCCCCTTTTATGAACTGTTGAAGGATTACGAAGCCTTGCTACCTGCCACGGCGAACAAGCGGAGCGCACGATGAGGGCATGGCTTCGCTGGCAACTTCGCCTGCTGCTGAGCACGTTGCTGTTGAGTGCCTCGCTGCAGCCGGCCTGGGCCGCACCAACGGCAGAAACGGCACGTCTGGGCATGTACATGAAGATTGCGCGCGATCTGAATCGCTCCGATGTTCGCGCCGCAATGGAAGTCTGGAATGAGGAATTGGTGCGCAAATTCCAGGTGCCTTCCACAGTCCGCTTCTATTCCGACGTCGATGTGCTACGACATGATTTCGACACTGGCCAGATCAACCTGGTGATTGCCGACGCTATGACCTTCGTGCGCCATTTCAAAGCGGAGGAATTGGCCTCGGGCTTCACCGCCAAGCTGCCCACCAGCGCCTCACTGCTTCTGCTCGGCCGCCCGGGCGGCGGCGGTATCTCGCAACTGGCAGGTAAAACCATTGCCAGGCTGGAGGACGACGATGTCTCCTCAACCTATCTGGAAACGCTGTGTCTACAGCGTACCGGCAAGGAGTGCGCAGCAGTACCCGTCACCTTTGTCGCGGTACCAAACAACCATCAAGCGGTGTCGCGACTGTTGTTCAAGCAGGTCGACTTTGCCCTGGTCAATCAACACGGCTACGAAACCGCCATCGAACTCAATCCGCAACTCAGGAAGGCGGGCGAACTGGTGGAAAAACTGAGTTTTGAAACCCAGTTTTTTGGCTTCTTCAACAGCAAGGTTTCGCCCGAGTTCCAGCGCTTCGCCCTGCGCACCATTGACACCATGCATCTGGAACCGCGTGGTCGCCAGATGCTGGATGTATTCAAGACGGACCGCGTAACCAAGGCCGAACCGATCGTGTTGAAACCGTTCTATCAATTGGAGCGTGAATACCGGGAACTGAAAGCCGACGCCAGGCGCAAGGAACGCAAGCCATGAACCTCGGGCGCCTGATCCTGTTGCTGTTCCTGGTTTGCTTGCAGGCCTCGCCCGCCTCGGCCGCCCCGGTGCAAGAGCCGTTGAAGCTGGGTTTTTATCTGCCCGCCATCCGTGACGCCAATCTGGCCGACATGAAAGTCAGCCTCGGCATCTGGGTTACAGAAATTGGCAAACCCTTCGGCCTGATTGTCACCACCACGACCTACGCCGACATTGCTGCCATGCGGGAGGCTCTGGACCGCTCCGAGATGAACTTCTTCAGCGGCCCGGGCATGGAACTGGCCGAAGTTTTTACACCGGAAGAGATTCGATCCGGCTATGCCCGTCGCAACAAGGGCGTCGAGGAAGGCATCGTATTGCTGGTGTCAAACACCTCCGGCATCAAACGCTTTGCCGACTTGCGCAACAAACGCCTGTCCCGCTTGAGCAACGATCGCCTGTCCGACATCTTCCTGGACGTCCAGTGCATCAAAGCGGCCGGCATGGCGTGCCGTGATTTCCTGCAAGTGAAAGAGGAAAAGCGCGACATCCAGTCGGTCTACAACGTCTTTTTCGGTCGCGCCGATGCCGCGCTGGTCAGCCTGGCCACGTTGCGCACCGCGAATGAACTGAATCCCCAGGTCGGGCAACACTTGCATATGCTGCTTGATTGGAAAGCGAAAGCGTTGATGTTCGGCATCATGACCCGGCATACCCAGGACAGCTATCGCAACCTGATCCTGCACTCGGTGACGGAAACGATGAAAACCCCGCGCGGCAGGCAAATCCTGGAACTGTTTAAAACAGACTATCTTGAGCCGGTCGATGCTGAAGCCTTGCAGCCTTACTGGGCGCTGTTGCGGGAATACAACGACCTGCGCAAAGCCAGACCGGCGAAAAAGCCATGACTTCGCACGCGCGCCCGTTGCCTTTTGCTTATGTCCGGCCGATGGTCTTGGCTTTGGCAATCGCGCTGTTGCTGGCCGCCCTGCCGACCTATGCCGAGGACACCGTGCGGCTGGGCTTCCTGCAGGGCTCGCGGCGCGAGATGAGCCACACGGATGTGCGCGCAGCGTTTGATCTATGGGCGCAGGAAATGGGTGCGCGCTTCGAAGTTCCCATCAAGGTGTCGTATTACCAGGACATCAATGAAATGCGCCAGGATTTCCTGCTCGGCAAGATCAACGGCGTCACTGCCGATGCGCTCAGCCTGGCACGCAATTTCCGGATCGACGAGTTGGCGGAAGGCTATTCGGTAATCATGCAGGGTAGTTGGAATCTGGAACTGCGTACCGGCAAGCAGGTGAAGGATGCCGGCAATCTGCTCGGAAAACGAGTCGCGATGCTGAATAACGACGCCACTGCCGAGCTCTTTCTCGAAACACTCTGCCTGCGCGACTACGCGCACCCCTGCGCCCAGGTATTCACCGATGTCCAGAAGGTGGCCACCAGCAGCCAGGCGGCGATGCGGCTGTTCTTCGGCAATGCCGAGCTGGCTCTGGTACCCCGTTATGGCTATGAACTGGCCCGGGAGATGAATCCGCAACTGGACGACAAGGCGGGGCAAGTGGTCAGTGAACTGCCGCTGAGCGGCATGTACTACGCCTTTTTCAGCGCCAAGGTGGACAAGGAGTTTCGCCGCCGCACCCTGCGCATGATCCCTACCATGCATACCTATCCACGCGGGCGGCAGCTGCTTGACTTGTTCAAGATGGATCATCTGGTGATCGCGGACCCGTCCGAGTTGAAACTCTTCCAGCAAATGGACCGGGAATACCGTGAACTGAAGACGCGCGTCGAGCGGAAGGAGCGACACAGATGAAACCGGCAATCGCCCTCCTCGCCTTGTTGATTGGGCTCTGTGCGCCGGCCAGCCGTGCTGCCGATATCCTGAACATGGGCTTCTACCTGCCTGGCATTCGCGACGCCAATCTGGCCGATGTCCATATCACCCTGCAGCTTTGGGCGGACGAAGTCGGCAAGGCGCATGGCATCGCCGCCACCGCCTACACCTACACCGATATGGCCGCGCTGTATCGCGACAGCATGGGCGGCAAGATCAATCTGATCGTGGCCCCGGGCATGGAGATTGCCGAAACTTTCACTCCGGAAGAACTGGCGCCGGGCTTTGTCGGCAAGCATCACGGCACCGGCGAAGGCCTGGCGTTGATCGTGCGTGCCAGTGACGGCATCCGGCAGTTCGGCGATCTGCGCGGCAAGAAAGTGCTGCATCTGTCCAACGACCGCCTTTCCTCGGTGTTTCTGGAAAACCAGTGCCGGCAGCACACTGGCGTGGCATGTACCGACCTGTTCCAGGTAAATGAGGAAAAGCGCAACAGCCAGACCATCCACAAGGTCTTTTTCGGCCAGGCCGATGCCGCGCTGGTCAGCATCAGCGCCCTGCACGCCGCGAATGAATTGAATCCGCAGATTCGGCAGAGCTTGCGCATCCTTGAGGAATGGAAGGTATCGTCGCTTTCATACGGACTGATGTCGGCCAGGACCGACAAGGCGCTGCGTGACCGGATAGTGAAATCGGCCATGCAGGCGACCACCACCGTGCGCGGCAAGCAGCTTCTGGAATTGTTCAAGACCGACTTCATGGACCGGGTCGACGTCCAGGAACTGAAACCGTACTGGGATCTGTATCGCGAACATCAGGCATGGTCCAATCGCAAAGCGAGGAAAAAATGACTTCCCCCTGGCTATCCGTCCGGCTGCTGCCGGCCAATCGCATGTTCATCAGGGTGTTCGGCGTATTCGGCAGCCTGCTGCTGGCAATGACCATCCTGTATGGCCTGCTGATCATTCCGTTGCAGCGCGACTCGCTGCTCAAGGTGCTCTATTCGCAAGCCACCACGGTATCGCGCTCGATCATCCAGGCCAGTTCGGATGCCATGCTGACCGATGATTTCGGCTTTGTCGTCGAGCACAACCTGCAGGTTCTGCAAAACAACAAAAGCATCCAGTCGGTGCTGATCGTGCCACGCCGAGGATCAGCGCTGAGCATTGCGACCAGCGGCTGGGAAATGCTGCCGGCCGCCAAGGCGCCGATCAAACCGGCGGATTACGACGTTGAATCGTATGGCATCGTCGATGCGCCGGAAGGCGGCGCGCGCTACCGTTACATCACCCCGATCCGCTTCAGCGGCGTCAGTTGGGGGGTGATGCAAATTGACTTCGATACCAGTGACTACGAAGCGAACATCAACGAGATGTATCGGCAGATCACCTACATCTCGCTGTTTACCTTGCTGGCGATTCTGCCGATCGGCTACTTTTTCGCGCTCTGGCTGACCCGCCCGATCGCCACCATCAGCCTGGCGGCATCCCGCGTCGCCAGCGGCGAACTGGATACCCACGTCAAGATCGACCGCAATGACGAGATCGGCGATCTGTCACGCAGTTTCAATCAGATGGTGCAAGCGCTGGCGGAAAACCGGCGGCAACTGGAAAACGTCAACCTGGACCTGGAAATCAAGGTGACGGAACGCACCCAGGAACTGGATGAACTGAACCGCACGCTGGACCAGCGCGTGCGCGACGAAATCTCGAAACGGAAAGAACAGGAACAACTGCTGATCCATCAGTCGCGTCTGGCGGCGATGGGCGAGATGATCGGCGCCATTGCACACCAGTGGCGGCAACCGCTCAACGCGCTGAGCCTGGTGTTGCAGAACATCCAGATGCAGTACCGCGTGGGACAGCTCAGCGAGACGTCGATGCAAGTCATGCAGGACAAGGCGCAACAATTGATCCTGCGCATGTCGCAGACCATTGATGAGTTCCGCAACTTCTTCAAGCCCAGCAAGCAGGCGGAAACCTTCGACCTGGCTCACGCGATTCAAGCTGCTGCCGACATCCTCGAAGGCATGCTGAAGAACCACAACATTCAGCTCGATATCGACTGTCCGGCGGATATCCATCTGGATGGCGTACCCGGTGAGTTTTCTCAGGTCATCCTGAACCTGCTGGGCAACGCGCGCGACGCGGTGCTGGCTATCAACCAGCCGCAGCCCCGAATCCTTATTCACGCAAAAACCGTGGGTAAGCAGGTGTGTATCGATGTCGAGGATAACGGCGTCGGCATCGACGAAAGCATCATGCACAAGATCTACGAACCGTACTTCACCACCAAGGAAGAAGGCAAAGGCACCGGCATCGGCCTGTACATGACCAAGATGATCATCGAGAACAACATGCACGGCCTCCTGGCCGCCAGCAATCTTGAGCAGGGGGTGCGATTGCGGATCACACTGCCGATATCGGCCGAGTCAGTAACCGCGGCTTGAAACCCGCCCCTCCATCCCCCTGCCAGGAACTCAAGCCAGGAACACTGCCAGCACCAGACGCCAACTCGCTTGCCTGATGGCATCCCTCGTACCGCCAAGGGGAGTCTCTACTTCAACGTACGCCGAGAACATCATCCTCGTCGCCAGACGGTTTCTCCACCCCGACAGCGGGCGGGTAGCGGGCTCACCCAAATGGTGAGCGACATCGAAGTGCAAAACATCAGACAGCATGAGGCCTCACAAGGGATAAGGAGCGGTCCACTGCTGTTTCAAGGTTCAAGCACGACATCCGAGTCAACAAACCCAAGCTTGTCTTCACCATCGACGATGCTGCCTTCGCCATGCGCTATGAAGTGGTGCTGCGACATCCGGCAACCCGGCTGGGGTTTTCCGGATTGAATCAGATGCCGGTCAGGGATGGCGCCTGATGCTGGACAAGCACGGACGCCGGATTCACAGCCTGAATCGCCTTGACCAGGGTTTCATGCGCCGATTCAAGTCGCGCCGCCAAAGCAAGGGCTTCGGCAACAGGCGCCTCGCCGCGCAACAGCAAATCCAGCTCGGTTGCAAGCCGATGCACAGCGTAGGCGCCAACCGAGCCGGATGCACCTTTCATGCTGTGCACGATCCGGCGGGCCGTTTCACGCTCGCCCTGTTGCAGCAGCGTGCGCACTCTCTCCAGATCGCCCTGATGGGTATTGCCATAGAGCACCAACAGACGTTGATATCTGGGCAGATTGCCAAGGATGTTTTTCAGGCCGGCGACCGGATCAAGCCCCGGGATCGAGGACAGCGCGCCGACTGCATCCTGTTGCACCGGGAGTGGCGCAGTGTCGGGCAAGAGATCCCCGATCCGGGTTTTCGGCAGCCATTTGATCAATGTCGCATAGAGCTTGTCCGGATCGACCGGCTTGGCAATATGGCCGTTCATGCCGGCAGCGGTACAGGCCTGCAGATCGTCGGCAAACACGTTGGCGGTCAAGGCCAGGATCGGGATGTTCTGATGACCGGGCAGTTCCCGGATCAGGCGCGTGGCAACCAGGCCATCCATCACCGGCATCTGGACATCCATCAAAACCAGATCGAACTTCTGCTCACGCATTCGGTTCAACGCCAGCAAACCATTTTCCGCCAGCTCGATCTGCAAACCGGCGTCGCGCAACAACATGGCAGCGATTTCCTGGTTGATCGGGTTGTCTTCCACCAGCAACACGCGGGCATTCCGGTGCTGGGTGCGCAGCCTGTGCAGTGCAGACACGCCGTCTTCGCCGCGGTCTGTCGCATGGGTCGCCAGGGTCGTGCCCACCTCAAAGGGAACATCGCACCAGAACCGGCTGCCCTCTCCGGGACGACTCTCCAGGCCGATCTCGCCGCCCATCATCTTGATCAGATGCTTGCTGATCACCAAGCCGAGGCCGGTGCCGCCATATTTTCGCGTCGTCGACACATCGGCCTGCTCGAACGCCTGGAACAGCCTGGATTGCTGCTCAGGCTGGATGCCGATGCCGGTGTCCTGCACCTGAAGCCGCACCCGTATCGAATTGCCCTGCTGATTCAACAGCGTGGCGGAGAGCGTAATCGAACCCTGCTCGGTGAACTTGACCGCATTGCTCAGGAAATTGAGTAACACCTGACCCAGACGCTGCGCATCGCCATAGAGCAATTGCGGGATTCGAGCATCCACTGCCCGAACACAATGCAAGCCCTTGCTGCGCGCCTTGTCGGCAATCAGGTCAAGCGCATTGCCGATGGCCTGATCGAGCTGAAAATCGGTGATATCGAGGTGCATCTTGCCGGCTTCGATCTTGGAGATATCCAGCACGTCATTGATGATGCCCATCAAGTGCTGCGCCGCAGCGGCAATCTTGTCCAGCCAGCCGGTCTGCGCTTCGGACAGCGGAGAACTGCGCAGCACATAGGTCAAGCCCATGATGGCGTTCATCGGGGTGCGGATTTCATGACTCATGTTGGCCAGAAAGGTGCTCTTGGCCTTGCTCGCCGCCTCCAGTTGAGCCGTGCGTTCCGCCACCAGTTCTTCCAGGTGATGACGGTGCTGCTCAAGCTCCAGCCGGGCGTTCTGCAGTTGCACCAGGTTCCAGGCAGCCTGCATCACGAAACGGATGCGCTGAACCAGCACGCCAAGGTTCAGCGGCTTGTTGATGTAATCGGAAGCGCCTGCAGCGAACGACTGGTCGATTGATTCCTGATCATTCATCGCGGTCACCATGATGATCGGCAACCCGACGCCATAACGTTGCCGCAACAGGTTACAGGCCTCGATGCCATCCATCACCGGCATGGTGACGTCCATCAGAATCAGTTCAGGCAACTGCTTTTCGCACAGGTCGACTGCGGCTTGTCCGTTTGCCGCCAGATCAACCGTGTGGCCATGCAGTTCGAGCAGCGATTTCAACAGTTCTTGCGTTGAATCGTCGTCATCCACCACCAGGATACGAAGTGACTGTGACCAGGGTGGATGGCCATTGAGGCTGGGAGCTGGGACAGCAGGATCGGTCATGGTTGGTGCAAAGTCAGCAAAAGCGCGTACATGCTGCATAGGATGGCCATGAAATGCACCGCTTTGAATTGATGATACTCGGCGCCCCGCCGAGCTGCCACAAGATCGTTCGCTATAAAGCGGCGGCCGGCGATCAAGGCAGTCTGGGCAGGTGCGATCAGGGTTCCCTTGGCTCCAATCTGTTGCAGCTTCGGTTCCGGGGGCAATCCCGAAACCCAAGGTTCGATCCAGGCTGCGCCGACTCAGGCGTAGTGCAGTCCCATCGCCTCGCGCACATCGCGCATGGTTTCGCGCGCGAGGTCACGCGCTTTCTCGTTGCCGTCGGCGATGATGTTTTTCACCGTATCCGGTTCTTCGGTGTACGCGCGCGCGCGTTCCTGGATCGGCGCGAGTTCCTTCAGCACGGCGTCGATCACCGGCTGCTTGCATTCGATGCAGCCGATGCCGGCGCTGATGCAACCCTGCACCACCCAGTTCTTCACGTCGTCGCCGCTGTAGACCTGATGCAGTTGCCAGACCGGGCATTTGTCCGGCGAGCCGGCGTCGGTGCGACGTACCCGCGCGGGATCGGTCGGCATGGTGCGGATCTTTTTCGATACTGCATCCGGCGCTTCACGCATGGAAATGGTGTTGTTGTAGGACTTGGACATTTTCTGTCCGTCCAGGCCGGGCATTCTTGACGCTTCGGTGAGCAGGGCCTGTGGTTCGGTCAGGATCATCTTGCCGCCGCCTTCGAGGTAACCGTACAGGCGTTCCTTGTCGCCCAGCGACAGGTTCTGGGTTTCGCCCAGCAACGCGCGCGCCGATTCCAGCGCTTCGTCGTCGCCTTCCTGCTGGTAGCGGGTGCGCAGTTCCTGGTACAGCTTGGCCTTCTTGCCGCCCAGCTTCTTCACCGCCGCCTCGGCCTTCTCTTCGTAGCCGAGTTCCTTGCCGTAAAGATGGTTGAAGCGGCGCGCGATCTCGCGCGAGAACTCGATATGCGGCACCTGGTCCTCGCCCACCGGCACCTGGTTGGCACGGTAGATCAGGATGTCGGCGCTTTGCAGCAATGGATAGCCGAGAAAGCCGTAGGTGGAAAGATCCTTTTCGGTCAGTTTTTCCTGCTGGTCCTTGTAGGTCGGCACGCGTTCCAGCCAGCCCAGCGGCGTCATCATCGACAGCAGCAAATGCAGTTCGGCATGTTCGATGACCTGCGACTGGATGAACAGCGTGGCCTTGGACGGATCGACGCCGGCAGCGAGCCAGTCGATGACCATTTCCCAGGTTGCCTGCTCGATGCCGAGCGGGTTGTCGTAATGCGTGGTCAGTGCGTGCCAGTCGGCGACGAAGAACAGGCATTCGTATTCGTGTTGCAGCCTGATCCAGTTTTTCAGGACGCCATGGTAGTGGCCGAGGTGCAGGCTGCCGGTGGGGCGCATGCCGGAGAGAACGCGATCTGCGTACATGGGAGATTCCGTCAGTTCAAAACGATTTGGATGAGGGCGAGAAGTTCGACCGGCTTGATGCCGAAAACAAAGGCGGCGAGCTGGATCAGGGCCTGGATCAGCGGCCACATGAAGACGCCGAGCAGTCCCATGAACATCAGTCCGAGCAGGATGAAGATGCCGTAGGGTTCGATCCGCGCCAGGGGATAGGCCATGCGCGCGGGCAGCAGGCTGACCGCGATGCGGCCGCCATCGAGCGGCGGCAGCGGAATCAGGTTGAGCGCCATCAGCACGGCGTTGATGAAGATGCCGGCCGCGCCCATCAACGCCAGCGGCATGGCGAAACCGCTGTCCGGCATGGCCAGCGCGACCTTGATCAGGCCGGCCCAGATCAGCGCCATCAGCAGATTGGCGCCGGGCCCGGCGGCGGCGACCCAGAGCATGTCCTGCTTCGGGTTGCGCAGATTGTTGAAATTGACTGGCACCGGCTTCGCCCAGCCGAACAGGATGCCGGCGCCGCCGGTCAGTTTCGAAATGATCAGGATGGTCAACGGCACGATCAATGTGCCCATCAGATCGAAATGCCGTATCGGATTCAGCGTGATGCGGCCGAGCATTTGCGCGGTCCGGTCGCCAAAGCGCAAGGCCGCGTAGCCGTGCGCGGCTTCATGCAGGGTGATGGCGAAAATCACCGGCAGCGCGAACACGGAGATTTTCTGTATCAGGTTGAGTTCCAATTTCTGCTCTTTATTGTTGGTTGTTGTTATTCGAAGCCAAGCCGCCGCACGTCGCCGGTGCCGCGCCGGATCAATTCGGGGACGGAGCCGGTCAGATCGACCACGGTGGTCGATTCGATGCCGCAGAAACCGCTGTCGAGCATGATGTCGATGCGATTGCCGATGCGATCCAGGATTTCTTCCGGGTCGTTGAGCGGGTATTCGTCATCGGGCAATTGCAGCGTCATCGACAGGATCGGCTCATCCAGTTCGGCCAGCAGGGAAGCCACCACGACATGTTCCGGCACGCGCAGGCCGATGGTGCTGCGCTTCGGGTGCTGCAAACGGCGCGGCACTTCCTTGGTGGCTTCGAGAATGAAGGTATAACCACCCGGCGTCGCCGACTTGAGCATGCGGTACTGCTTGTTATCGACCATGGCGAAACGGGCGATTTCGGACAGATCACGGCAGATCAGCGTGAACAGATGTTTGTCATCGACACCGCGCAACGCGCGGATGCGCTCCATGCCATCCTTGTTGCCAATCATGCAGCCGATGGCGTAGCAGGAATCGGTCGGGTAGACCATGACGCCGCCGGAACGCAGCAATTTCACCGCCTCGCGAATCAGGCGCGGCTGCGGGTTATCGGGGTGCAGATGGAAATGTTGGCTCATGCTGTTTCAGGTTCAATTCCAGGCTTGCCAGATCGGCCGGCAACGCTCGGGCAAGGCGGTCAGGCGTCCCAGTTCGCGGCCGCCTTCGCCGGGGGCGTGAAAATCGGAGCCGATCGAGGCCATCAGATCGAATTCCACCGCCAGATCTGCATACACCGGCACCTGATCCGGCGTATGGCTGCCGGTCACGACTTCGATGCCGACGCCGCCCAGGTGTTTGAACTCGCTCAGCAGCAGGCGCATCTTTTCACTGCCGATCTGATAGCGGCCGGGATGCGCCAGAACGGCGACGCCACCGGCGGCATGTATCCAGTTCACGGCATCTTCCAGGCTGGCCCATTCATGCGAGACATAGCCCGGCTTGCCCTTGATCAAAAACTTCTTGAATACGCTCTTCATGTTTCTGGCGATACCGCGTTCGATCAGAAAGCGGGCGAAATGCGTGCGGCTGATCAACTCCTTGTTTTCCGCCAGCGCGCTGGCGCCTTCAAACGCCCCCGCGATGCCCATGCGCGCCAACTCTTCGCCAATGCGCCGCGCGCGCTCGGTGCGGCCGCCGCGATTGCGCGTCAGGCCATGCAGCAATACCGGATCAAGCGGATCGACATTCAGCCCGACGATATGCAAGGTCACATTGCCCCAGGTCACCGAGATTTCCACGCCGTTGATCAGGCGCAGCCCGGATTCAGCCGCCGCCTCCCCCGCCTCGGCCTGGCCGCTCAACTCGTCGTGATCGGTCAATGCCAGCACCTCGACGCCTTTTTCGCTGGCGCGCAGCACCAGATCGCGCGGCGAGAGCAAGCCATCTGAAGCGGTTGAGTGGCAATGGAGGTCGTAAATGGTCATTGAAATAGGTTCGCCCGGGAAGTGGATAAAGCGGAGTTATTGCCGACATCAAGGCGCCCAGGTTGAGCCCAGGCCGGGAATCATAGCAAAATGCCCGCCGCCCTTCCCTTCCGGAGGCCGTTTGCCACGGCGCCTCAGTGAAAATCCTTTTCGATCTCTTCCCCATCATCCTGTTTTTCGCCGCCTATCAGTACGGCGCTTCACACCCTGAGAACGCCACCAGCTGGCTTGCCGCGCTGGGCATCATTCTCGATAGCGGCGCCAAGCCCGGCGTGTTTCTCGCCACGGTCGTGGCGATCGTGGCAACCTTCCTGCAGATCGCCTGGGTCTGGGTGAAACACCGCAAGGTGGACACCATGCTCTGGGTGTCGCTGGCGTTGATCGTGGTTTTTGGCGGCGCGACCCTTTTTCTGCACGACGAGACCTTCATCAAGTGGAAGCCGACCGTCCTGTACTGGTTGTTCGCCCTTTCGCTGGGTCTGGCGCCGATGCTGTTCGAGCGCAATCTGATTCGCCTGATGATGGAAAAGAACGTGACTCTGCCCGATCCAATCTGGGCTCGCCTGAATCTGGCCTGGGCGGCATTCTTCACGCTGATGGGCATTGCCAACCTCTGGGTGGCGATGAACTACTCGACCGACGCCTGGGTCAATTTCAAGATGTTCGGTTCGCTCGGGCTGATGATTTTGTTCATCATCGGCCAGACCATCTATCTATCGCGCCATATCAAGGAAGAACCATGAATCTGTTTTACGCCATCACCGGCGAGGATGTGCCGGACAGCCTGGACAAGCGGCTTGCCGCACGTCCGGCGCATCTGGCCCGACTTAATCAACTGCGCGATGAAGGCCGTTTGCTGCTGGCAGGTCCATTCCCCGCCATCGACAGCCCCGACCCCGGTCCGGCCGGCTTCAGCGGCAGCCTGATCGTCGCCGCCTTCGACAACCTGGAAGCGGCACGGGCCTGGGCCGAAGCTGACCCCTATGTCGCCGCCGGGGTTTACGCCCAGGTCAGCGTCAAACCATTCAAGAAGGTGTTGCCATGACCGAAACCATCGCGGAAATCGAGTCGCGGCTGGCTGTGCTGGCGCCGAGCCATATCGAAATCATTGACGATTCCGCGCTGCACGCCGGTCATGCCGGCGCACGCTCCGGCGGCGGGCATTACCAGCTCACGATCGTATCCGACGCCTTCAACGGCCAGAACATCGTCGCTCGCCATCGCGCCATTTATCAGGCGCTGGGCGATCTGATGACCACCCGCGTGCATGCCTTGTCGATCAACGCCAAATCTCCCGACGAATTTTTTTCCTCATAGCGGGAACTTGACATTGATACACTTGCACTATTTTTGTCCCTGCAACCAACCTGGAAATGAAATGAAACAGAAACTTCTGTTCGCAGCGCTCGCCGCCAGCCTGCTTCTGCCCGCTCAATTCGCAACCGCCGCTGATGCCGCCGCGCCCGCTGCCGCTCCCGCCGCAGCCGCGCCCGATGCGAAAGCCGCCGAACCCGCCAAGCCTTTGGCCGTAGTCAATGGCGTCGCCTTGCCGCAAGTCTTTGCCGTATTCGTGCGCCAAAGCCGGATGGATCGCGGCGGCTCGCCCGAAGCCCTGAGCGAGGAATCGATCCGTGATGCTGTCATCACAGCCGAAGTACTGTCGCAGGAAGCGCTGCGCAAGGGTCTCGACAAGGATCCGACCGTGGCCGCAGCCATGGATTTTCAGCACAAGGAAACTCTGAGCCAGGCGCTGGTCGAAAACTTTGTCCGCACCAACCCGGTCAGCGAAGAAGCAATCAAGGCCGAATACGAAAACGCCAAAGCCAAGGCGGGCGACACCGAATACCACCCGCGCCACATTCTGGTCGGCAGCGAGAAGGAAGCCAAAGACATCATCGCCAAACTGAGCGGCAAGAAAGCGAAGTTCGAAGATCTGGCCAAGAAGCAGTCCAAGGACAGTTCCGCCGGCAATGGCGGCGATCTGGGCTGGACCCTGCCCGCCAATCTGGTACCCGAGTTTTCCAGCGCCATGGTCAAGCTGAAGAAGGGTGAGTTCAGCAAGACTCCGGTCCAGACCAAGTTCGGCTGGCATGTCATCCGCCTGGATGAAACCCGCAAGCTCGATATCCCGGCCTACGACAAGCTGAAAGGCCGCATCGCCAATCAGCTTCTCCAGCAGCAACTGCGCAAGTACGCGCAGGAATTGCGCGCCAGCGCCAAGATCGAATAACGCAGCCCCAGTCTGCCGCTATTCCCGACCGCCGGCTTGACCGGCGGTTTTCATTTCCGGGCTAGCAGCCTGTCGGACTTTGGTCGTTGATAGCGAAAATCGGCCCCGGCGAGCGCATTCTTTGACGGATTCGCCGCCGCATAGTCACTCTATGGGGCAAGAAGCCGGTGAAGAATGGGCCGGCGCGGCCGACTTGCAGCCGACGATTCCAAAATCCGACAGGCTGCTAGGGCAGCCAGGCCCGGTTCCATACGTCGAGATTGTCTTCCAGCATCCATTTGGCGTTGATGTAGTCACGCAAGGCATCGCCGCGTCGATCTAGTTCATCACGATCGGCGACATGCTCGCGGATGGCCTCGACCCAGTCCTTGAAGCGATTCGCTACCCGCGTCACCGGGTAATCGCCGCGATACGGCGTGATGTCCGTGCAAATCACCGGGTAGCCCAGCACACCATATTCCAGTAGACGCAGATGGCTCTTGCCGTGGTTGAATGGCACATCTTCCAGTGGCGCCACCGCCAGGTCGAGATCGAGGCTAGACAGCTTGGCGGGGTATTCCTCCAGATTGACGCCATGCTGAAATTCGGCGACATAAGGCCGGATTTCCTCCGGACACATGCCCAGGAACACCCAGTCGACTTCCTTCGATGTGGCCTTGACCACATCGACGATCACCGCCAGATCGCCATCGTGGGTAATGCTGCCGGCCCAGCCGACACGAGGCTTGGCCAGGCGCAACCGCGCGGGTTCCAGGCCGCCCCAGCGCGCGCGTTCAATGTAATTCGGTACCACGCGGATGTCGTTGATATAGCCCTTGTAGGCATCGGCGAGGAAGTCGGTGGAAACGATGAAGCGGTCGCACATTGAAATACCCTTGCGGAATCGTTTGTGCAAATCCTTCTGCTCGACGAAATGCTGTTTGCGGATGCTGCGGATCGGGATATTGGTGATCAGATCGTCGATCTCGTAGACCCGGAACGCCTTGCTGTGGCGGATGTAGCGTTCCATCAATTCGAGCTGGCTCGGGTCCACCTGACGCTGCAGCAGGATGGTGTCGGGTTCCATGCGGAACAACTCGGCCGGCGACAGGTAATTGCCGGTTTCCCAGCCCATGATGCGGCCATCGTCGTTGAGCGCGCGCATCGGCGCGATGACGCGATATTCGCCGCAACCGAAGCGGTCGGCCGGATGTGCCAGCACGCGCGGGCGCGGACGCCATTCCGGATCCCAGGCCAGAGCCGGAGCGATTTCGATCAGAAAATCCCTGCCATGACTGGAAAGGTTGCGGTTATAGGCCGGATCAAACGCCACTTGCCGGCGCCAGGTGTCGTAAAAATCCTGCTCCACCCGCCGACGCACGGCTTTCGTCTCGGTCGCATTGGTTCCGTCGCTTTCACTCCGGGCCGTGTCATGCAGCAGATGTGCATGCGGCGTAAAAACTATGCGGAAGCCGTGCTGGCGCAGACGCAGGCAGAAATCGACGTCGCCGTAGGCGGCCTGGAAACGCGTTTCATCCATGCCGCCTGCGTCCAGATACAACGCGCGTTTCACCAGCATGCATTCGGCGCTGACCGCCGAGAGTTCCTGCGTCAGCCTGGCGCGACCGAAATAGCCCGCTTCGTCGGCGGCTCGCTCGAAGAAGGCGCGGTCGGCCGGGGCATCATTGATGCCCAGAACAAGGCCGGCATGCCGAATCCGTCCATCCGGCCCGAACAACTTGGCGCCGACCGCCCCCACATCGGGCTGCCCGGCGATGCCGAGCATTTCTTCCAGCCAGGTTTCGTGCAGCACGGCGCAAGCGCTGTCTAGCAACACCAGATAGTCTCCGGTTGCGGCACGCGCAGCGAGGTTGTGCGCGGCATTGGCGCTACCGGCGCCGGCGCAATCGAGTACACGCAGGCGCGTTGAGTTCAACGCTTTCAACTCGTCCAGATAGGCCGCCGCATCCGCCTCATTGCTGCCGGTGTCGAGCACCAGGATTTCGCAATTGGCATAGCCGGTGCCTTCGATCAGCGAGGTCAGACAGCGCTTCAGCAACTCGGCCTGATTCCGCGTCGGGATCAGGATGGAAACCAGCGGTTCACCCGCTACCGCATAGCGGACATGGCAGGCGCCGGGCAGCAAGCCATCCTCGATGTCGGCGACCAGGCCGGAACGCGCCAGATGTGCGAGCAATGCGCGCCGATGCACTTCCGCAGTTTCCTCGGCCGTGCGCCGACTGTGGCCGCCCTGGGCGTGGCGGTGATAAAGCACGTCGGCGAGATGGCCGAAACCGGCATGGCCGATCCTTTCCCAGGCGCGCAGCGTCAGATCGAAATATTCGACCCCCTCCATGTCTGCGTCGAAGCCGCCCAGTTCAGCGAAAAAACCCTGTTTCAGCAGCAGCAACCCTCCCACCGTGAAGGGTGCGGCACGCAGCATTTCGAGATTGAAATCGGTCTTGAAAAAGGGCGAAAAATGCGTGTCATCGACTTCGACCTGATCTTCATCGCTGTACAGCACCTGCAATTCCGGATGCCGCGCAGCCTTGTCGGCGTAACCGAACAATGCATGCGGCGCCAGTTTGTCGCCCGCTTCCCAGAGGCCGACCCAGTCGGCGCTGCTTTCCAGCAATACACGATTGACTGCGGCCAGATGCAGTTCGCAAGGCGTCTGAATCCAGTCGATCGAATCAGCGCCGGCCAACGCGGCTGGCGCCGACCCGGCCGAGACGAGAGTCAGTTGCCAATGCCGATAAAACTGGTGACCAAGGGCGCGGATATTGTTCGATAGCGCATCCTCGCCCCCCTCCGGCACGATGATGGCGAGATGAAACCGAGCAATACCCGGAAGTTGTTCCATGCGTTCCGCGATCCAGAGCGCATCGCGTTTCATGTAGGAATGGCCGAGTTGCCAGAGCTGGTAAAAGTCGGGCGGCGCACTATCCGCGCCGCCCGACTGGTCGCTGGAGTCGGCGCTGTCCTGAGCTTCTCCATCGGCCAGTTCGAGCACCAGCGCCGCATCCCGCTCGGCCTGATCCATCGGCGCATCCTCGCGATCCCATTCGCGCGCAGCGGCAAACTGTTCGAATCGCTCGGAAAGACTCGGCGCAGACCTGGCAGCGTCCGTTTCAAACAGCCGAATGAGGCTGATGAACCAGTCGAACAACGCTCGATTGAACCTGGGTTTATGCGAGAACGGCGGCGTGCAGAATTGCTTGATGCCGTCCAGCGCGCGCGGATTTCTTTCCAGGAATCGCAGCACCTCGGGCTTGTTGATGCCCTCCGCCAATGCGGGCAGGAAGCTGCTCTTGAAAATGTGCTCGAAGACATGCCGTGCGCAAACACGCCGCTGCAGCGGATCAGTAATCGGAGACAGGTTGCCGAGCAGAAAAATCGCACATTGAACCGCCGAACTGAGACCCATGAAATACAGCGCGGGCCGGGCCAGTCCGACATCGCGGCAAAGCAGGTTGTAGAAACGGCCGGATCGGTCGCCCAGAATGGAGCCGTATTCGGGGTAATGCACCAGGCAACCGTCCCCCGGCTGGACGACAAATTCTCCCAGTGCCAGCCGATTCAATTCCCACAGATCCTCGACCAGGGTCATGCCGGGCAGCGGCGATTCGCGCAGGAATTGCACGGCAGCATCAAGCGTGGCACGACGGGACACGTTGTACATGGTGACCCGGGCGGTGACGCCATTCCACTTCCGCATCCGCTCGAGCGGGGTTTTACCGCGCATGTTTGGCTGGCTGGCGTTGATCAGCTTGTGGTCGCCCATATCGACCAGCGTCGAGCCGACTTCGGCGCAGGCGATGCCGGGGTTGTCGAGCAGCAGCCGGTAGGCATCGGAAAAATAGGTTGGCGAGACCCAGTCGTCATCGGCGGTCTGCGCGAGAAATTCGATGTGCCGCGACCAATCGTACAAATAGTGGAAATTGTTCTGCGCGCCGATGTTTTTCGCGTGCGCCACCGCGAGGATATGCGGATTGATGGCGCGTATTTTTTCCAGGAACGCACGCTTGTCGGCGTTTTCGCTGTTGTCGGCAATCAGGACACAGATTTCCTCGTTGGCAACGCCGATCATCGAGCCGATCACTGATCTCGCCATAGGCGTCCAGCGGAAGGTAGGGATCACGATCGCCATGCGTGTCGTGGCCGGAATCTCCGGAAACTCCGATTTATCCTGGATTACAGGGACTTCGTGATGCATGCGACGCCTCGCTGAATGTTGATATCAAATCCGCCCCGGATTCTCGCCAGAAAACGCATCACCGGACAAAACAATGATGCCGAAAAGCGTGCCTTGAATTCACCTGACCGAACAATCCGTGTTTGGGCAGCAAATGCAGGCGGAAAACCAGCATGGCCGCGCCGGTTTCTGTCGAAATTTTTTACACTTCAGCAAGGAAAGGCAAGGCAAGGCAAGGCAAGGCAAGGCAAGGCAAGGCAAGGCATTGAATTATAAGGAATTAAACAATGTGGCATGAATCATGCTTATGACAAATACCTTTAACCAACCAGGGAAATACATCATGAAACGGACTCTAGTCTCACTCGCCTGCCTGCTTCTCTCGGCAACCGCCGGAACCGCGCAGGCCGCTCCGATCGTTTACACGACAGAAGCCGGCTGGCTCGCCGCACTCGGCGCGGCAACGGTAAGCACCGAGAACTTCGCGTCCTCCCCTCTAGGCAATTTGGCGGCGGGGACCACGGATATCGGTCTGTTCAACATCACAATCAACAAAGCGGGTTCTTTCACTACTATCGTTGACGGAGGCTCCGTTAACGGGTCGCGGGAATACCAGGGTCGCCTTTGCGATGGAGATCCGGGTTGCGACGATGCCACTGCGATGTCCCTCGACTTCGATTCTCCCTTGGTCGGTTTCGCGGGGAATTGGGCGAGCACCACCTCCGGCGATCTGCTCACCATGTTGATCAACGGGACCACAATCAAATTCAGCGACTATCTCACTGTTCCTGGAACGGGATTCCTCGGCGTAGTCGACAGCGCCGGGTTCTCGGCAATCACGTTTGGTCTGGAAGACAACCCGGGGTCTTTTGCCGAAGTTTTTCAATTGGATAATGCCCGCTTGGCGTCAGGTTCAGCAATCCCAGAACCCGCCACCCTGGGCCTCCTCGGCCTCGGCCTTGCCGGCCTGGGCTTCGCCCGCCGTCGCAAAGCCTGAGCGTCCTTTCCGGCAGTGTAAATAACGGCGACTTCGGTCGCCGTTTGCTTTTGTAGTCACCTATTCATTGATAAACCCATAACCCGTGACTACACTCATCCCTATCAAACAACTCGGGATCCCGACATGGAAGTCTCCGTTCGTGAATTCAAAAGCCATCTCTCCAGTTATTTGGCGCGTGCTCAAAATGGCGAGGATCTGGTTGTCACCTCTCACAAACTCCCGGTCGTACGTGTGCTGGGCATAACCGATGCCGCCAGCCATGAACTATCGGCCATGTTGGCATCCGGCGAAGCCGAGTGGCACGGCGGCAAACCGGTGGGCGCCCGGATCAAGCTTGTCCCGCAAGGTAAATCACTTTCCGACATGGTGATCGAGGATCGAGGGTGATTCTGTATCTGGATACTTCCGCGCTGTTCAAGCTTTATGTAGACGAGGTGGGGAGCGATGCGGTGCATGCAGCGGTGGTGACGGCGGAAACGGTCGCCGTGTGCCGCATTGCCTGGGCCGAAGCCATGTCCGCCCTGGCGCGCCGAGAACGTGAGGTGCCTGCTGATCAGGACGCGCTCGAGCAGGCCAGGCAGGCGCTGCGCACGGATTGGCCGCGCTTTCTGGTAGTGGATGTGAGCCAGCGTGTGGTGGAACAGGCCGGCGAGTTTGCAGACACTTTTGCCCTGCGCGGTTATGACAGCGTGCAATTGGCCAGCGCGTATCTGACGCAACAACGTGTTCAACAACCGGTTGCTTTCGCCTGTTTCGATAAGCGACTAAGCAAAGCCGCCAAGATATTGGGGCTGGCTGTACTGGCGGCAGTACTCGAATAGCTCAAGCGTGTTACTCACCGTCAATACGGGTTTGAGCGGATGCAACGTGATCAAAGTGGTTCGCAAGCACGCCGCCTAATTGTTCCTTTGCAATCAGAGCCTTCTCCGTCAGTCTTGGATGCGTAACCAGCCGCCCATTGATGATCTCACCGACCAGCGTTTCCGGCAGGTCGAGAATATCCTGGTAAATCGCCGGACGTTCGTTTGGTAATGTCATCCAATCCCCCTTACAACAACACCTTCTCAATCCCGCCCGCATTCGCCTTGGCGACAAACTCCGCCAGCCAGTTCTCGCCCAGTTTCAGTTTGGCCAGCTCAACGACGATGTAATCGGCTTCGACCTTGCTGTCTTCGCTGTAGCGCAGCATGCCTTGCAGGCAGGACGGGCAGGAGGTGAGGATTTTTACCGCTTCGGTTTCCGGGCCGCGCAGGCTGGTGGCGACGCGGTCGATTTCCTCGGCTTTGCGGAAGCGGACCTGCGTCGCAATGTCCGGTCGGCTGGCCGCGAAGGTCCCGGCTTCGCCGCAGCAGCGTTCGGTCAGTTTCACGTCCGAGCCCATCAGCGTCTTCACTGTATTGATGGGATTGTGCAGTTTGATCGGCGTGTGGCAGGGATCGTGGTACATGTATTTGGTGCCGCCGACCTGATCCAGCTTGACGCCCTTTTCCATCATGTATTCATGGATGTCCATGATCCGGCAGCCAGGGAATATCTTGTCGAACTGGTATTCCATCAATTGATCCAGACAGGTGCCGCAGGACACCAGCACGGTCTTGATGTCTAGGTAGTTCAGCGTATTGGCGATGCGATGGAACAGCACGCGATTGCTGGTGGTGAGGGCGTCGCCCTTGGGCCGGTCGCCGGTCGCGGTTTGCGGGTAGCCGCAGCACAGGTAAGTCGGCGGCAGCACGGTCTGCGCGCCGAGTTCGTACAGCCAGGCCAGCGTCGCCAGGCCGACTTGCGAGAACAGGCGCTCGGAACCGCAACCGGGGAAATAGAACACCGCGTCCGATTCTTCGGTGATCCGGGCCGCATCACGCAATACCGGCACCACTTTCGGATCGTTCAAGCCGAGCAGCGCGCGCGCGGTCTTGTTGGGCAAATTGCCGGGCAGCGAACGATTGAAGAAGTGGATGACCTGCGCCACCGGACCCGGCTTGCCGACCGTCGCCGGTGGCTTGCGCATGGCTTCGCGCACTACCGGCAGCGTGCGCATCACGGCGGCGCCGACACGTTGTCCGATATAGCCCCATTCGATGGCGCCCTTGCGCATGATGCGGATGGCATCCTGATCGGTGCTGTTGAGGAAGGCCATGGCCAGCTTGGTGGCGGGCGCTTTCTTCTTTTTGCCGGCAGCGTTGAGGAAATTGCGCATCGCGACGGTGACATCACCGAAGTCGATATCGACCGGACAGGGATTGACGCATTTGTGGCAGACCGTGCAATGGTCGGCGACATCGTCGAACTCGTCGAAGTGCTTCAGCGAAACGCCGCGCCGGGTCTGTTCCTCGTACAGGAACGCCTCGATCAGCAAGGAAGTGGCGAGGATCTTGTTGCGCGGGCTGTAGAGCAGATTGGCGCGCGGCACATGCGTATTGCATACCGGCTTGCACTTGCCGCAACGCAGGCAGTCCTTGATCGAATCGGCGATGGCGCCGATTTCCGACTGTTCCATGATCAGCGATTCCAGTTCCAGCAGACCGAATGACGGCGTGTAGGCATTGGCCATGTCGGCACCGGCCAACAGTTTTCCCTTGTTGAAATGGCCTTGCGGATCGACCTGCTTCTTGTAGGCAGCAAACTCGGACAAGGCCAGGTCGGACAGGAATTCCAGCTTGGTAATGCCGATGCCGTGTTCGCCCGAGATGACACCGCCGAGATCCTGTGCCAGACGCATGATGCGTGCCACGGCCTGATTGGCGGATTGCAGCATCGCGTAGTCGTCGGAATTGACCGGAATGTTGGTATGCACGTTGCCGTCGCCGGCATGCATGTGCAGCGCGACGAAGACGCGGCCCTTCAGCACGCGTTTGTGGATCGCATCGCACTCGGCCAGCACCGGTTCGTATTCGCGGCCGGTGAAAATCTGGCTCAGTTCGGCACGCACCTCGCGCTTCCATGACACGCGCAGGCTGTGATCCTGCAGCGCGCGGAACACGCTCTTGTTTTCCGCCAGCGGCGCATGTTCGCGCACGTCGCACAAACTCGGCGGCAGCGGTGCGTCGAGATCGTCAAGCCAGCCTTGCCAGCGAGCGCGTACCTCGCCGAACAGCGCCATGGCTCGATCCCTTCGCGCCTCGGTCAGGGCCGGATCGGCGACGCCGTCCTCGTCCTCGGTCAACGGCAAGGGGCCTTTGATGAAACCGGTCAGCGTATCGAGCAAGGCGAGCTTGTTGCCGATCGACAACTCGATGTTGATGCGCTCTATGCCGTCTGAATAATCACCCAGACGCGGTAGCGGAATCACCACGTCCTCGTTCACCTTGAACGCGTTGGTGTGCTTGGCGATGGCCGCCGTGCGCGAACGGTCGAGCCAGAATTTCTTGCGCGCCTCGGCACTGACCGCGATGAAACCCTCGCCGCCACGCATCCCGGCCAGTTCGACGATGTGTGCGGCGGCGGCATCGGCGGCGCCTGCATCGTCACCGGCGATATCGGCCAGCAGCACCATGTTCGGCCGCCCGCTGCGCTCGGCCTTGGTGGCATAGCCAACCGCGTTGATGTAGCGCGCGTCCATGTGTTCCAGACCGGCCATGACGACGCCGCCGGGGCGAGTGTCCATATGCTTCTTCACTTCGACGATCGCCGGCACCGCGTCGCCGACCGGGCCGAAGAACTCCATGCAGACCGTGCGAATGTGCGGCGGCATGCGGTGCAGCACGAAGGTCGCCTGCGTGATCAGGCCATCACAACCTTCCTTCTGAATGCCGGGCAGGCCGGACAGGAATTTGTCGGTGACGTCCTTGCCAAGACCCTGCTTGCGGAAAGCGCGGCCGGGGATGGCCAGTATTTCCGGCTCGCCCTTCGGCTTGCCATCGGCATCGAAGCGGCGCAGCTCGAAGCGCGCGGTTTCCACGTCGTGAATTTTCGACAGGTTATGGTCGAGGCGAGTGACTTCCAGCCAGTCGGCATCCGGTGTCACCATTTTCCAGGACACCAGATTGTCGAGCGCAGTGCCCCACAGCACGGCTTTCTTGCCCCCCGCGTTCATGGCGACGTTACCGCCGATACAGGAGGCATCGGCGCTGGTCGGATCGACCGCGAAGGCCAGACCCTCGGCTTCCGCCGCCTGCATGACCCGCCGCGTCACCACGCCGGCGCCGCAGACGATGACCGGCGTGGACTGGCTGTGTCCCGGCAATACACGCGGCGCGATGACGCTCATGTGATCCAGTTTTTCGGTATTGATCACCGCTGACAGACGCGTCAGCGGAATCGCGCCGCCGGTGTAACCGGTGCCGCCGCCGCGCGGAATCAGTGTGAGGCCGAGTTCGATGCAGCCCGCGACCAGCGCCGGGATTTCCTGTTCGCTATCCGGATTGAGCACGACAAAGGGGTACTCGACGCGCCAGTCGGTGGCATCGGTGACATGCGAGACACGCGCCATGCCATCGAAGGCGATATTGTCGATGCGCGTATGGGGCAGCAGTTTTTGCAGAATGTCGCGGCGCAGGCGCTCGGTCTCGGAGAAACCCGCCTCGAAGGCATCTACCGCGCGATTCGACAGCACCAGCAGCTTGCCGACCCGTTCGTTGCCCTGGCGACGTTTCTCTATTTCCCCCAGGCGATGCCGCAAAGCCTGCACCAGCAAGGCGCGGCGATCCGGATTGGCGAGCAGATCGTCTTCCAGATAGGGATTGCGGGTGACCACCCAGATGTCGCCCAGCACCTCGAACAACATGCGCGCGGAACGCCCGGTCTTGCGTTCGCCGCGCAGTTCCTCGACCAGTCGCCAACCCTCGGCGCCCAGCAGGCGAATGATGATCTCGCGATCGGAAAACGAGGTGTAGTTGTAGGGGATTTCGCGAATGCGCTGAACAGACATGAAAAAACTCGAATGCAGGAGGCGTCCGATTCTACCCTCGCGAGGCGGACGCCGAATTCGCAAGCCGCAAAAAAGCGGCAACGATTTCGCTGCCTTTCGAGCCAACCCGCAACAAATTAGACCTTATCTATCAAATGGATATGAGATTGATGCAGGGCAGCAACAAGCACCGGGAGGATGCACCGAAGCGCGTCCAATTCCAGCGGCGTAAACTCCGCCCGCAAGAGAATTCAACATTCGAATTTCAGCCCATAAAATTTCCCCATGATCGCCCTGCTCATCGTCGCCCACGGAAATCTTGGCGACAGCCTTATCCAATGCGCGACCTTTGTGCTCGGCAATCGTCCGGAAGCGCTGGAAAACCTGGACCTCTCTGCCTGCGAAGACCCCGCCGACATGCTGGCGCGGGCGCGCGCCAAAGTGGCCGAACTCGATCAGGGCGAAGGTGTGCTGGTGCTGACCGACGTCTATGGCGCGACGCCGTGCAACACCGTCTGCAAGGTGATCGCGTCAAACAGCGTCGAAGCGATTTCCGGCGTCAACCTGCCGATGCTGCTGAAGGCTTTGACCTATCGCGATCAGGGCATGGCCAGACTGGTGGAGAAAGCGGTGTCGGGCGGCCAGGCCGGCATCATCAATATTCAATCGGAGCCGACTTGCGGCTAGAAACCATGGCTGAACGAGACATTGAAATCATCAACAAACTGGGCCTGCATGCACGCGCCTCGGCAAAATTGACGCAAACCGCATCGCAGTTTCAGGCTGAAGTCTGGCTTTCCCGCAACGGTCGCCGCATCAACGGCAAAAGCATCATGGGCGTGATGATGCTGGCAGCGGCGCGTGGCGCACGCATCAGGATAGAAACCATCGGCGACGACGATGCCGCAGCGATGTCCGCTCTGGTGGATCTGATCGAAGACAAGTTCGGGGAGGGAGAATGACCTTCAGTCTGCATGGCATTGGTGTATCCGGCGGCTACGCCATCGGACGCGCACTGCTTTACTCCCATGCCCGTCTGGAAGCGCCGCACTACGTTTTGCGGCCGGAGCATATCGAAGCCGAAGTGGCACGTTTTACCGCTGCGGTGGAGAGCGTACATGCCGAATTGCTCGCCTTGCAGAAACACATCCCCGGCGGCGCGCCTACCGAACTGACTGCGTTCATCGAAGTACATGCCCTGATCCTGTCCGATTCGATGTTGTCGCAGGCGCCCAAGCGGCGCATCCGCGAGGAAGGCTGCAATGCCGAATGGGCGCTGGCGCAGCAGACCGAGGCATTGATCGCGCAGTTCGAATCGATCGAGGACGACTACCTGCGCGAACGCCGCCACGATGTCCGCCAGGTCGCCGACAAGGTGCTCAAGTCGCTGATGGGGCATCCCGGCAATGCACCGCTGAAGACGGTGACCGAGGGCGAAAGCATTCTGATCGCGCATGACCTGTCTCCGTCCGACATGGTGCTGTTCAAGCGGCACGCGTTCGCCGGCTTCATCACCGACCTCGGCGGCGCCACGTCGCACACCGCAATTCTGGCGCGCAGCCTGAATCTGCCCTCGGTAATGGCGCTGCACAATGCCCGCGCGCTGATCCGCGAGGATGACTGGCTGATCATCGACGGTGTCGCCGGCGTGGTCATTGTCGATCCCGACACCTCCATCCTGGAGGAATACCGGCTGCGCCGGAACCAGTGGCTGCTGGAACAGAAGAAACTGCGCCGCCTCAAGACCAGCCCGTCAACCACCCTCGACGGCATCCAGATTTCGCTGATGGCCAACATCGACCTGCCGTCGGATGTCAGCCAGGCGCTGGGAGAGAATGCCGCCGGCATCGGCCTGTTCCGCAGTGAATTCCTGTTTCTGAACCGCGACGATCTGCCCGGCGAAGAGGAACAGTTCGAAGCCTATCGCGCGGTGGCCGAAGGCATGCAGGGGCGGCCGGTGGTGATCCGCACGCTCGATGTCGGCGCCGACAAATCGGTGCGCTGGATGAACGACAGCAGTGTCAACCCTGCGCTCGGCTTGCGCGCAATCCGTCTGTGCATCGCCGAACCGCAGATCTTCATCACCCAGGTGCGTGCACTGTATCGCGCCAGCCATTACGGAAAGATCAAGATCCTGTTGCCCATGCTGGCCAGCCTGACCGAACTCGATCAGGCCCTGACCCTGATCGGCGCGGCGCGCGGCAGCCTGCGCGTGGAAGACATTCCATTCGATTCGGAAACACCCATCGGCGGCATGATCGAAGTTCCGGCCGCTGCGCTGGCCGCAGAATGGTTCGCGCGCAAGCTCGACTTCCTCTCGCTCGGCACAAACGACCTGATCCAGTACACCCTGGCCATCGACCGCACCGATGACGCCGTCGCCCATCTTTATGATCCGCTGCATCCAGCCGTACTCAGCCTGATCGAGCACACGCTCAAAGTCGGCCAGAAGATGGGCAAGCCCGTATCGGTCTGCGGTGAAATGGCCGGCGACCCGCGCCTGACCCGTCTACTGCTGGGAATGGGTCTGACCGATTTCTCGATGCATCCGGCGCATGTGCTGGCGGTGAAGCAGCAGGTCATGCGCAGCCACATCGGAGAACTGGTGCCACAGGTCAGAAAACTCCTGCGCGCCGGTCGGCCCGAACGCATTCAGGAACTGCTCGTGCAAATCAATGAATAGCCTGTCTTGAGGCGCTGCTCCGGGTGAAGAAGCCGGAAATTCGCAGGACACATGCGCTGGCGGGCAAATCCCGCCTTGCCGCAGGCAGCGATCAGAACAGGGTCAGGTCAACATCCCCCGGCATGCCGGAATCCGGCGTCTTCGGGTCCGCGTCCTCTGCCAACTTGTCGAGCACAAGATCGGATACCACATAACGGCACCACGCCTTGTTTCCGGTTCCCGAATACACGATCTGTTCGCACAGACTCTTGACCAGAGGAATGCCTCTCCCGTAGGCCTGCCGATTGGTACTGCTCAGTGCATCCACATCGTCGACCTGATTCGTAAAATCGAATCCGGGCCCGCTATCGTTCACGCTGATATCCAGTACAGCGCGTGATTCATCCTGATGCAGCAGGAAAGACAGATCAATCCGCCCCTCCGACAACCTGGCTAGTCGCTCGGAGCGCTGCTGCAGGTAGATTTCAAAACCGCCTATCCAGCTCTTGGTAATCGAGTCGAGCCCCAGCAAGCCATGATCAAGTGCATTGTTGAACAACTCCGATAGCACCAGGAAGAGCGCACCCTGGTGATCTTTCAGCGCCTGCACCTGGGTAATCAGACCCAGCGCCGCCGGCACCACATCGATATAGCGCAATTCGTTCGCGTTGTAGCTGAGATCCAGGCGCCATTCGGCGAACTGGCTCTGATTGATCATTCTTGGCGTGGAAAAACGGAACTGGCGACGCCGATCTATCGGCACGGAAACCATCAGGCAGGAAATATCATCCCGCGCCTTCTGGCCTTCCAGATGGGCATCGACGCCATTGAGCAAATACTGAAAACGCTCATTCGAGTCATGCACGTTCGCCAGCAGATCGACCACGCCATCGATACCCAGCCATTCACCCGCCCTGTTTTCCGCTTCGGTCAAACCATCCGAACTCAGGACGAGATCGCCAGGAACCTGAAAGACCACGGTTTCCGTAATGCCTGAAAACAGTTTCTCCGGCAGGATACCCAACGGAGGATGCCGCGAAGTCCAGCGCATGGCGACGCTCCCCTCTGTGCTGAGGAAGAACGCATCCGGATTGCCACCGTTCCATACTTCGACCGTCTGGTTGCGGACGTCGATCGAAGCCAGTGTGGCAGCAACAAAGCGGTCCGCCGGCAGAATCGCTTTCAGTTTGCGGTTCAGTTCCTCGGCGATCGATGGCAGCGGGAAACCCTTTGCCGTCATGCTGTAAAAGGCCTGAGTCAGCGGCATCGCACTCAGGGCGGCAGCAAGGCCGTGTCCGGCTGCGTCGGCCAGCAACACATTCAGGACATCGCCCGGCGCGCGCGCCGCACACAAGAGGTCGCCGCTGAAAGTTTCCGCCGGAAGGTTGAAATACCGAATCATCTGGTCGCGCAAGCCGGAAGCATCGGTAAGGCGCGTCATGACATGCGCGCCCAGACGAGTCTGCTCCTCGGATTCCTCGCGCCAGCGTTTCAATTCCCTGGAGAACCCGTGAACCTTTGACTGCAAGGCAATCTGGCGCGCATAGCTGTTGATCTTGGCCTTCAGCAACTGTGTCGAGGCAGGCTTGGCGAGATAGTCGTCACCGCCAGCCTCCAGTCCGTTGACGATGTCCTGCATCCGATCCAGTGCAGAGTAGAAAATGATCGGGGTCCATTTTTCGGCGGGCAGTCCGCGAATTATCTTTACCGCGCTGATGCCATCCATGCCCGGCATCATGATGTCCATGAATACCAGATCGGGTGCCGTGGTCTTGAAGGCTTGAACCGCGCTCTCCCCATCAAGGGCGACCACGACCTGGTGGCCGAGTTTTTCAGCCACGACTTCCAGTTGCTTTACGTTTGTCGGCGTGTCATCGGCGATCAATATCTTCATGCGAAACGGAATCTGGTCCTCGCCCGGATTCCTTTCCGAAGCGGCAATCGCCTCATCCGTCACATGCGTTGCTTCTCTGCCTTGCATGATGCCCGACATCATGGGTTCAGTTTCTGCTCTGGTGACCCATGTTTTCAGGCTTGTATGGAAAACAGTTTGCCGAAATTGGCAATTTCCAGAACCTGCTTGACCATCCCCTGCAAGCCAATCAGGGAAACGGATTTACCCGCCGCCTCGGACTTCTCCCGTAGCAGGAGCAGCATGCCAAGTGCCGAACTGTCGAGGTAATCGACCTGCTTGAAGTTGATCGCAATCTCGCGCACGCCGGCTTCCTCGAGGGCGGTTTCATAGGCGCTACGAAAATCGCGATGGGAGTGGAAGTCAAAACGGCCGGTGAGATTCAAAACCGCCTTGCCGGCGGCAACTTCAGTTGCAATTTGCATGTTTTACTCCGTCAATCGCTATTACTTCCGCCATATCGGCGCGATTGCAAATCTCTTTAGTCCAGGCTTGAAAATAGCCTCGATCCGCCAATTCATCAGCCTGCCGGATCGAGGCGACGAAAACGGATTCCTGGACGGCAGCAATCGCTCCATCCGCATTGCACTGCATTGGAAGTTGACCGCCAAACGAGTGGCTGGCGGCAAGCAGGCGGGCAATGCGTGTGTGCGGGTCAGGCCGTGGACAACCGGTACTCGGCTGCAAGCCGCGCGTAGTTCGCGGCCTGATAGGCGAAGTAGTCCAGTTCCTCCAGGTTCAATCGCCGCACCTGCACGGCGGGACGACCGAAATACAACCATCCGGTTTCCAGTACCCGGCCTTCAGGCACCAGGCTACCCGCACCCAGCAGCACACGTGGTTGCAGAACCGCGTTATCCATGACCAACGAACCCATGCCGATCAGACATTCGTCCTCGATGCGACAGCCATGCAGGATCACCGCATGGCCAATTGTGACATCGCGGCCGATGTGCAGAGACGCGCCGGCAGGGTTGTGCCGGCTTTTGTGGGTGACATGCAGGATCGAACCATCCTGCACATTCGACCGCGCGCCAATCCGGATGCTGTTGACATCGCCGCGTATGACCACGCCGGGCCAGATGGACACTTCGTCGTCGAGCACAACGTCACCAATGATCGTGGCGCTGGCGTGGACAAACACCTTGTCGCCCAGTCTCGGGGTCATGCCCTGAAAGGTTTCCATACTCATCTGAAGCAACTTTTAGACTGGAAATAATTCACAATGACCACAAGTATATAAGCCATCCAAGCCGTCGCCCCGGCCATTCCAACCCAGGACACCTCATGAATCCACTGCTCGACTTCTCCGGCCTGCCGCGCTACAGCGAGATCAAGCCCGAACATGTCACTCCCGCCATTGAAGCATTGCTGGCGCAAAACCGCGCTGTCACGGCACAAGCGGTAGACGCCGCGACACCGGCAACCTGGACTGCATTCGTAGATCCGATGGATGACGCCAATGAACACCTTTCACGCGCATGGGGTCAGGTATCGCATCTGCATTCGGTGCTGGATAGCCCGGAACTGCGTGAGGTCTATAACGAAAACCTGCCAAAGATCACCCAGTTTTATGCCGAACAGGGCCAGAACCTGGCGTTATTCCACAAGTACAAGGCACTTGCCGCATCAACCGAATTCCCAAGCCTGTCGGCCGCGCGCAAAAAAATCATCGAAAACGAACTGCGCGATTTCAAACTGGGGGGCGCCGATCTGCCGGAGCACCAGAAACCGCGCTTCATGGCCATCCAGGAAGAACTTTCCAAACTGTCCGCCAAGTTCGAGGAAAACCTGCTCGACGCAACCAATGCATGGTCGAAGTTCATCGAAGACGAGAACGACCTGCGGGGTCTGCCTGACGACGCCAGGGCGATGTTCAAGGAAATGGCAGATGCCGATGGCAAGCCGGGCTGGAAGCTTAACCTGCAGGCGCCTTCGTTCATGCCCGTCATGCAGTATTGCGAAAACCGCGTCCTGCGCGAGGAGATGTACCGAGCCTACACCACGCGCGCATCGGAATTCGGCCCGCTCGAACTGGACAACACCGGGCTCATCGCGCGCATTCTGGAACTGCGCCATGAAGCCGCACAGATGCTGGGTTTTGACGCCTACGCGCATCTTTCGCTGGCGGCAAAAATGGCGGAAACACCTGCCGAGGTGCTCGATTTCCTGCATGAACTGGCGCATCGCGCCAAACCGTATGCAGAAAGGGACATGACTGAACTGCGCGAATTCGCCGCCCGGGAGCTCGGCCTGCCCGACCTTCAGGCCTGGGATATCGCATTAGCCAGTGAAAAGCTGCGCGAAGTGCGTTACGCCTATTCCGACCAGGAAGTGAAGCAGTACTTGCAGGAACCCAGGGTACTGGCCGGCCTGTTCAGAGTCATTTCCACGCTCTACGGCCTGGAAATAAGGCCAGACTCGGCCCCGGTCTGGCATGAAGACGTCAAATTCTTCTCGCTGCACGATGCAAAAGGCGAGCTGGTCGGCCAGTTCTATCTTGACATGTATGCCCGCGACACCAAGCGGGGCGGCGCATGGATGGACGACGCGATCACTCGCCGGCGCAAACCATCCGGCATCCAGACACCGGTTGCCTACCTGAACTGCAATTTCACTCGTCCGCTTGGAGGCAAGACCGGCGGCAAGCCGGCGCTGCTGACACATGACGAGGTCATCACGCTGTTCCACGAGTTTGGTCACGGCCTGCATCACTTGCTGACCAGGGTCGAAGACCTTGGCGTATCCGGCATCAGCGGCGTCGAATGGGACGCGGTCGAATTGCCGTCACAGTTCATGGAAAATTTCTGCTGGGAATGGGACGTTCTGAAGCACATGACCGGCCATGTCGAAACCGGCGAACCGCTGCCGCGCGAACTGTTCGACAAGATGCTCGCGGCAAAGAACTTTCAAGCCGGCATGCAGACCGTGCGTCAGATCGAGTTTTCCTTGTTCGACATGCATCTGCATTTCGATCTGAAACCCGGTCAGACCGCGCTCGACCTGCTGCGCGAGATTCGCAGTCGCGTCGCTGTGGTCAATCCACCGGAATACAACCGCTTCCCCAACAACTTCTCGCACATTTTCGCCGGCGGCTATGCGGCCGGTTACTACAGCTACAAGTGGGCGGAAGTTCTATCTGCGGACGCCTACAGCCTGTTCGAGGATGAAGCTGAAAACGGTGCCTGGGGCGTGCTCAATCCCGAAGTCGGGCACCGTTTCTGGAGCGAAATACTGGCTCAGGGCGGAGCCCGCCCGGCAATCGAATCCTTCAAGGCGTTCCGGGGCCGGGAGCCGACCATTGATGCCCTGTTGCGACATAACGGGATGGCATGACGCTGGTGCAGGGACGCGTTCTGTCGGCCTTATCCACCGTCTGCTTGTGCCAGCCGCCACGCGACTCCTAGAATGCCCTTGAATCAAAAAGGAGCAATCATGTTCAGGGATCTACTCATATTGTTATTGCTCGCCACTCCTTTGGTGCATGCGAGCGAAGTCTTTCGCTGGACCGATGAACGCGGTGGCGTTTACTACTCTGACCAACCACCACCGCCTTCGGCCAGGAAACCGACCAAGGTCCAGAGCAAGGGCAATGTGGTCGATGTCGACAAAGAGTCGTATGAAGCCCGCCTCGCCCGCGAGCGGAATCCGGTCGTGTTGTTTGCCTCTGCCTGCGGCCCCCTCTGCGATCAAGCCCGTGACTACCTCGTTCAGCGCGGCATTCCCTATACAACCAAGGATCCTTCCAGAGAACCCGAGATCGCGGTGGAACTGAAGAACCTGGTCGGCGGTGTGGAAGTCCCTGTTATCGTCGTCGGAAAAACACATCAGAAAGGCTTTGAAGCGAGTTCCTGGAACAGTCTGCTCAATGCGGCGGGATACCCCAAGGCGCCCTTGATTCCAGTCAAATCCAAGCCGACCACACAGCCCTGATTACATTGATTACCGATAGGAACATTCCATGCACCGCCTGACTGGCTGGTTCGGGCACAGCTTGCCCGATGCCGCAAACACCCTGGACGAGATGCTGGCTCATTGCAGCGTCGCCCCGCCGGCTTTTTGCCAGACCGACCAGGCCTGGGGCATGGCGGCCAGTTTGGCGCTGGCGGTGGATGGGGATCAGGCCGCTGTCATTACCGGTCGCCCGAAGTTCGACAGCCCCGCTCTGCAGAACCTGCCACCGGCCGCAGCCTTGCTCAA
This sequence comes from Tepidiphilus sp. J10, assembly GCA_945897955.1. GTDB lineage: Bacteria > Pseudomonadota > Gammaproteobacteria > Burkholderiales > Thiobacillaceae > PFJX01. Next base: position 39,090 of record CAMDGQ010000009.1, on the reverse strand, counting down.
ACTCTGGCGGCAACATGGCCGCGAGGCAATGCAACATATTCACGGCAACTTTGCGCTTGCCGTAATGGACAAGAAACAGAATGATGTTTTTCTCGCGCTCGACCGGATTGGCGCGGAGAAACTGGCCTTTGCCTCCAGCCCGCAGGGCATCGTTTTTTCCAGCCAGGCCGATATGGTCGCGGCGCATCCGGCAGTCGGGCGTCAACTCGACCCGCAAGGGCTGTTCAACTATCTCTATTTTTTTCAGGTACCGGCCCCCGGCAGCATCTTCAAGGGCGTGGAAAAACTGCTTCCGGCGCAATGGGCATATTGGAAAAATGGTGAACTGAGTCGCGGCTTCTACTGGGCGCTGCATTACCGCGATGCGCCGCGCGATGATTTTGCCGCCCAGTCAAGCCGCTTCCACACGCTTTTGCGCGAGAGCGTCGCGCGGGCCAAAGGCGACGACGACGCGGCAGCTTTCCTGTCCGGCGGCACCGACAGTTCGACAGTCTGCGGCGTGCTGAAGGAATTGACCGGCAAGGTGGTTACCTATTCCATAGGCTTCGATTCGGATGGTTTCGACGAGATGGAATATGCCCGCATCGCCGGCAAGCGCTTCGGCCTTGAAATGCACGAGTACTACGTCAAACCCGCCGATATCGTGGAGGCGATTCCGATTATTGCCAACCACTACGACGAACCCTTCGCCAACGAATCCGCTGTTCCCACCTATTTCTGCGCCAAGCGAGCCGCCGAACAGGGTTTCAAGGTCATGCTGGCCGGCGATGGCGGCGACGAAATCTTCGGCGGCAACGAACGCTATGCGAAACAGAAGGTGTTCGAGACCTACCATCGCGTTCCCGCCCCGCTGCGCAGGGGTTTCATCGAACCGCTGGCGCATCTGCCCGGCTTGTCCGCGCTGCCGCCGGTTCGCAAAGTGCAGAGTTATATCCGGCAAGCCAACGTGCCCTTGCCGGATCGGATGGAGTCATACAACTTCATCTATCGTCAGCCGCTCGAAGAGATGTTTACTCGCGAATTCCTGGCGCAAGTCGATAGCCATATGCCGAGCGCCTTGCTGAATGAGGTGTACTACCGCGCCGACTCCAGCTCCTATATCAATCGCATGCTGCATCTGGACATCAAATTCACCCTGGCCGACAACGACCTGCGCAAAGTGGGCGCCATGACTGAAGCGGCCGGCATAGATGTGCGCTACCCCTTGCTCGACGACGCAATGATGGATTTTTCCGGCGAGGTACCGCCCGACTGGAAAGTCAAAGGCCAGTACTTGCGCTGGTTTTTCAAAAAGACGCTGACCGGCTTTCTGCCCGACGAAATCATCAACAAGAGCAAACACGGCTTCGGCCTGCCGTTCGGCGTCTGGGCGCGGGATTACGCACCGCTGCGGGATCGCATCGAGGACAAGCTGGCTGCGCTGAAGAAACGCAATATTCTGCAACCGTCCTATATCGACCAGGTCCGCAACGAACACATGACCGGCCACGCCACCTACTTTGGCCGCGCCATCTGGATGTTGATGATGCTGGAAGAGTGGTTGCAGGCAAAAAAACTTTAACGCGATTTCAGGTCGAACCGGCGGGATTTATCCGCCAAAGCAACCCGTGCAATTACGCGATGATGTTATGTCTGTAATTGTGCGGTTGCAGCAAGAAGGTTACGCTTACGCGCGCTGCCCATCGTTCGACGGGTTCTTTCTCTCAACAATCCGGATTCAATGCCATGACCGACAGTGAAGACAACATCAACGCCAGCGATGCTACCGAAGCTTTCATCCAAACCACGCAGCGCATTACGCCCGATTCCGCTGATGAGGTTCGTCAGATTGTGCTGCGCATCAATACACCCGCCTTCTATTTTCTTGAAGGCCAGAACATCGGTGTTCTGACGCCAGGGCCACACCCCTACGGCAACAAGACGCACCACCGCTACTACACCATCGCCAACGCACGGAAATCTTCCGATGGCGATGGGGTTGAACTAGAACTACTGGTGCGTCGCTGCTTCTATATCGATGAAGTCTCCGGCGAGGAGTATCCCGGCGAAGCGTCCAACTACCTGTGCAATGCCCAGCCTGGAGACAGGATCAGCATCACCGGTCCGCATCGCAGCCCGTTCCGGATTCCCGCCGACAAGTCCAGCAACCTGCTGATGCTGGGAACCGGTACCGGCATTGCGCCGTTCCGCGCCTTCCTGCGCAGAATCTACGAAGAACAATCGCAATGGGCCGGCAATGTAAGACTTTTTTACGGCGCCCGTACCGGCACCGAAATGCTGTACATGAACGACCTCAACCAGGATTTGGCAAGTTATTACGATCAAGCCACATTCCAGGCCATCAAGGCGCTGACCAAGGGCGTGCTTAAGGACGAAGGCGACGCGCTGCAAAGCGGCATCGAAGACAATGCCGCCGAAATCTGGAAGTTGCTGCAGGATCCGAAAACCTACGTCTATCTCTCCGGCATGAAGAAAATCGCCGCCGCGTTCGATGTCAGCATGGGCCGCATGGCCGGCTCGGAAACACTGTGGGAAGCCCACAAACAGTCGCTGATCGAGGACAAGCGCTGGTCTGAACTGACATATCACTGAACCTTCAGCTGACCGCTTGTTTTGCCTCGTAACAAGCGGTCAATCGGTTGCCGACTCAAACGGCTTTCGCCACCAGCACCGGGCACTTCGCCTGCACAATGACCTGCTGCGAAACGCTTCCCATCAGGATGCGGTCGAGGCCGGTGCGGCCATGGCTGCCGAGCACAATCAGATCGCATTCGTTTTCGGACGCCGCCTCAACAATGGCCTTGGCCGGATTGCCTTCCTTGACCACGCTGTCGGCCGCGACGCCATCCTTGCGCAACAGGTCTCGCACGCGGTCGGCCATCGCCTGCACCATATCGCACTTGAGATCATCGTTGGCGCACACGGATAACACCGTGACCGGCAAGCCGCAGCGTTTTGCCAGGTTGCCGGCGGCGACGGCGGCGGCATCGGCAAAGCGGGAACCATCCACTGCCAGCAAAATTCCCTTGTCCCAGATGCCGGATTCTTTCGGCACCACCACCACGCTGCAATGCACATGGCCAACGACACGCGCGGCGGCTTCGCCCAGCATCAGGCGTTCCAGCCAATGCACGCCGCGACGCCCCATGACCACCAGATCGGCCTGGCTTTCCTCGGCCTGAGCAGCAATCTCGCGCACCGGTTCATCGCCGTAACGCAGCACAGGTGCGCAGTTCACGCAGGCTGTGCCGGCCTGTTCCTCGACCTCACGCAATACCGCGTGTCCGGCATCCTCCGCCTGGCGCACACCGCCCGGATTGAACATGGCGTAATCAGGCAATGTCTTCGCCATGTGCATCACGGTGAGATGAGCGCCGCAGCGACTGGCCAGATGCAGTGCAACGCGAACCGCGCCGGTACTGACATCGCTGCCATCAGTCGCAAGCAGCAGGTTGTCGAATCTTGCCAAGGGGGAAAGCTGGGCGGACATGAACCTCTCCTCTGTGAAATGAGCCTTCACAAGCATAGTGAATGAAAACGCCCAGCGGGCAAATTATTCATGCCTTCCTGGCGCGCATCACTGGATTAGGCGCATGCGACAAGCCGGCCTCGATCAGGCGGAGCCCCAGGGTAATGTTGTCCCCCACCGGTTGCGCGCCAATCTGTTCTAGTTCGCGCTGCATCAGCACGGAAAATCGACCGCCGACAAAAACCGGCATACCCGCAGTCCTGACCAATTTTGCGATTTCAAGCAGATTCGCCTCGATCCGCGCCGGCTCGTCAAGACCGCGTCCGGCCAATAAAACGCCAGCCGCATGGGTTTGCCGGCAAACCGGTAGAAGCTGGCCGATCGGCATATCGGCCCCCAGATAAACCACCCGATAACCCTGTTGCAGCACTCCGAGCGCAGCCAGCAGAAGACTGATTTCGTGATGTTCTCCGGGCAGACAGGACAGTATCAACTGGCGACCGCGCGTAAATCCGGCGGCGTGATGCAGACGGGCGCCCAGCTTGTTGCGTAGCCAGGCGCTGAAAAAATGCTCCTCGGCGATGCCGGCGGAACGTTTCTCCCAACGCAAGCCCAATTGTTCCAGCACCGGAATCATCAATTTGTCGGTCACGATATCAATCGGATACAGCGCGCATGCCTCGTTGTAGAGGTTGTCCAGCCGATCCGTGCTAAAGCTCTCCAGCGCATTCAAGGTTTCCACCAGGTAACCTTGCCAGGCCGGGCTCAAGGTAGCCGCCAGGCTGCTTTCCAGCCGCATTGACGAAGCATCCGGAGAAGATTCAGGCGAAGTGTCCAGTACGGACACAATCTCGTTCAAGCCTAACCCTTGTGCAAGTAATTCTTGTACACGCCTAACACGTTGCACATCTTCACTGCCATAAAGGCGGTGGCCGGATTCCGTTCGAACCGGCTTCAGCAAGCCATGCCGACTCTCCCACGCACGCAGGGTGGAAGCATTTACACCGGTTCGCTGAACGAGTTCACGAATGGGAAATCGAGCGCAGGATGTGAGGGATGAAGTTTCAGTAATCATGCAAATAATTGTACATTGATACTTGTACCTGCATAAGTTTTACGTATAATTTTAACCATCAACTTCCCCATTAAAAACCCACCCTTGAACGAGGCCCGTCATGTCCACTCTGAGCAAACTTGCAATCTCAACCGCCCTGCTGACCTCCATTTCAAGCCCCTCGTTCGCGTTCTTCAACGAACTGGTCATCGGCATGACCAGCGTCACCAATAACCTGATCGACAGCACCGAGAGCGTCACCAACAACACCGTCAACACCGCTTCGACAACCATGCTGTCACTTTCCAGCAACCCGGGGAAGATGGCCGATCGGATTGGAACGATGGCAGATCGGATCGGCTACATGGCCGACCGGATCGTGACCACGGAAGGGATCATGGCCGGCCTAGCCCACAAGATCATCGATAGCAACCAGCAACCGCGCGTAATTCACCAGTACGCATCAGCTTACGCGCCGGCACCGGTAGCGTCCGGGCCCGCAGGCTATTCAGCCGGCAGCGGCTTTAACAGCAGCCATGCCAACCCCTTTACCAACACCTCTGCGTACAACCCCGGCTATTCGCGTCCGGTGTCGATCCAAAAAGTCAGCAGCAATCCCTACCTGGCTGCATCTCAGGCCCAGGTGACTGTAGTCCCCCCCCACAACAATGGCCACGTCAAGTCCGATAACAGCCATTATTCCGCGTCGCACATGATTTACGGTGTTTCCGGCGCGACCTACACAGCGGCAAAACCGACGTATGGCACGAGTACCTATCAAGCGAACTCACCCTCCGGATATGGCCTTGCCACGCAGCCCGCCACCAGGACCGCACAAAACAGCTGTGGCTTTTCCTATGGCGTAGCAAGAACTTGTTGAACTCGCGAAGATTCCGCGTCAGCCGCTATGAATGCAACCGGAGGTCGGGGTTTCCATGACCACCACTTTGGACAAACCGGGCAGAGTCGGTTTCAGTTTCTGCCAGACCCATTGCGCAAGCAGTTCGCTGGTCGGGTTTTCCAGGCCGGTGACCTCATTCAGGTAACGATGATCAAGACTATCGTGTACCGGCTGCCAGGCGCGCTGAATATCGGCAAAGTCGATGACCCAACCCAACTCCGGGTCGAGCGGCCCGGACACATGCACCTCGATCTGGAAAGAATGACCATGCACCCGTGAGCAGGGGTGCGACGGAGGCAAATTCGGCAGCCGGCGCGCGGCTTCCAGCGAGAATCGGTTGAAGATTTCCATCTGTTTCTCAATTCCAGTTTTAAGCGCTTGCTTCAGCGCCAGGGATATGGATCGTCGATAGCGCGGTCACGACATGAAAAAGGCCTCGCCGAAGCGAGGCCTTTTCACTAACGAAACACCCTGTTACTTGTACAGCGTGGTCGCTTCGGTTTCCATCACAGGACGCTGACGCAGGTCGCTGGTCATGATGACCGTAAAGCGATGGTCGGAAGGGGTCACAGCCTTGGCTTTGACTTTCCATTCCGCCTTCGCACCCGGCTCCAGCTTCGGCAGCGGCGCAAATTCGATGCGGTTGCCGCCGGTAACCAGCGATGTCGCGCCATCGCCGGAGACAAACTCCATGGCCTTTTCGAGTTCGGCAACGATACGCACGTTGATGTCGGTCGCCGAACCCTGGTTGGTGGCGGTGATGACGTAGGTTGTCGAACTGCCGATCTCGACCGGGTCAATCAGGTCAACGACTTCGAGCAGCACGGCCGGAACACCGATAATCGCTGTTTTGGTCTGCGCGCCGGCATCAGCTGCACAGTACGCAGTTGCACGGGTGGAGCTGTCAATGGTGCCGACCGACTGGCCATACAGGTTGACCTTGACGGTCTGCGATTGCTTGGGCGCCAGTTCCGGCAGGTTCCAGACCACCCGGCCAGCCTCGATACGACCGTTGTCGGAAGCGCTGTTGACGCGAACGCCGGCAGGCACCGTCTCTTCAACCACCAGGTTGCGTGCGACGGCATCGCCCGTGTTGGTCACGGTGATCTCGTAATCCATGTCACGACCCAGAATAACCGTGTTGGATGCCTTCTTCTCGACTTTCAACGCCGGTTCGGTCACGCGCGTCGTCGCGACGGCACTGGCCTGCATGGCCGGGTCGGCGGCGGCAGTTGGGTTGAAGGAATAGACACCAGGTTTGGCCGCCATGACGGAAGCCTTGAATTCCTTGACAGCACCAGCGGAAAGATCGCCCGCCGTCATCGTTCCAAGTCCATCCTTCAGGCTTACGCCCTCGGGCAACGGCTGATTCAGAGAGGCATTGCGCGCCACACCGGTCCCGATATTGGACACCGCATAAGACAACGGAATTGCGTCGCAACGCATGACTTCGGCAGGTGCACTGGCGGTCAGATTCAGCTTGGGCTGAACCACATTGAAAGCCATGCATGAAGCTTGATCATATTTTGCCGACAGGCAGTTCTGCGCCTTATCGGCATCGTCGATCTGACCATTAACCCTGATGACGCGGGATTCGTTGCCATTCAGCTCGCCCAATTCCCAATTCAGCAAGCCATCATTGCTGCTCTCGACTTCCGGACTGGAACTCAGCAACTTGAAATTGCTGCTGCACAGATCCTGCACAGCGACATCACTCAACTTGTTGGGAGTCAGATTCGTCGCCTTGATGTCGTAACTGAACGGTTGGCCGGCAACGATTTCCTTCGGTGCCATGCGTTCGATCATCAGCGCGCTGGTGGAACGAATTCCGGTGGGAATATACATCACGGTATCAAGCGTGTTGCTGACCACCGGAGCGGGAGCAGCCTTGACCACCGGCGCGGGAGCGGGAGCGGGTGCAACCACAGGCGCCGGAGCGGCTACCGGCGCCGGCTTGGCAACAGGAACCGGCGTCGGCTGGCAGGCAGCGTCCAGTATGCCCTTGCCCGGGCAACCAATGGTCTTGCTCAACTCGGCGCCAGTCGTGACACCGGTCGGGCTGGCCGGATTGGCCGGGTTGTAATAGGGCGCCGATTGAGCTTGCGCGATACCGATACTGAACAGTGCACTGACGAGCGTTGCGATGACTTTACGTTGCATTGAATTACTCCTTGGTCAAAAAAGCGGGGGGTGTAGGGTGTTCCATAAGGTGTTCTTATCGTTCCGAATTCAGGGACTCTCGAAACAAGGCATCCGAGTTCTTCAGGATAATGGTTCCGTGGTTGTAATCCAACACGTCTGCATCAACCCATAAACGGATTTGCCGGTTTACGCTTTCGCGCGACACACCGACGAGATTTCCAAGTTCTTCCTGTGAAAGCTTGATACCGATGGCAATACCTGTGTCGGTCACTTTGCCATATTGCTGCCCCAGGTTGATCAATATGCGCGCCAGACGCGCTGGCAGATTAAGAAAACTCAGGTTGCCGACAAGATCGTTGGTCGCGCGCAAGCGCTTCGACAGACCAGCCAGCAGTTTCAGCGCCACGTGCGGGTTTTTCTCCAGGAAAGGCAGGAAATCACGCTGCCATAACACCAGAAAATTGCACGCATCCATGGTGGTCACCGTCGCGCTGCGGGTATCTCCATCGAGCAGAGCCATTTCGCCCATGACATCGCCAGGTTCAAGAATACTCAGAATCGCCTCCTTGCCATCCGCCGATGTCAGGCTGACCTTGACTCGCCCGGCAAGAAGTATCAGCAGGTGATCACCGGCTTCTCCGAACTGAAAAACAATATGCTTGGCCGGGTGATGGAGCACACGTCCAAGTTGAATAATTGCTTGTGCGTCTGCATCGCTGAGAACAGAGAACAGAACACTGTGATTGCGGAGTTTCTCTATATCAACGTCAACATGCTTCACAGTCGGGTTATTGAGCAATCTCGGTTCAACTTGATGTTGGTTCTGGCTCATTCGAGAGAGTCTTCCCATGCAGACGATATTGAAATTACGGCGAGCGCGGATTCTATCGACAAAGATCAACCACGCTCAGTGCGTTAGTTCACAGCCATATTGGCAACCGCATGCCGGAAATGATCCCAATCAATGGGTAATGGACGGCTTCTATAGGGTGACTGCATGACTATTTGCTGACGCAAAGCTTCGAAACGCTCCGGGCTGACGGGGTGGGATGCGATAAATCCGGACTCGGGCGAGGTGCTATCCGATGAAGCAAGTGCGGCCAAACGTTCGAATACCGGAACCAGACCCTCGGCGGAAACCCGAGCGCGACGCAGCATGACCACTGTCTCGCTGTCAGCTTCTCGCTCCATTGCCTCGCTATAGCTCAAATGGTCCAAGCGCTCGCCAAGGCCCTGCCAAACACTGCTGGAAGTTTCATCCAGCAATGCGGCCAGCACTGCGCGCCAGCCCAGCACATGCATAACATTGTTCAAGCTGTGCTGTTTTTCGATATGGCTGGCCTGGTGCGCAAGAACCGCCGCAAGCTCTTCGGCGTTGCGCGTTGCACGCAGCATGCCGGTATAGACAACGATATGACCGTCAGGCAGAGCAACCGCATCGGCGCGAGGTGAGTCGGCGACATGGAAGACATAGCGCAGGCGAGATCCTGCCGTCACTCTGACACCAATATATGCGACCGTATCGCGCACTTCTCCCCGTTCAATCAACTTGAGCGTGGGACGTAACTGATTGAATGACTGTTCAACCAGTAACGTCTTCTGTTCATCGGAAAGCTGGTCTGCGGCCCAATCTCCTATCTCGTCGGCATAGAACCAGAACAGGCCGATCGACAGCAGGAAGAACAGCCCCATCAACATGAAGCCGTTACGAAACATTGCGCCGCGGTCGGCATGCGCCAGATGCGCCCGCTTGAGTTCCTCGGCGATGACCGGCGGCGCCAGTTTGATGAATGCCTGGACCGCATCCTCACCCTGCAGCATGGCGGCAGCGACTCCGGACGGGGTTTGCCATGAAAGCAGCCATTGCCGCCCGTCAAAACCACCGGTCTTCAGCCTGACCCTGTCGCCCTGGATGGCGAACCAATCGCCTTTGCCCTGAACCACCAGCACCGAGTCCTCAAAATGCGCGCTCGCAAAGACGCCCGCAGCCGGCAATCCGGGTGCGTAAAGGAGAACCTTGAACTTAGGGATGGGTAGCCGCATCAAGCAAAGTTTGACCGATGATTCGCGCAAGCCAAAATAATCTACTTCAAGTCTAGCGTGGAATACACGCACATCCGCCAGGCAGCCAGTCCAGCAAAGCTGGTTGATCGCGAAAAAAGACCGCCTTGCACGAATTCCTGCCGACGAATTCAAAGTCGGACAGACTGCTGGGCTAGAATGCCACGCTCAATCAAGGCATCCCAGCATGAAATCGAAATTACTCGACATCTTTAACCGCCGCCACGCCTGCCACCTGTTTCAGGCCGATCGCCCACTCACGGCAGAGGATATTGATTTCATCCTCGAAGCAGGCCGTCTCTCGCCCTCCTCCTTCGGACTCGAACCTTGGAAATTTGTTGTGCTGACTTCACAGCACGACAAACTGGCCTTGCAGCATGCATGCTTCCAGCAGCCGCAAGTCGGAACAGCCAGCGTGGTCATCGTGGTGCTCGCCAAACTGGCCGAGATGGATCCGGATTCCGAGTATCTGCGTCGCCTCATGTCGCGTGAATATCCGGGCGATGCACTGGATGCAGCGTTGAAAAACTATCGCGCCTTCCACGCCGCCACTGACGTCAAGGCATGGAGCGAGCACCAGTGCCATATTGCTGCAGCCAACATGATGACTGCGGCGGCCGGCATTGATATCGACTCGTGCGCGATCGGCGGATTTGACCCGGCTGAAGTTCGCCGCATCCTTGGCTTCGACCCCGTTCGCCGGCACCCTGCGCTGATTCTTGCGTTTGGATATTGCGCCCAGGCTCCTGGCGAGAAGCAGCGCCTGCCGCTTGATGAACTGGTTGAATACCGCTGATTCTTCAGCGATGGCAGTCGCCGGAATTTTCCGCCGTGCATGGATCGTGTCGGGCTGGCTGCTGGTGCTGGCGGTCATTTACCTTTCGCTGACCCCAAAGCCGCCCGAAGCTCCTGTCGAATTCGGCGACAAGATCGGGCATCTGCTCGCCTACGCCGCGTTGATGGGCTGGTGGCATCAGATCGAACGCAACGGATACCGTCTGGCGCTGATCTTCATCCTGATGGGACTCATGCTGGAGATCCTGCAAAGTCTGGGCGGTGTTCGCCAGGGCGACATTTTCGACATGGCAGCCAACAGTCTTGGCGTCGGACTCGGCTGGATTGCGGCCCGCAGCACGCTCGACTGGAGCATGCGAAAACTCGCGCCATGAATATTCACTTCGCGGCTCGAAGCGTGCTGTCCGAATGCGTAATCGAAGCCAAGCTGGCAGAAACCGAGCGGCTGCATTCGGAATGGGAGTCCGGCGCCTTTGACTCCGATGGTGATTTCGGTGCGCCGATTGCCAATGCAGGTATTCCGGAACGTCCACTTCTGGCCTCACCGGCAAGCATGCCGCGTCGTCAACTGAATGGCCCGGAAAATCACGCCGCGCTGATCCACGCCCTCGCCCATATCGAATTCAATGCAATCAATCTGGCGCTCGACGCGGTGCAGCGCTTTGCCGGTTTGCCGCGCGAGTTCTATGGCGATTGGCTCGTCGTCGCCGCCGAGGAGGCATATCACTTCAGTCTACTGCGCAATCATCTGCGCGGCCTGGACAAGGACTATGGCGATTTCCCGGCGCATGCCGGCCTCTGGGAAATGGCCGAAAAAACCGCGCACGACCCGCTCGCACGCATGGCCCTGGTACCGCGCCTGCTGGAAGCGCGCGGTCTCGACGTAACGCCCGACATCCAGCGCAAATTGCGCGGTTACGGCGACGCCGCCGGCGCCGATATTCTGGACATCATCCTGCGCGATGAAATTGGCCATGTCGCGGCGGGTGACCGCTGGTTTAAATTCCTTTGTGCGCAGCGCGGGCTGGAACCGGAAAGTGCATTTCGGAACCTGCTCGCCACGCCGGGCGTTCCCCGGCCACGGCGGCCATTCAATGAATCGGCGCGGTTGGCGGCCGGCTTCAGCGCGCAAGAACTGGCCGAACTGGATGTCGGTAAAAACCCCGCATACCAGGACAAGGACATCGCCAATCAGCCTTGCCCGGGCAAGCCCGCGCGGGCATAATCGCGCACCGTTTTGCAGTTTTATTTCCTTTATCTTTCATTGAGTTAGTGAGCAGCATGTCTCACCCGACGGCATCAACTCTTCTCACCCGAACAAGCCCCGCCCTCCCCATCGACTGGTATTTCGATCCAAGGATTTACGCGCTCGAACAGGAATTGCTGTTCAAGCGCGGCGCCAACTACGTCGGCCATGAATTGATGACGCCCGCTCAAGGCGACTTCCATGTGCTCGACTGGCTGCATGGCGGCGGCAAGATGCTGGTCAACAATCGGAACGAGGAAGGCAACCGCGTCGAACTGCTGTCCAACGTCTGCCGGCATCGCCAGGCACAAATGCTGCAGGGGCGGGGCAATGCCCAGCATATCGTTTGTCCGTTCCATCGCTGGACCTATGACACGCGCGGCCAATTGATGGGTGCGCCCCACTTCCCCAACAACCCCTGTCTGCACCTGAACAAGACAACGCTATCCAACTGGAACGGCCTGCTGTTCGCCGGCCCGCGCGACATCCATACCGACCTGTCCAAACTCGGTGTCGCCGCCGACATGGACTTCGCCGGCTTTGTCTACGAAAGCACCCAGATCACCGAATACAAGTTCAACTGGAAGACCTTCATCGAGGTCTATCTGGAGGACTACCACGTCGTGCCCTACCACCCAGGCCTGGGCAACTTCGTCAATTGCGACGAACTGAAATGGGAATACGGCGAGATGTACTCGGTACAGACCGTCGGCGTGCAGGATCATCTAAGCAATCCCGGCAGTGCCGTCTACAACCGCTGGCACCAGCAGGTGAAGCGATACCGTGAAGGCTCCGACCCGGCGCACGGCGCGATCTGGCTGACCTACTACCCGGCGCTGATGGTCGAGTGGTATCCGCACACCCTGGTAGTCAGCAACATCATCCCGACCGGCGTCGATTCCTGCCTCAACGTGGTGGAGTTCTATTACCCGGAAGACATCGCGCTATTCGAGCGCGAATTCGTCGAGGCGGAACAGGCCGCCTATCGCGAGACGGCGATCGAGGACGACGACATCTGCTACGGCATGCAGAAGGGCCGCAAGGCGCTGTACGAGCAGGGCCTCAGCCAGGCCGGCCCGTACCAGTCGCCGATGGAAGACGGCATGGTGCATTTCCATGAATGGCTGCGCCGGATGATCGAGCCGCACCTGTAGGCGCCAGCCTCACAGCGTTTTCAGATATTCCAGCAAGGCCGCCTTGTCGGTTTCCGGCAAGGCGGTGCCGAATTCGTGGCCCTGGTTGCCATTGCCGCGCTGTGCGGTGTCGTAGCGCGTACCGGCCAATTCCGCCTCGCGCCCCTGTGTGACGAAGCCGACCCGCAACGGGTCATAAAGGTCATAGCCACGCCAGAACACCTGCGGCCGCTGCGCCGGCGGCTTCAGCAGGTCGGCCAGGCTCGGCACCGAACCATTATGCAGATAGGGCGCGCGCAACCAGATGCCATCCAGGAACTGCACCAGATAGCCGGTCAGCGGCGCTTCCACCAACCCCTTGCGTTCGATGCCGAGATCGCTGACTGCCTTGTTGCCGGCAATGGCTTCCTGTTTGCCCCAGGTATCCATGCGGCCACGATCGGTGCCAATCTCCGCCAGCGGCATCACCGTGCCGGTGCGGGTGCTGGCATGGCAATCGGCGCAGTGCGTGGCGAACACCGATTTACCCCGCGCTGCGGCGTCAGTATCGAGGGCAAACGGATATTTCGGTGCCGGCTTGTTGCTCAGATAGCTCACCAGCCAATCGATGTGCCCCTGAAACTCGGCCTTGTCCTTCGGCGCCGCCCCCATCACACCGAGCGTCGAGTCGATCACCACGGAATACACGTCGTGCGTATCACCGGAGAAGTTCAACCTTGTTCCGGCCTGGTATTTCTTCAGATTCCAGATTGAGGCGAAATCGGTTGGGCCAAAGGTGTTGTCCATCGGCCAGTTGATCAGGAAGTACTTTGGCAGATTCATCGCATCGTCACGCCCGCGCCCCCACTCCGGGAAATCGTGGCGATAGATCCAGGCAAACTGGGCTTCCCGCTCCAGCAGTTTCTTTCGCGTCAGCGGAATGATCAGATGGCGATAGATCAGTCGGTCGATGAAATCCAGGTTGGCCGCCAGGTCGATCTCCGTCATCAGCGTATCGGCGTTGAAACGCGGGTCTTTGGCGCAATCGATCAGGAAGTGGAAAAACGCCTCCAGATCCAGCGTGTGATTCGGCCCGGTCAGCGCCAGCGTTGGCGTTTCGGCATGCTGACTGCGGTAGCTGGCGACATGGCAGGTCGCGCAGTTGTTGCCGACGCGATCAAAACCGATGCGTCGCTTGGTGAAGCCCATCGGCAACTCGCGTCCTTCCTCCCAGACCATCCCGAAACTGGCATAGCCGATGCCCGGTTTCGGCAGTTTCTCGGGGAACACCCGAGGCAGCACATAGAAAATCCAGTACGGAATGCCGGCATCGTGCTCGGCGCCAATCGAACCATACTTGAAGCGGTCATCCGGATTGCCGAATTCGCCCGGGCCATGGTCGTGCAACAGTCGGTCCCAACCGATCAGGGCCAGAATGACAACAAGCACCAAGGCAAACAACAAGCTGTTTCTGATCCAGGGCGGACAACGACAAAGTATCCACATGACGGGTCTCCTAGAATGTTTTTAGGTATTCGATCAACGCCCGCTTGTCCGCCTCGGCCAGATCCGTACCGTACCCGCGGCCTTCATGGCCGGCGTTGCCGTTGCCTGCAATGCGTGTATCGAAAGCAAACAGCGCCCTGCCCTGGCTGCTCGGCTGGTCGGCGACGAAGCCCATGCCCTTCGGGTCATACAGCTCGTTGCCGCGATAGAACGTGACCGGCCGCTGCGCCGCCGGTTGCAGCAAATCCCGCAAACTCGGTACCGAACCGTTGTGCAGATACGGCGCACGTAACCAAAGGCCATCGAGTGGTGCATTGGCGTAACCCCAGGTCTTGCGGAAGTGGCGGAAGCGGCGTTCCGGATCGGCGGAATACAGCATGCCCTGGTTCTGCGCCAGTTGCGCGGTGTAGGAATCGAGCCGGCCACGGTCGGTGCCAATGACTGCAATCGGCGTCACTTTGCCCACGTATTCGCCGCTGAAGTCGCTGCCGTTCCTGCCATGACAGGCGGCGCAGTGTTGTGCGTAGATTGGCGCGCCGCGCTCCGCCAGCGCGCGGTCGATGCGGTAATAGCGCTCGAATGCCGGGGGTTTGGCACTGCCGATCCAGGACTCGATGCGGGCGATGGCGGCATGGTCGATCAGTTTCGGCGTCGCCCCGGTGCCGAAGGCGGCGGACAGGTTGCGCTCCTCGACGCGGCTGTTGTTGCCATCCCAATGCAACTGCATGCCCTGCTTCTTCGCCTGGTTCCAGATCGCCGGGAAGTCGGACACGCCGATCAGTTCTTCCTTCGGCAACTGCTCGAACGCCGTACCGAAGATCGCCTTGGCTGAATTGAAGGTATCCACCCTGCCCGGCCCCCATTCGTCCTGCTGGTGGATGAAGCGCATGCGGCCCAGCAAGCTGGCGACGCCGTCGCGCATCAAATGAATACCGAGCGGATAGATCAGCCAGCGGTCGACCAGACTCAAACCGCCCGCCTTTTCCGCGATGCGCGGCACCACCTGAGACGGTGTGAAGCGGCGATCATTGACGCAGGCCTGAACGAACTTCTGGAAGCGCATCAGATCGAGCTGGTTTGCCGGCATGCCAACCACCAGCATCGGCTTGGCGTTGGCGGTGGTGCGCACGGTGGCGGCGTGGCACACCGCGCAATTCAGGAACACGCGATCAATCCCCAGATGCCGACGTTTCGACATGCCCACCGGCAGATCGTGGCCGGGCTCGAAAATGAATCCAAGCGATTGATAGCCCTTGCCCGGCAGTAAATCCGGACACACCTCCGGCAGCACCTGGAACAACCAGAACGGGAAGCCCATGTTGCGCTCGCCACCGGTGGAGCCGTATTTGAAATGTTCCACCGGATCGTTGTAGGTCACCGGCCGGTCCGGCAGAAAGCGGATTGCTGCCGCGATGGAGATCAGCAACAGCAGGATCAACCCGCTCCAGAGCACGAAGCGGCAGATGCGGCAGCCAGGAGGGCGGGCGTTCATCGCCCTGGCTCCATGCAATCTGGCAACTGCGCGTACGGCTGTGTCAGCAAGCGGGTGGTCGCACCTGGGGGCAGACGCGTGGCGATGTCGCGTTTCAGGGCTGCCAGTTCAGGAGACTTCGCCCAGTGTTGCGGCGAAATACCGCGACTGGCCAGCATTGCAGCGGGCGGCATCGGCGCGACCCGACGTTGCGACTCAGCCACTTCCGCCATGCTCAGGCGCACGAAGATACGCGGCGCACACTGCTGCAGGCGGGCACTGGCGTGCTGCAGGCTGCCGTGCAGGAAGTTCGGCGGATGCGGCAGCGTGGTGTCATGGCAACTGGCGCAATGGGTTCGCCACAGCTTCAGCGGATCGGCATCGCGCGATACCGCTTCAACACGTGCCGGCGGCAGTTTCAGATATCGCTGACGTGAAGCAAGGCCTTGCTCGCGCACCAGTTCATAGAGCACCGCCTGACTGAACGGTTTTGCGGCAAAGACGCCTTTTACAAATAGTCGTTCCAACGCGGCGGTGACATCAAGTTTGCGGAGTCGTTGCAGCGCGCTATGGTCGAACATGCCGGCCAGGCCGACGATCAACGCGGTCTGGTCCGGCTTGCGCCAGACCTCAAGAAACGGTCGCATCCGCAACGGGTCATGGGCCGGATCGGGAAGTGCGGCCATCGGATCGCGATTGGGCAAATCCGGGTTGGGAATCCCCAGACCATCCGGCCACAGTCGGCTCCAGTTGCGCGCCAGTGCCGGCAGAACCTCCTTCTCGGGCAGCCTGCCGTTGCGGGCGTATTCCACTGCGGCTGCAAATGCCTGCATACGACAACGGTCGCCCTCCTCACCCGTGCCGCAGCCCTGCTGCCACAGGGTCTGCCAGACCGAAAACAGATTGGCGCGGTCGCTGGCGTTGTCGATGAAATAGGCAATGTCGGTGCCGCTCAATTTGACGCCGTAGAAATCGCGCCCGGCTGCCTTCAGTTTGCCGGCAATCGCCGGATTGGCCGGCGTTTCGTCCCACAGCGGCCGCGCGAAGATCGGTGCGGCGTTCTGATGACAGGCCAGGCAGAGGCTGCGGCGCGCATAAAACACAGTCGGTTTCGCCCCGGCGCGGTAATCGCGCACCACCTGAAACTCGAAGCGGCCGGCGGCATCGTTGTAGCTGATCACCTCGACCACTTCGCCCTTTTCATGGAAGCCAAGAAACAGCCGGTCCTTCAGCGGGGGATATCCGGTTTTGTTGTCGCCGTCGGCGGCAGCCACCATGCGCGGAAAACGAAAGAAGTCCGGCGCGCCCGCTTCGCGCTGCAGCGAACGCCCGAGCGGAATCAGCGTCACCTTCAACGGCGGCAAGCCACCGGCATCGGTTTGCATCTGAGCATTGACTTTGGCAACCAGCCGCGAGAACGGAAACGGCACCGGCGCATTGCCGATGAGTTCGTCGAAGCGCGAATGGCCCACCGGCGGCAGGTCGTCGGCGGCAACGCTGGCGACGGTGAACAAGGCGGCGATCATCAGTGTGGTCAGACGGATAGGTGTGCAAATCGGCATGCGGCTAACGTTGCGCCAGCACTCGCTTCTGGGTACCGCTCCAGCAATCGTCCCTGACCTGGCCGATCTCGAACTCGGCGCGGCCGGCTTCATCGAGCGTCTTGCTGTGCAGCACGAAGTTCAGGATGAAAGCGTGGTCCATGTAGGCGCGGCCCAGATACAGGCCCGGCCGCACCATGCGGATTTCGTCGCGTACCTTGAGGCCGCGCCGGCCGGCGAGAAAGTCCGGCTTCTCGCGATAACCCTTGATCTCGTCGGTGAAGGCATAGTCGATGATGATCGACTCGCGGCGCGAGTCGATCAGACTCTGGCCGCAATACAGCTTGGCCGGGAACAGCAGCCAGGCATCCTTGCCATCGACGTCGATCTTCGGGATGTCACCGGGGCCGATCACCGTGCGCAACAGCGTCAGATCCTCGATGCGGTTGCGCAGCACCTTTTCGTTGCGATAGAACACCTTGCCCTTCCACAGGGACTCGCCAGCGGTCTCCAGCATCCTGCCCTTGAAATTGACGCCGAGCCCCTTCAGCCCGCCGACCACTTCCGCCGCGCGCAACTTGCCGGAACTGCCGCGCGGAAACACGATCTCGCCATCGAACGCGCCATCGGGTATCGGGCCGGAGCTCAACCGCGCATACAACTGGTCAAGTTCTTCCTGATTCAGGCCGGCCAGGTATTTCGGTGTCACCTTGGTCAACTCGGACAGCGCCAGCGGGAACTCATATTCCACCTGGGCAAAGTCCGGTTTGCTGGCGTAGTGCTCGCCATACGGCGCGAAAGCGATATCCGGCTTGGCGGCGAACCAGCCGGCAATTTTTTCGCAGCCGGGCAACAGGCTCAGCATCAGGGCGAGGAGAAGCAGGCGTCGGGTCATGGTCGTCTCCTTTACAGCGTCGCCAGGAAGGCGATCAGCGCGTTCTTGTCGGTCTCGGCCAGGTCTTCACCGAAGCGGTGGCCGTCGTTTTCGATTTCCGCGCCGCATGACGAATAAACCTGCCACAGCGCCGGTGTGCGTGCCCGCGCTTCCTTGACCACCTCGACCAGCCGGTTCGGATCATCGACGATGGCCTTGCCGATGTTCTGCATCTCCGCCGCCAGTTGCTTCGCTTCCGCTGCCGGCAACAGCGTCGCCAGCCGGGCTTCGAGTTCGGCCGGTTTCAGCTTGGATTGGATCAGATCGACGATGAAATCCTTGTGCCGGAAGTTGCCGACATTGCCCGCCGTGGCCCCCGCCGGCACGCGCACGGTGAAGCCGACCAGCCGCTTTTCCTCCTTGCCGTCAAAGATGCGCGGACCGATGTCGAGCACGATGTCTTCATCGAGCTTGGTGGCCTTCGGTATGCGTTGTGCCGGGTTGAGCAGCTCGCGCATCGACGCGACATACAGCTTGAAGCGGCCATCCACTGACGGATCGTAGGCCCAGCAGGCCGGCTGTTTGTCCTTCGCCAGCGGCGGATTGCCCGGCTGGCTGGCGTCAACATAACTGGAACGATACAGCTCGTAGGGGTTCGACTTGTCGCCGCCCCAGCCGCACAGTTCCGGCCCGACGGAGTTGTTGTGCAGGAACGGTGCGTGCGCCCAGAGATTCACCAGCGAGACGTTGCGGTAGTAACCCCGGCCGCCATCGTGCGGTTCCAGCAGCCCGGACACAGTCGGCCGCGCTCGGTAGTCCTCGTTGGCGAATTCCTGCCAGACATGGCCGGCCATGTGGTTGGAATGCAGCGAGCGGCAGCGATAGGTGCCCACCTCGGTGACCGGAATCGGCACATCGTTGCCGAGCCAGTCGGCGCGCTGCCCGGTCTTGGCATTGATGGCGCGGAAATCGACCGTCTCGAACGGCGCCTTGCCGCTGGAATGGCAGCGCGCGCAGTTGTCGACGAACACCTTCTGGCCGCGTGCCACCGAGCCGGCGCCAAAGTTGCGTTCCAGATCGCGCACCAGATCGCTTTCGCCATATTTCACGTTGCGCTGGTTGGCGCGCGCCAGTGCCAGATCTCGCGCCTGCCCTTCCGGCGCGGCAAGGAAGAAATCGAGCAGGTTATGCACGCGGTCCTCGATGGCGCGGAAATTCGGGCAGTCGCGCCGGCACTGGCCGATGTCGAACGGCGTCTGGCCGAAGTTGCGCGCCTGCGGGTCGATCTGGCGCAGGTCGGTCAGATGGTTGAGCCAGCACTGTTCGGAACAGGAACCGATGTTGAAATAAACCCGCTGGATCGCGCCGAGCGCGCCGATGGAATCGCCGCCGCCCTTCAGGATGTGATGCACGGTTTCGGTCTTGACACTCTTTTCCCAGCATTTGCCGGTTTTTCCGGGCTCGCACCAGCAGCTGGATTCCTTCGCGCCAGCCGGACACGACGCCGCCTTGCGCCAGCGATTGACCTTCTCGCCGGCAAAGGTCGGCCGCTGCGCGGTGTTGATCAGCGCGTTGATGGTGCCGGCGTTGTTGACCTGATCGTTCGGGATCGCCGAGGTGTCGGACGTGCCTGGGCGGGCATGCGCGAAAATCTGCCACAGCAGATCGTCGCGCGGCATGCCGGAGATCAGCAGCTCCGACACCCGGATGTACTGGTTGCCGACCAGGCCGGACAGGTTTTCCCATTGCGGATGCGCCGGGTCGCGCGGCGGCTTGGCCGGGTCGAAGGCGACATGGCAGGAGGCGCAGGCGGTGCCGATCAGGAACGGCGGCTCGACCGAGGCATCGGCCAGTTTGCGTACCTTGTGGTCGGCGCGGGCCGGATCATCGGACAGCTTGCGGCTGTAGCCGGTCCAGGTGCCGAGGCTGCCGTTGACCTGAATCCAGGCGGCAGGGTCGAAGCGCGGGTTGGGGAATTTGCGGAAACCGAGCGCGCCGGTGGAGGTGCCGAAGGCCAGATTGCAACTGTCTTCGCGGCCTTTCTGATGGCCTTCCGGATCGCCCGCCGCCACGTCGCCTTCCTTGAAGTCGCAGCCCGGATCGCGATAACCGGGCTTGCCGACGAACTTCAGCAGGGTCTCGTCGCCAGGACACCAGTCGAAGCCGTAGGTCTCCTCGTAACTCTTCGCCGGACAGCCCGCCGAACCCGGTGTGCAGCAGCCCGGATCGTTGATCATGCCCCAGGTTTTGAAGCGGTTGTCGCGCTGGTCCCCGCGCAATACGCCGTACCAGTCAACCAGCGCGGTGACCCGCTGCTGGAAGGTGTAGGTATGGAAGCGGGCATTGCCGGCGGTGGCCTTGAACCAGATTTCGCGGCCGGCACGCGCGGAAGGCGACAATCCTTCGGCGGCGGCATGGAAACCGGCATCTGTGAATGGCGAAGCCGCGTCGGGCTGCGCTGTCACGGTGGCAGAAGCCGCTATGTTGCTGACGGCTGCCTGCGGCGGCAAGGTGGCGCGCGCGCTTTCCGGTTGCTGCGTCAGCCAGGCCAGTCCGGCGAGGGTCGCAATGCTGAACAGGCCAAACCAGGTCGATGTCTTCATGCTGCTCTCCTGTTTGCGGGACGGGCCGCCTTGAATCTTGCTCAAGGCACTTGCTGAAAAATTTGCGCGTTATGACTTTCCTTGCCGGATTCACGCACTGGCATAACCTCACCAGACCATGATCGAAGTTTCCGCAGCCATTTCCGCGTAATACAGACGAATGCCGATCTGATACTGGCGGCCGTTGATCAGGCGCATATCGACACGGGCGTTCAGATCGGAGCCGCTGTCGTCATTGCCGGCAATCTGCACGTTACCGGCCGGGGTGACCTCGAACAGCACCATGACCGTGTCCGAAGTACCGAAGGTGCCGATCCGATAGGTCCGCGTGCGTTTCGGTTTGAAGTTGAAGACGCGGGTCTGGCCGGCCTTGATCGCCAGTTTCTGCGACAAGCCGACTTCCAGCGCGGGGATCGTTTCAGTCGGCTTGACGCCGGGATAGGATTCCACGATCCAGGCCTTGTCAGCTGCGGACAGGCCACCTTTCGGATTCAAGCCGTTGCGATAGGCAACCGGCTCCACGATCAACCCCGGGCCAAAGCCGTATTCCATGACCGAATCGGGATCCCATTTCGTACCCTTCACTTCCGCCGGCGGGATTTTGCGCAGAATGTTCCAGTCGATCTGCTGCATATCCCAGTTGTTGGGCGGCCCCGCAAAATAACTTTTTACCGCAGCGGTATCCCAGGTAATGCCGGCAAAGGGATTCTGATGTTCATGCTCAAGTCCAATGGCATGGCCGATTTCATGCAGTGCGGTATCGCGCCCATAGGGCGTATTGAGCGCCCAGCCGAAATTCATCGTGCGTTCCTGTGGATCGCGAATCGTCAGAATGTCGCGCCCGACATAGGACCAGGAACCATCCGAAGGATCGAAGCCGATGCGGATTGTGGCGTCTTCCGGCCGGCTTACCGCCTTGAAACTGATGCCGATGCCGAGTTTGAACCAGGTCTCGAACGCCGCTCCGACCTCCTTGATGTCCGCCGCCTTGCCGCGCCAGGCTGCGGGCACCGCGTCACCCGCCTTGTAGCAGTAGTAGGTGAGTTGGGTGCCGTTCACCCACTTCTTGCCGCCATGAATAATTGCACGCGCCCGAAGTGCATCAACGGCGGGATCGAATTGCCTGGGATTCTGTATCGGCTGGGAACAATAGCGCAGCGCGGGAGCTTCACTCTTGCCGCCCACGGCGGGTTTGACTGCTTTGGGTGCTTTCGCCATTTCGATCTCCTGTTTGATCCATGCCGTGTGTAGAAAAACCGGATTCGACCGGACTTGCCGCAGTCGCCCGATTCATCCCGCCGCAGCTGGGCGCTGTCCAGACTGCGCAAACAGCGTGCCAGCCGCAGATATTCGACAAACCCTTTTATTTCAGCGAGTTATCCCGACGCAACGAACACGCGCATGGGGCATTCCTGCCCCACCTCGCCAGCCATTCATAGCCGAGTGGGTCGAACAAGACCCGTGTGCGGCCGTTTCCTTTTACGTTGCCGGAAACCACAATGCAGGCCCGAATTCAGGAGTCGCCAGCATGAACCACGATGCCATCCTCCCCGCCCCGTTCGGCGCGCTCGGCGTCCGCGTCAACGGTGAAACGCTGATTGGCCTGGAGTTCCTGCCGCCCGGCACGAGGTTGCATGCATCAAGCGACGCATTCGTCAAACAGATCGCCGACCAGCTCGACGCCTACTACGCCAACCCGGAACACCGCTTCAGTCTGGCGCTGGCCCCGGCCGGCACCGAGTTCCGCCGCAAAGTTTGGCAAGCCCTGGCCAAGATCCCTGCCGGCCGCACCCTGACCTACGGCGACATCGCGCGCCAGCTCGCCAGCGGCCCGCGCGCCGTCGGCCAGGCAGTGGGCGACAACCCGATTCCGATCATCATCCCCTGCCACCGTGTCATAGCTGCCGATGGCGGCCTGGGCGGTTTCATGCACAGCCGCACCGGCTACTCGCAGGACATCAAGCGCTGGTTGCTCGCACACGAGCATGTCCTCTGAAGCCGCATTTACGGCCGAACTGGACCGATTCAGCGACGCGCTCTGGCTGGAGGACGGCCTGGCGCCGCATTCTCTGGAAAGCTACCGTCGCGACCTGACCCAGTTGTTCACCTGGCTCGAACAGCAAGGCGTCGCACCCGATCAGGCGCAACGCAGTGATATCGAACGCTTTCTGGCACATCGAACGCTCGACGAACATATCGCCGCGCGCAGCCTGGCGCGCCAGCTCACCGCGATCAAGCGCTATCAACGCTGGCTGTTGCGCGAAGGCCGACGCGCCGACGATCCCACCTTGACGGTCGCCCCGCCGCGTCTGCCGAAACCCCTGCCCAAAACCCTGTCGGAAAAGGAAGTGGAAGCCCTGATCAACGCCCCGGATGTGAACACCCCGCTCGGCTTGCGCGACCGCGCCATGCTGGAAGCGCTCTATGCCGCCGGGTTTCGGGTAACAGAGCTGGTCGGCCTGCCGCTGGCCGCAGTCAGCCTGAGCGATGGCGTAGTCCGCATCATGGGCAAGGGCAGCAAGGAACGCCTGGTACCGCTGGGCGAGGACGCGCAGGACTGGATAAAACGCTATGCCGAGGAATCCCGCCCGCAGTTGCTGAAAGGCCGCGCCAGCGAAGCGCTGTTCGTCACCGAGCGCGGCGGCGCGATGTCGCGGCAAATGTTCTGGTACCTGATCAAGCGCCACGCCCAGACCGCCGGCATCAAGTCTTCCCTGTCGCCGCATACCCTGCGTCACGCCTTCGCCACCCACCTGCTCAACCACGGCGCCGACCTGCGCGTGGTGCAAATGCTGCTCGGCCATGCCGACATCGCAACCACCCAGATATACACCCATGTCGCCAAGGAACGCCTGAAGGCGCTGCACGCGAAACATCATCCGCGCGGGTAATCAAAGAATCGCGCACATATTCAGTGCAGCGATTGAACCGCTCAGGAAGACAGTGGCTCGATTCTTTCGACCAGCCTCAGATCTCATGCCCAGGCGAATGAATCGCCGAATTCAAGCGCACCTCGTATTGCTGGGGCTGATGATGGGGCTGATGTTTTTTTAAACTGACATCCCGCTATGGCAGCGGAATTAGGTGGTGTTCCTGGCGGAGAGGGCGGGATTCGAACCCGCGGTAGGCTATTAACCTACACACGCTTTCCAGGCGTGCGACTTAAACCGCTCATCCACCTCTCCGGAAGGCCCGGCAGAATACACGCCGAGGCTACGCAAGGCAAGGCAAGAAGGGCGCTGCTAGAATCCGCGCAGTTTGCTTTCACCCCTTTGGACGTATCCTCGGGGTTAAACCCTAACCAGTCTGGAAATCATGCCACCTGCCGCTTTTGATAACCGCCTGTCGGTGGTTGTGCCTGTCAAGAACGAGGCCGAGAACGTCGAGCCGCTGATCCGCGAAATCGTGACCGCGTTATCCAGCCTGCCCGATTACGAAATCATCTATGTTGATGACGGCAGTACCGACGAAACCCTGGCCGTGCTGAAGCATCTGTCCGCCAGGGTGCCGCAATTGAAAATCGTGCGGCACCGGACCAGTTGTGGACAGAGTACCGCGATTACTTCCGGCGTTCAGGCCGCGCGCTTTGCCTGGATCGCCACGCTGGACGGAGATGGCCAGAATGATCCAGCCGATATTCCGGCGCTGTTGAGCCGGTTGCGTTCGGCTCGCCCGGAAGAAAATCTGCACATGCTGGCCGGCTGGCGGGCAAATCGACGCGATACCTGGTTGCGCCGATTTTCATCCCGGGTGGCGAATGGCGTCCGTTCCGGTCTGTTGCACGATGCGACGCCGGATACCGGCTGCGGCCTGAAGGTATTCAGTCGGGAAACCTTTCTGCGCCTGCCCTATTTTGATCACATGCACCGTTTCATGCCGGCGCTCGTGCAACGCCACGGCGGCCATGTGGAGTCGGTGGTGGTGAGCCACCGCCCGCGCGAACGCGGCACATCCAAGTACGGTGTCAACAATCGTCTCTGGGTTGGCATCGTCGATCTGTTTGGCGTCATGTGGCTGATCCGCAGAGCCAAGCGGCCGGTCCTGGCGGAAGCCTGAGCCGCCGTGGCATCCCCCTTTTCCCCGCGCGGTCTGGGCAAGGGCCTGCTGCTGATTGCTTCTCTCGCCGCACTTGGGTTTCTCGCCAAACATGGCCATCTGGCCGACATGCTTTCCGAGCAGTGGATTGATAGCGAAGTCCGCGGCAAGGGCTGGAACGGCTATCTGATTTTTCTCGCGGTCGGCGCCCTGACCACGGCGCTGGGATTTCCGCGTCAGGTGGTGGCGTTTCTGGGCGGTTATGCCTTCGGCTTCATCGCCGGAACCGGCCTGGCGGCGCTGGCGGCGGTCATGGGCTGCGTTCTGGCTTTCTTTTATGCGCGCTGGCTGGGGCGGAGCCTGATTCAACGTCGCTTTCCCGGCCGAATCCGGAAGGTGGATGGTTTCCTGAAGTTGCACCCTTTCAGCATGGCCGTGGTCATTCGCCTGCTGCCGGTGGGGAGTAATGCCGTGACCAATCTGCTCGCCGGAGTTTCCAGCGTCCGCGGGCTGCCGTTCTTTGCCGGTTCCGGCGTCGGCTATCTGCCGCAGACGCTGGTGTTCTCGCTGGCGGGCAGCGGTGTCAATTTCGACCCCGCCCTGCGCCTGACGCTGGCCGGCGTGCTGTTTGTGGTCTCCAGTCTGATCGGCGTCTGGCTTTATCGCCGCCATCGCCACGGCGATGCGCTGGAGGCGGACCTGGACGCGGCGCTGGGCGATGCGCCCGCACCACCGGCGGATACGCGATGAAGACCGGGGTTGGTCGTCCCGATTGGCTGCTCTGGCTGGGCTGGCTGGCGTTGCTGGCCGGAGTCGCCTACCTGAGCCGTCCCGTCCTGCCGCTGGATGAAACGCGGTATCTCGCGGTGGCCTGGGAAATGTGGCTGCGCGGCGACTTTCTCGTGCCGTTCAAGAATGGGGAAGCCTACAGCCACAAGCCGCCGCTGCTGTTCTGGCTGATTCATGCCGGCTGGTGGCTTGCCGGCGGCGTCAACGAATGGTGGCCGCGTTTCATCATGCCGTTGCTCGCGCTGGCCAGCGCCTGGATGACCTGGCGGCTGGCGCGACGGCTCTGGCCGGAGGCGAACGAGACCGCGCATTTGGCGCCGCTGGTGCTGTTGTCCAGCTTTCTCTGGCTGCTTTACAGCCAGGCCCTGATGTTCGATGTGCTGATCGCCGCCTGCGCGCTGATCGGCCTGATTGCGCTGGTCGAGGCGGCCTTGACCGGTCGGCGGCGCTGGTGGGGCTTGTTTGGCTTGAGCGTCGGGCTTGGCGTACTGGCGAAGGGACCGGCGATTCTGGTGCATCTGCTGCCGGCAGCGCTGTTCGCGCCGTGGTGGGCGGGGCATCCTGGTCGGGAGATCAAATGGTCGCGCTGGTACGGCGGGGTTGGCATCGGCCTGTTGCTCGGGGTGGCGCTGGCGCTGGCCTGGGCGATCCCGGCCGGTCTGCACGGCGGCGAAACCTACCGCAATGCGATTTTCTGGGGCCAGACAGCAGATCGCATGGTCGAATCCTTCGCGCATCGGCGCCCGGTGTGGTGGTATCTGGCGGCATTGCCGGTGTTTCTGTTTCCCTGGCTGGTCTGGCCGCGCCTGCTGGGCGCGCTGGCAAGGACGCTGCGTTCGGATATCCAGGATACGGGCGTGCGCTTCAGCCTGACCTGGTTCGTCTCGGCTCTGTTGATCTTCTCGTTGATCAGCGGCAAGCAACCTCATTATCTGTTGCCCGAGTTCCCGGCCGCTGCCCTGCTCATCGCGCATGCGCTCACCCGTCACCCACCCGCTGGCCGCCCCTGGCTGCCGGCACTGGTGTTTGTGTTGCTGGGGGGCGCGCTGTTTGCCATCGCACTGAACGACAGTCTGCAGGTTCGATTGCATTGGCCGGCGGCAATACCTGCCTGGGCCGGACTGCCTTTTATCGCTGCCGGCCTGATCGCCTGGAGCCGTCTTGGAACGTCCCCGCAACGGCTTGCGGCAGCCATGTTGCTGGCGGTCTGCGGTTTGTTGTTCGCGCTGTTCAGGCCGCTCGCGCCCGCCTATGACACGCATGCCATCGGCCAGGCCCTGGCGCGACAGCAGGCGCTTGGCAAGCCCATCGCGCACATGGGGAAATACCATGCCCAGTTCCATTTCAGTGGCCGCCTCGCTCAGGCGTTGACTCCGGTTTACACGGATATTGCGGATTGGCTCGAACAACACCCGGACGGCGTCGCGGTTATTTATTTTGATGATCCGATCGACTTCACCGCCTATCAGCCTCTTCTGGTGCATCCTTTCCGGGGTTCTTTTGCACTTATGGTCGATCAGCGCGCAGCCGCTGCACTGCGCCGAATACCGCTGATCGCTGCGCCGGAGAGCCCCGGCGACTGATTCGACAGCGCCATGCGCCAGGGCTGGAATCCACCCTGATCAGGAGAAATTTAGCAAATACTTATGCACATCCATGTGCTTGACAACCAGTTTGCCAGACGCTAGCCAGCGAAATTCCAGGCTCAAACATAACCCATTGATAAATAAAGATTAATTATCTGCCCATTTTTTAAGCCCAAGCCTTAAACCAGCGTCCTGTAAGGCTTTTTTGCAGTTTGATGACAGGTTGTCCACACAGTTATCCACAGGTTCCGTGGACAACCGGAAAACATCCTTACAGAGCATCTAGTTCGTTAGTACTCTGACGAAATTACATTAACTTGATGCGTTAATTGACGAATTTCCGACACCTCAGTCCAGAAAACGGCAATCCCTTACCGGTAGTCGAGTCGGACTCCGGAATCGTCGCCCGGAGTAAAATCGCCGCTCCTTTTTGTTGACCGACCACGCATGGACTACCCGTTCTTCCGCACGCTGCATATCGCCACCGTTCATCTGACGCTGATCCTGTTTCTGCTGCGCGGCTTCTGGATGCTGATCGAATCAGCGCATCTGCATGCACGCTGGGCGCGTATCGTGCCGCACATCAACGACAGCCTGCTGCTGGTCGCCGCCATCGCCATGCTGGTGATCACCGGCATGAACCCGCTCGATCAACCCTGGTTGCTGGCCAAGATCGTCGGCTTGCTGGCGTACATCGCGCTGGGTACCGTGGCGTTGAAACGCGGTAGAACGAAAACGGTCCGCGTCGTCGCACTGATCGCCGCGCTGGCCATGTTCGGCTACATCATGGCGGTGGCGATCACCAAACAGGTCATTCCCGGTATCGTCTGAGGAGAGTTATGAGCGCCCTGCCCGAAATTTCCGCCCGCCGCGATGAACTGGTCGCCTTGCGCCACGATCTGCACGCGCATCCTGAACTGGCGTTTCAGGAACAGCGCACCAGCGACCGGGTTGCCGAGTTTCTGGCGGCGCAGGGCATCGCCGTGCATCGCGGCCTCGCCGGCACCGGCGTGGTCGGCATACTCAAACGCGGCGACAGCCCGCGCGCCATCGGCCTGAGGGCGGACATGGACGCGCTGCCGGTGCGCGAGCAAAACCTGTTTCCGCATCGCTCCCGCCACGACGGCCGCATGCATGCCTGCGGCCACGACGGCCACACCGCGATGCTGCTCGGCGCGGCGCAGCATCTGGCGGCGCATCCCGATTTCGATGGCACGGTCGTGTTCATTTTCCAGCCCGCCGAGGAATCCGATGGCGGCGCCCGCGTGATGATCGAGCAGGGCCTGTTCCAGCAATTTCCCGTCTCTGCCGTGTTCGGCATGCACAACTGGCCGGGGCTGCCGGCCGGACAGTTCGCGGTGCATAACGGCCCGGTCATGGCCTGCGCCGATCAGTTCGACATTCTGTTGCGCGGCCACGGTGCGCACGCCGCAATGCCGCATCAGGGCCGCGACCCGCTGCTGGCGGGCGCCGCGCTGGTGCAGGCGCTGCAAAGCGTGGTCAGCCGCCGGCTCGACCCGCTCGAATCGGCAGTGGTATCGATCACGCAATTCTTCGCCGGCGGCGAGGCCTACAACGTCATCCCGGCCGAAGCCCGCATCGGCGGCACGGTGCGCGCGTTCAAGCCGGAAATCGAGGATGCCATCGAAGCTGCGATGGAAGATCTTTGCGCCGGCATCGCCGCCGCGCATGGCGTGCAGGCGACGCTGGATTACCGGCGCGGCTATCCGCCGACGCTGAACACCCAGGCGGAAGCGGCGTTGTGCCGCGATGTACTGATCGACATGGTCGGTTCCGCCAACGTCCGTACCGACGCAGCGCCCTCGATGGGCGCGGAAGACTTCTCGTACATGCTGCGCGAGAAGCCTGGCTGCTATGTCTGGATCGGCAACGGCCTTGCCGAAGGCGGCTGCATGCTGCATAACCCGCTTTACGATTTCAACGACGCCATCCTGCCGCTGGGCTCAAGTTACTGGGTACGCCTGGTTCAGAAGTTATTGAGCAAAGGGTAGAAAGCAAACGCCATTCCGATCACGCATCACCCCGCAACATCCAAGACCCACCATTCACAATTCAACATTTCAAGGAGCCCTCATGTACGCACACACCATCGACCTCGCCCTGCCCTTCGACCAGGCCATCGAGAAGCTGAAAGCCGCGCTGACCGCCGCAAAAATGGGCGTCGTTTCGGAAGTCGATGTCCAGGCCATCCTGAAGGCCAAGATCGATCACGACATCCCGCCCTACCGCCTGATCGGCGTTTGCGCGCCCGGCGTCGCGAAAGTGGTGGTCGAAGCGGCGCCCGATGCCGGCGCGCTGCTGCCGTGCGGCTGTTGCGTCTATGAAACCACGCCGGGCAATACCCGCATCGCATTGCAGGACCCGGGCGTCATCGCCAAGATTGCCGACAACGCCGAAATCACCGCCGCGATGACTGTCGCGCAAGGCCACCTTGCCAACGTCATCGCCAGTCTGAAGGCCTGATTCACCCACGCGAACCCAAAGGAGCCCGACATGCGCACATTCCTGCTGACCCTCGTTCTCGCCCTGTTCTCTTTCAACGCCCAGGCGGTTGATCCCGCCACCCTGCCGAAGATCAAGATCAGCAAGATGGGGCTTTACCTGGAAGCCAAGGATGTGCCGGACTTCCTGAAGAAACACGCGCCCAAGGTGCTGTTCGTGGATGTGCGCACCATCGAGGAAGTGCTGTTCGTCGGCTCGCCCGACGGCCTTGATGGACAGGCCTCGTTCGGCATCATGCATTACGACAAGTGGGACAAGGAGAAGAACACCTTCCCGCGCAACCCCAATCCCGACTTCCTCTCGCAATTCGAAGTATTCGCGCTCGACAAGGGCATCGAAAAGAACGACCCCATCGTGCTGATCTGTCGTTCCGGCGACCGCAGCGCGATGTCCGCCGATCTGCTGCAACGCTACGGCTACACCAACGTCTGGTCGGTCGTGGATGGCTTCGAGGGCGATATGGCCAAGGACGGCCCCAACAAGGGCAAACGTGCGGTAAACGGCTGGAAGAATATCGGTCTGCCCTGGAGCTACAACGTGGACCAGAACAAAATCACCATGGGCAGGTAAGCCAAACAAGGAGGCAATATGAAGCACACACTGAAATTTTCCCTGCTGGTCATGATTCTCGCCGGTTGCGCCAGCACACCGGATACCAGCAATCTTGTCGCCGAAGCGCGCCAGACCGCCGGCGGTCTGGTTCAAACCCTGGGCGGCGAGCTTAAAGGCGCGATGACCAACGGCGGACCGGTTGCGGCCATCGGCGTCTGCAAGGAACGGGCGCCAAGGATCGCAGCGGAAGCCGCTCAACGCACCGGCATGCAGATCAAACGCGTCAGCCTGAAGAATCGCAACCCGAAAGGCGTGCCGGATGCCTGGGAGACCGAAGCTCTGGCCGGTCTGGAGCAACGTCTGGCGGCCGGAGAAAAGCCGGAAACACTGGACACGCATGGCATCGTCAACACGCCGGAAGGCAAGGTCTTCCGCTATGCCAAGGCGCTGGTGATGCAGCCGGCCTGCCTGAACTGCCATGGCCCGGCTGACAACCTTTCTCCCGAGGTGAAAGCCAAACTGGCTGCCGAGTATCCGGACGACAAAGCCACCGGTTACACGGCGGGCATGATTCGCGGCGTGCTGTCGATCAAGAAAGCGCTTTAACCCTCCCGCGGCCGTCTTAGGGCTCGTTAATGAACAAGTTGGACTTTTTTGGGTGCACTGGCGGGATGCGATGCAAGGCGCCGGTCGCGCCGCATGGTCATTCCATGCAAGCGGCCGGCAACGCGGCAGCGCGCCCGTCAGTACAGCCAGAATGTTCGAGTTACTCATTAACGAGCCCTTAGCTGACGGCCGCTCGCAAAACCTTCGTACTGTTCCCTCCCGATGACCGAAGTCGCCACCCCGCAATCGCACGCCCGTCTGCAACATTTCCCCGTCGCCTGGTTCGCCATGATCATGGGCCTGACCGGCCTGACCCTGGCTTGGCACAAAGCCGAAGGCATCCTGAATCTGAGCATTGCCCCTAGCCCCTGGCTGCTGTTGCTCGCCACCGGTCTGTTCGTGCTGCTGGCGGCGCTTTACACGGTCAAGGTCATCAAATACAAGCCGGCGGCGAGCAAGGAATGGGCGCATCCAATCAAGATGCACTTCGTGCCGGCGGTCAGTATTTCGATGATTCTGTTGTCCATCGCCTGGCTGCCGGTCAGTGCGCCCTATTCAAAATTGCTCTGGCTGGCCGGCGTGGTGTTACACCTGATCCTGACCTTGTATGTGATCGGCCAATGGATGCATCACAGCAAGTTTGAAATCGTGCATCTCAACCCGGCCTGGTTCATCCCGGTGGTCGGCAACATCCTGGTGCCGATCGCGGGCGTGGTGCATGCCCCGCCGGAAGTGTCCTGGTTCTTTTTCAGCATCGGCATCGTGTTCTGGCCGGTCCTGCTGACCATCATCATGTATCGCGTGATCTTCCACGCCAGCCTGCCGGAACGGCTGATGCCGACATTGTTCATCCTGATTGCGCCGCCTGCGGTCGGCTTCATTTCCTACGTCAGGCTGACCGGCGAGATCGACGCTTTCGCCAACGTGCTGTACTACTCGGCCCTGTTTTTCACACTGCTGCTGTTTACCCAGGTACGCCGCTTCGCCAACCTGAAGTTTTTCCTGTCCTGGTGGGCCTATTCCTTCCCGCTCGCCGCCATCACCATCGCCAGCCTGGTCATGTTCGAACACAGCGGCAGCACACTGTTCCTGCGCCTGTCCGGCATCCTGCTCGGCATCGCCACTGTGGTCATCGCCGGATTGTTCGGACGCACGGCACTGGCTGTGAAGCGAAACGAAATCTGCGTCGAAGAATAACCCGACCCATCCGGCCTTCACCATTCCCTCCACAACAGGAACCTCAGCCATGACCGAAATCCGCGCAACCAACATCACCTGGCACGAAGGCCACGTCACCCGGCCGGATCGTGAAAAACTGCTCAAGCAACGTGGCGTCACGATCTGGTTCACCGGTCTCAGCGGTTCCGGAAAAAGCACCATCGCCTTCACGCTGGAACATGCGCTGGTCGAACGCGGCCATCTGGCCTATGTGCTCGACGGCGACAACGTGCGCCACGGCCTGAACAAGAATCTCGGCTTCAGCGCCGCCGACCGCGAGGAAAACATTCGCCGCATCGGCGAGGTGGCGCGATTGTTTGCCGACACCGGCGTCATCGCGCTGACCAGCTTCATCAGCCCATACCGCAAGGATCGCGACCAGGCGCGCAAGATCCATCAGGACAGCGGCCTGCCGTTCATCGAAGTCATGGTGGAAGTGCCGATCGCGGTGTGCGAAAGCCGCGATCCGAAGGGTCTCTATGTCAAGGCGCGCGCCGCACTGGCCTCCGGCAAGGGCATCGGCTTCACCGGCATCGACGACCCTTACGAAGCGCCGCTGGCGCCCGAACTCGTGCTGCGCAACGACCAGATCACGCCGCAGGAAGCCGCCGTTCAGGTGATCAACTATCTGGAAGGCAACGGCCTGCTCAACAAGTAGCTCGCCGACTTACTCGCGCAACGATCGGTCGGGGACAACTATTCAAAGGTAATCAGCTTGTCCAGGGCTCGCTGCAACTTCATGGCGATCACATCCGGCATGGGTTGCAGGGCTTCCAGTACCGATTCGCGAAGTCTGGCGCCGTCTTTGTTTCGCCACTCGACCAGGGAATGGCGATCGGAATAAGCATGCAAGTCGATGCTTTCAACGACTTGGCCGCTCAAAGTGCTGTAGAGATTCACGGTCTGGAGCACCGACAGCCTTTGTCGCGCCTGGTCCTGATCACTCAACAGATCGTTCTTGTCGGCGCGGAATTCGATTTTGGCTGCGGAAACCTCGACCACTCCCAGAATGCCGCGCAAGGCGCAATCGCGATAACCGAGTCCACAGTTGAGGCTGTCGGCACTTTCGGTTCTGACCAGCCAACGGGTTTCGATCCGCATCAGCGATTCGATTTGCGTTGCCAACCGGGGGCCGATGGCCATCTCGTTCAGCGCCCTGCCTATGACCACATCTTCCAGCGGCAGCATGAGCGCATTACGCTGAGCCTCTCTTTCAGCGGCGATCGCCCCTGACGTACCACCGATCAAAGCACCACCCACGATCAATACCGCTGCGGCAGGCGGATAAAGAATGATTGGCGCCTGGGGATTCAGACCAACGGCAATGCCGCCCAGCGCACCGCCAGCCATCCCTTTGCCGGTTTCCTTGCCAATTTTGTGGCGATCCACCGAAGCGATGCGCACTTCGGGAACGCCTCTGTCCACGATGACCAGCCTGCTTTCGGCCGGTGTCGGGGGCGGGACGAACAAGCCTTTCGCCGCGCGGTGGTTGCGTAACTTCGCCAGCCCAACCCTGGCCAGGGTTTCTCCCCGGGTCTGCAGCGTGCCATGCAACGAAAACGCATGGTATTCGCGATACCCGTCTTCCTTCGGCATAGACCGGAGGAACAGCCAGTTGCCCTCGCGGTAAACCAACTCGGTATCGGCATGGGGAATCGCAAAAACCCCATCCCCCACCGTATTGGGGCTGCAAGTCACAAAACGAACCGAACTGTCCGTGATGATGAGGTCGCCATCCTCCTTGCGATTGAGTGAAAACAGTTTGCCAATGAAGTCGATTGCCTTCGACCTTCCATCGAAGCGCTGTGCAGCCGTCGCAAACACCCCGGGCTGGGCCTTCACACAAACCGTCTCCGGCTTTGGCTCTGTTTTGCTGACGCCGAATGAAGCGCAACCGCTCAGCAGCACAACCAGCAGAAACAAAGCAGACCGGGTTGAGAAAGTCATCGTATTGCGCATCGCATTTGTTCCATGCGGGGAAACGTCCCTGCTTTCATTCTGGAACATTGCGGGTGCAGCACAAGGCAATCAATGCCTCTCGGATAGCCCCTTATCGGCGCAGTCCATCAATATAGATGTCGATCAACTCACCGGCCTGCTCCGCCAGGGAGTAGCTGTCCGGCTCCATGCTCCAGTTGATGATCAGCCCGTCGATGTAGGAAAACAGGCCGATGGCGGCGCGTCGAACATCCGTTTCCGGCGCAATCTGGCCGCGTTCGATGGCAAGCTGCAAATTGCGTTCGATGATGTCCTTCGCGTCCCGTCGGCACTCCTTGCGCCGCAGCATGGTCGGCGCGAGATCATCGACGAACTCGCATTTGAAGTTGAGGATTTCGAACACCCGCCGGCAGCGTTGATCCTGTTCCGCCTGGCGCAGCACTTCGATGCAGCCTTCGCGCAATTTGGCGAGCGGATCGGCCAGATCGGGCGCGGCGACACTGTCGAACATCGTTTCCAGCGGCAGCGTGGCGCGGTCGCACATGGCGACAAACAAATCCGCCTTGTTCTCGAAATGCCAGTAGATCGCGCCGCGTGTCACCCCGGCGGCGCTGGCGATATCGGTCAGCGTGGTGCGTGAAACGCCTTTCTCCCGAAATACGACTTCCGCCGTATCCAGCAGTTGGCTGCGGGTCGCCTGGGCTTCTTCCTTGGTTCGTCGGGCCATGATGGATGTAATTTCCGAGTAGGGAGAGCAATCACTCTGCAATTTCAGTGTAATACCCATGCTGGAACATGCGTTTACATACATTCTCGTATGTATCTAAAATCAGGCCTTCCCGTCAAGCCCATCCGCATCAGGAGTCACCGTGAATCGCGCCGCCCGCTCTGTATTCGTCATGCTGCCCATCGCCGCGCTGTTGTCGCTCGCCGCCTGCAAACCGCAATCCGCGCCGGCCGGGGGGCAAGGCGGCGGCCCTGGCGGCGGTATGCCGCCGCCGGAAGTGGAAGTGATCAGCGTGACACCGCGCGATGTCGCGCGCACCCTGGAAGCGCCCGGCCGCCTGCAGGCGGTGCGGACGGCGGAAGTCAGGGCGCGGGTGGAAGGCATCCTGGAGCGACGCAGCTACACCGAGGGCAGCGAGGTCAAGGCGGGCCAGGTGTTGTTCCAGATCGACTCGCGCACGCTGGCGGCGAATGTGGCAGCCGCCAAAGCCAGCCTGGCGCGCGGCGAAGCGCAGAAATTGATCGCCGGCCAGAATCTGGAGCGGATTCAGTCGCTGGTTGCCAGCAATGCGGTCAGCAAGCAGGAACTGGATCAGGCCATGGCGGCGAAGGCGCAGGCCAACGCAGATGTGGCGGCGGCACAGGCGGCGTTGTCGCGTGCCGAGATCGACCGGGGCTATGCCACGGTGACCGCGCCGATTTCCGGCCGCATCGGCCGTGCACAGGTCACCGAAGGCGCGCTGGTCGGCAAGGGCGAGGCGACGCCACTGGCCAGCATCGAGCAATACGATCCGATCTGGGTCAACTTCTCGCAGTCCAGCGCCGACTTCCTCAATTTGCGCGAGAGCATGCGCGGCGGCAAGAGCAAGGCCAGCCAGGCGCCGATCAGATTGCTGCTGGAGAACGGCCGCGAATACCCGCATCCCGGCAAGCTGTTGTTCAACGATCTGGCGGTCGACCCGGCTACCGGTTCGGTCGGTCTGCGCGCGGAGTTCCCCAACCCGGATCGCACGCTGCTGCCCGGCCAGTTCGTCAGCGTGCGCTTTCCGGTAGCGCTGGCGGAAGGCGTCATCGTCGTGCCGCAACGCGCGGTGCAGGTATCGCCGCAGGGCCAGGCCGTGTTGCTGGTTGGCGGCGACGGCAAGGTGATGGCGCAACCGGTGAAGACCGGCGGCCTGTCCGGCAGCGACTGGATCATTGCTGAAGGCCTCAAGGGCGGGGAGCGGGTCATCGTCGAGGGCGTGCAGAAGGCGCGGCCGGGCATGGCGGTCAGCGCGGTGCCGGCAAAAACCAGCGCCGCGAAGTAGGAGTACGGCATGCTGCCCCGCTTTTTCATTGATCGCCCCATCTTCGCCTGGGTCATTGCGCTCTCCATCCTGCTGGCCGGCTTCCTGGTCATGCCGAAATTGCCCATCTCGCAATACCCGGAAGTCGCCCCGCCCGCGCTGGCGATCACCGCCGTCTATCCCGGCGCCAGCGCGCAGGTGGTGGAAGATTCGGTGACCACACTGATCGAGCAGGAAATGAACGGGCTGGAGCATCTGCTCTATCTCGAATCGAACAGCGATGCCTCCGGCGTGCTGACCCTGACGCTGACGTTCAACTCCGGCACCGACCTCGACATTGCATCGGTGGAAGCGCAGAACCGGGTCAAACGGGTTGAGGCGCGACTACCGGAAGAAGTCCGCCGGCAAGGCATCACGGTGGCCAAATCGCGGCGCAATTTCCTGATGTTCCTGACCATTTTTTCGCCGGATCAAAGCCGCAACGCCATCGACCTGGGCAGCTTCACCACCGCCAACGTGCTGGAAAATCTGCGCCGCGTGCCGGGTGTCGGCGAGGCAACGCTGTTCGGCACCGAATACGCCATGCGCATCTGGCTCGACCCGCTCAAGCTGGCCAGTTTCAACATGACCCCGGGCGAGGCGCTGAAAGCGGTGCAGGCGCAAAACGTGCAGCTCGCCACCGGCGAACTCGGCCAGTTGCCGGCGGCGCGCGGTCAGGAATTGACGGCAACGGTGATTACCCAGGGCCGCCTTTCGACGCCGGAAGCATTCGGCAACATTCTGTTGCGCACCGCCTCGACCGGCGCGGCGATTCGCTTGAAGGATGTCGCCCGCGTCGAACTCGGTGCGCAGGACTACAGCGTGCAGGCACGCCTGAACGGACGCCCGACGGCTGCCGTCGGCATCAAGCTCGCACCCGACGGCAATGCGCTGGAAACCGCCGCTGCAGTAAAGGCGCGCATGACCGAACTGGCCAAGTTTTTCCCCAAAGGCGTGAGCTGGGATGTGCCTTACGACACCTCTC
This sequence comes from Tepidiphilus sp. J10, assembly GCA_945897955.1. GTDB lineage: Bacteria > Pseudomonadota > Gammaproteobacteria > Burkholderiales > Thiobacillaceae > PFJX01. The sequence goes on along the minus strand of CAMDGQ010000009.1, from coordinate 2,032 downwards.
GCTTTGTCGAAATTTCGATCCGCGAAGTCGTGAAAACCCTCGCCGAAGCCTTCCTGTTGGTGTTTCTGGTGATGTGGCTGTTCCTGCAAAGCCTGCGCGCGGCGATCATCCCCACCATCGTGGTGCCGATTTCGCTGGTCGGCACGCTGGTCGGCCTGTATCTGCTGGGCTATTCGGTCAACGTGCTGACGTTGTTCGCGATGGTGCTGGCGATCGGTATCGTCGTCGATGACGCCATCGTGGTGGTGGAAAACGTCGAGCGCATCATGACCAAAGAAGGTCTGGCGGCGCGCGAGGCGACGTCGAAAGCGATGGGCCAGATCTTCGGCGCCATCGTCGGCATCACCGTCGTGCTGTCGGCGGTGTTCATTCCGATGGCGTTCTTCAGCGGCTCGGTCGGCGCGATCTACCGTCAGTTTGCGGTGACGCTGGTGATGACCATGGGTTTCTCGGCGCTGCTCGCCATCACCCTGACGCCCGCCCTGTGCGCCACACTGTTCAAAGGCATGACGCGCGAGCAGATGGAACATCACACCGGTTTCTTTGGCTGGTTCACGCGCTTTTTCAACGGCACGACCCACCGCTACATGAATGGCGTCGCCGGCTTCGTGAAGCGGCCGCTGCGCGCCCTGCTGCTGTTTGTCGCGATTGCCGGCGCGGCGGCGATTCTGCTGCTGCGCCTGCCTACCGGTTTTCTGCCGGATGAAGATCAGGGCTATCTGATCAGCATCGTGCAACTGCCGTCCGGTGCGACGCAGGAACGCACGGTCGAGGTGCTGTCCGGCATGGAACAGTATTTCCTGAAGCAGCCGGAAGTCGCCAAGGTAGTCGGCGTCGCTGGCTTCTCCTTCTTCGGCAAGGGGCAGGATGCGGCCATCGCGTTTGTGCGTCTGAAAGACTGGGACGAGCGCACCGGCGCCAACGACCACGCGCTGAAGGTGGTGCAGCGCGCCAACATGGCGCTGTTCAGCGTCAAGCAGGCGATGATCTTCGCGCTGAATCCGCCGCCGATTCCCGAGCTGGCGGCGGTCGGCGGTTTCGATTTCCGCCTGCAGGATCGCGGCGGCCTGGGCCGCGACAAGCTGATGGAAGCGCGCAACATGGTGCTCGGCATGGCCTCGCAAGACCCGCGCCTGGCTGGCGTGCGGCCGGAAGGCAAGGAGCCGGCGACGCAATTGCTGCTCGACATCGACCGCGTAAAAGCCAGCAGCCTCGGCATCGACATGGGAGAGCTGAATCAGACCCTGGCGGTCGCGCTGGGCTCGGCCTACGTCAATGATTTCATCCGCGAAGGCCGCGTGCTGCGCGTCATGCTGCAGAACGATCCGAGTTCCCGCGCCACGCCGGAAGGCTTGCTCAGCCTGCGCGTGCGCACGGCCAAGGGCGGCATGGTGCCGCTATCCGAAATCGCCACGCCGCGCTGGGTAGTGGGCCAGCCCAAGCTGGATCGCTACAACGGCGTGCCGGCGATGAAGGTCGCCGGCTCTCCCGCGCCCGGCAGCAGTACCGGCGAGGCGATGCAGGCGATGCAGGAAATCGCCGCCAAGCTGCCGCCCGGCATCGGTTACGAGTGGTCCGGCACGTCTTACGAGGAACGCCTGTCCGGCTCGCAAGCGCCGATCCTGTTCGCGCTGTCGATCATCGTGGTGTTCATGTGCCTGGCGGCGTTGTATGAATCGTGGACGGTGCCGCTGGCGGTGTTGCTGGTGGTGCCGATGGGCATCTTCGGCGCGGTGCTGGCGGTGACGCTGCGCGACCTGCCGAACGACGTGTACTTCAAGGTCGGCCTGATCGCGATCATCGGCCTGTCGGCGAAGAACGCGATTCTGATCGTCGAGTTCGCGCGCCAACTGGAAGCGCAAGGCAAGGGCACGCTGGAAGCCGTCACGGAAGCCTGCAAACTGCGCTTCCGGCCGATCATCATGACGTCCATCGCGTTCATCCTCGGCGTGCTGCCGCTGGCCATTTCGACCGGCGCGGGCGCGGCCAGCCGGCAAGCCATCGGCACCGGCGTCATGGGCGGCATGATCGC
>CAMDGQ010000008.1 GCA_945897955.1 Tepidiphilus sp. J10 | reverse complement strand
GAAATATCCAGAATGTCGTTGATGATCCCGAGCAGATGCCGCGCCGCTTCGTTGATCTTGTCGAGATGGTCGATCTGCTTCGCATCCCGGGTTGCAACCCGCAGCAGATGCGTCAGGCCGATGATCGCGTTCATCGGCGTGCGGATCTCATGGCTCATGTTGGCCAGGAATGTCGATTTGGCGCGATTCGCCGCCTCCGCCCGCTCGCGCTCGGCGACCACTTCGCGGGTGCGTTGCTCGACCAGGGCTTCAAGGTGTCGACGGTGTTGCTCCAACTCGGTCTGCACGGCCTTGCGGTCGGTGATGTCCTGGAAAGTTCCGGCGATATAGGCCCCATCCGGTTCGTCCACCCGACCGATACAGCGCAATTCAGCCCAGAACCGACGGCCGGAACGCAGCAGCATCTCCGTTTCCAGCGTGAATGGCAGGCCGTCAGTCCAGGCTGCCTGCAGGGCCGCGACGATGCGAGGATGAAATTCCGGCGCGTAATAATCCAGGCCCTGCTGCAGGCCGGGCGGTTGATCGAGGGGATGCTCGCACAACCGATAGATTTCATCGGTCCAGACCAGCATGTCGGTTTCCGGATTCGCTTTCCAGCCGCCGACCCGCGCGATGCTTTGGCTTTCGCGCAGGAACAGGCTGGATTCCGCCAGTGCGCGCTCGGCCGCCCGTTGTTCGGTGACATCTTCACCGGCGCTGAGGGTGCCGGAAATCCGGCCGTCGGAATCTCGAATCACGCTGTTATGCCAGGCGATCAGGCGTTGCTGGCCGGAGCGTGTCTGCACGGCATTCTCGTAATACTCGGCCTGCTCGACATCGCCCGCGATGATGGCTTTGAATACCGGGTAAACCTCGCTCATGCCGGTCGGTTGCGTCAGGCAGCGTTCAAACCAGTTCGCGCCGAGCAGCTCATGGGTGTAATTGCCGAGCAGCTCGCAGCCCTTGCGGTTGATCAGGGTAATGCGTCCATCCACGTCCAGCGCAACGATCACCGCCTCGATGGTATCGAGATAGCGCTGTCCGCGATCGCGCTCCATGCGCAGGGACAATTCCGCCTGTTTGCGCTCGGTAATGTCGCGGTTGACGCCACGCCGACCCTGGTACTCGGCAGCGCTGCTGCTGACCGGCTGACATTGATGTTCGATCCAGCGCGTGCCGCCATCGCGGGTCAGAATGCGAAACTCCATGCTGGCATGCGGCTTGCGTTGCTGACCGACGGAAATTGCGACCCAGTGCTTCTCCCACATCGGCCGATCTTCCGGATGCATGATCGAACGCATCAGTTCAGGATCATCCAGGAAGGCCTGTGGCGGATAGCCGGTGATGCTTTCACAACCCGGCGACACATATAGATAGCGACCATCCGATCCCAGCCAGTACTGCCAGTCAGTCGAGTAATCAGCCAGGATGCGATAGCGCTCTTCACTCTGTTCGAGGCTGATCTGCGCCTGTTTTCGATCGGTGATGTTCTGCACCGTGCCAACCCCGAACAGGGGTTTGCCATCCGCAAAGGTAATCTGCGCTCGTTCGCGTACCCACTGCACTTCCTGATTGACCAGAATGCGGTGCTCTATGTCGTAAGGCGCGCCGGCCATCGCCGCGTTCCAGGCTGACAGGACGCCATCCCGGTCATCCGGGTGGATGCTTTCGGCAAAATCCGAAAGCGTGATCGGCGCGCCAGCTGGCTTGCCGAATATGCGACAGGTTTCATCCGACCAGTCCAGGCGTCCGCTCTCGATATCGATCCGCCAACTGCCGATCTGTGCGACCTGCTGCGCCATGCTTAGCGCTGACTCGCTTTCCCGCAGCGCACGTTCCGCCGCCTTGCGTTCGCTGATATCGCGAATGACGGTGATTACCACACCTTCATCCTCGATGCTGGTGCCGGCCGCGCTGACCTCGGCCTCGTAGCAAGTGCCATCCTTGCGTTGATGTCGGGTTTCAAAAGTGGAACTGATGTTCCGCAGGTCGGCAAACTGCCTGCGGACGTCCGCTTCGCTCAGATTGGCTTCCCAGTCCCAGGTGTGCAGCGCAAGCATTTCAGACATGGAATAGCCCAGCATTTCCGCAAAGCGCTGGTTGGCTTCGATGATCCGGTGTTCGTGGCTGATGATTGCGATGCCGTCGCGCGAAATGTCCATCAGTTGCCGGCGTCGTTCGGAAGCCCCGCGCAGCGCGGTTTCATAGGCCCGCGATGCGGTGATGTCGTGCGCGATGCCGAGTACACCAATCAGGCTGCCATCCTCGGCGAGCATCGGCGTCTTGGTCGTTTCAAACAGACCGCCCGGGCTGCCGTCGGCAAAATTCAGCCATTCCTCGTTGCTTCGACTATGCCCCGCCGCGACTGCGGAGAGATCGTTGACGCGGAAGAAATCGGCTGTTTCCTTGTCGACGAAGTCGTAATCGGTTTTACCGATGATGCCGGCCTCGGGGGTACCGTAAAGCTGCTCAAAGCGGGGATTGCAGGCGAGATAGACGCCTTGCGGATCCTTCAGCCAGACCAGGTCCGGGATGGTTTGCACCAGCGTTTTCAGAAAGCCGCGCTCGCGCTCAAGTTCGCGTCTGGCTTGAATCCGGTCACTGATGTCGCGGGCGAAACCGACCGTACCGATAACCTTGCCATCAAGCGTGACCGGGGATTTGTAGGTTTCGATCCAGACCTGCCCCTGCGGGCCTTCGATTGTTTCCTCGACGCTCTTGACGCTGCCGCTGGCGAGCACCGCACGGTCGTCGGCGCGATAAGCCTCGGCCAGATCGCGTGGCCAGATGTCGAAATCGGTCTTGCCCACGAGGGCGTCCACGGAAGCCGCGCCGCAGGCTTGCGCGAAGGGCGCGTTGACCGCGAGGAAGCGGCTGTCCGCATCCTTCAGCCAGACCAGGAAAGGAAAATTGTCCAGCACAGCGCGCTGGTAGCGCTCACGCCGCGCCAGTTCGTCCTGCGCTGACTTGAGTTCGCTGATATCGCGCGAAATACCCAGCAGAGCCGGCTTGCCGTCCCAGGTGCCATGCACGATGCGGGTATCGACCATGATTTCACCGCCATCGGCGCGCAGCAAAGGCAGCGGACAGGATTCGCGCTTGCCCTCCAGCATCTCGCCCACCACGCGCATGGCCTCGGCGTGGACGCGGGGCGGATGCACGGCGAGGACGGGTTGGCCGAGCAGGTTTGTATCGTAGCCAAGCCGCGTTCTGACTGTCGGATTGATGTACTGGATACGCCCGTCGATGTCGAGCACGAAGACAAAATCGGTGATCGCCTGAAAGAACCCTTCCAGATTCTGCCGTTGCAGGCGGGCATCCTCGCGCGCCTGCAAGCGTTCCAGCGCCTGACCGAACTGGCGGGCGATGCTTTCGAGAAAATGCACCACGTTTTTCGGCATGCTGCGTACATGCCGACTGGCCAGATTCAAGCTGGCATAGGTGCTTCCGTTGACAAGTACAGGCATGACCATCAACGAGGTGATGCCCTCACGCCGAATGTTCGGCAAGCATATCAATTCATGATGGGTGCAGATGGGACTCGGCTCGATGCAGCTGCAAATGTATTGGCCGATGTCCAGCAGGCGGGCGCGTGCACTGCCTGCAGCAATATAGCTTGCTTCGGCCAGAAAATCCGTGCTGATGCCGCGACTTTCGATCAGGCTGTAGCCGCCATCCGGGAGGGCCTGATAGAGACCTCCGCCATCGAGCAAGGAAAGCCCGAGTACGGTATCCAGAACAGCGGCCACCAGCGTGTCGTGGTCCGGGCTGTCGAGCAGAATATGGTTGAAATCCTGCTGCAGCCGGAACAGCTCTTCCTGCAATTTGCTTTGGCTGATATCCGACTTGGTTCCCTTGCAGAGCAGGGGCTTGCCCTGTTCATCACGGTCACCGATCTGACCGCGTGACAATAACCAAAGCCAGCTTCCATCGGCCTTGGCAAAGCGGTATTCGATGGCGAACAAAGCCCCGGTCCTGATGGTTTCGAATACGGCTGCTTTTGCGCATTCAAGATCATCCGGATGGATGCGGGCAAACCAGTCCTGCAATCCGGACTTGCCCGGCGCAGGAAAATCATCGCCCAGCCAGTTGCGCAGCAGGGGACTGAAGTGCAGCTCATCACGAACCAGATCGTATTCCCAGTAGCCGACGCCAGTGGATTCAACAAACTTGCTCAGTTCGGATTCGGGCTGCGCGGCGATGTTCATGTTCGATTTGTGTTCAATCCTGCCGGCAAGTCAGACCATGCCATGCGAGCGCATGTTGTTCAGCTTGAGGCGCAGGGATTCCTCGGTGTCGGCATAGCGAGCAAGGATGTTCTGGAAGACGGCCTGACTTGCCAGGAAGGCATCGACCACATCCGGATCAAAATGAGTGCCGCTGCCATCCGAGATGATGCGCACCGCCACATCGAACGGCATAGGTTCTTTATAGATGCGGCGGCTGGCAAGTGCATCAAACACATCCGCCAGCGCCATCAAACGCGCCGGGATGGGGATGGCGTCGCCGACGAGCCCGTCCGGGTAACCGGAACCGTCCCATTTTTCGTGATGCCACATGGCAATTTCCTTGGCCACGGCGAGAAAGGCCAGTGGTGCGCTTTCAAACTCCTGCACTGCTGCGTCAAGCGCATCGCTGCCCAGGTGGCAATGGTTCTGGAGTATCTCGAAATCGGATTGACTCAGTTCGCCGCGCATGGCCAGGTCGATGGCATCGCCGCCGATGGCGCTGTGGGTTTTCATGATCCGGAATTCATCCGGCGTCAGCCTTGCCGGTTTGAGCAGAATGCTGTCGGGTATGCCAACCTTGCCGATGTCGTGCAAGGGCGCCGCCTTGCCCACCATGTGCGCCATGGTGGCGGTGAAGAACGCAGAAAAACGCGGATGATTCCGAAGCTGTTCGATCAGGGCTTCGACATAGGATTGGGTGCGACGAATGTGATGCCCGGTTTCCATGTCGCGCGCTTCTGCCAGGCTGGCCAGCGCGCGGATGCTGACATCCTGCATGAGCTGGTTGTCGCGCAAACGGCGGGCGATTTCAGTTTCCAGCCAGTGGTTCTGATCCTTCAGCGCATCGCGCGCCAGCTTGAGTTCCATGTGCGCAATGACTCGCGCCAGCACAATCGCCGGCCGGATCGGTTTGGTGATGTAATCGACTGCGCCAAGCGACAGACCGTATTCCTCGTCAGAGTCGGCATCCATTGCGGTCACGAAGATCACCGGAATATCGCGGGTGCCGGGGTTTGTCCGCAGCTCTCTGATGACTGCGTATCCATCCATCTCCGGCATCATCACATCGAGCAGAATCAAGTCCGGGCGTGGTTCGCTGTTGGCAACCTGCAAGGCGCGCCGGCCTGAGTTGGCAACTCGTACACGGAATCTGGGTTGCAGCAACTCACCCAGAACAGTCAGATTTTCCGGGGTGTCATCGACTACCAGCACCGTATTCTTTTCGAAGGTTTGCGGCATTGATCTACCTTGGGTCAGCTTCTTGCACGGTCTGTGCAGCACAGATGCGGGGCATATCGGTTTTGTACTGCAAGAACTTTAAGCAGAACACTTGCCGGCAAAGTCAAAACTCAACAAATGCGGGGCAGTTGTTCGCCGCTCAGCCAGTCCACCATGCGCCGACCGCCGAAGCGGGTTTTCATCTGTACGAAAGCGTTGGTGTCTTCCACCACCTTGCCAATGATTGCCGCCCGTTGGCCTTGCGGATGCGCGCGCATCGCGGCGAGCAGTGTGTCGGCGTCTTCGGCGGCGCAGATCGCGATCAGCTTGCCTTCGTTGGCGATGTTGAGCGGATCGAGGCCGAGCAGCTCGCATGCCGCTTCGACTGCCGGCTGCACCGGAATAGCGGCTTCTTCGAGATGGATACCGACGCCGGACTGGTGCGCGATTTCATTGATCGTGGCGGCCAGACCGCCGCGCGTCGGGTCGCGCATCACGCGAATCGCAGCACCCGATGCCAGCATCGCGGCAGTGAGGCTGTTCAGCGAGGCGCTGTCGGACAGAATCGGTGCATCGAACGACAGGTTCTCGCGTTTGCTCATGATCGCCATGCCGTGATCGCCGACCGTGCCGGAAACCAGCAACACATCGCCGGGTTGCGCCAGATCGCCGGATAGATGGATGCCGTCGGCCAGAAAGCCGATGCCGGTGGTGGTGATGAATACGCCATCGCCCTTGCCCTGTTCCACTACCTTGGTGTCGCCGGCGACCAGCTTGACGCCGGCCTCTTTCGCCGCCTGTGCCATGGATTCGACGATGCGCGCCAGATCGGCGAGCGGAAAGCCTTCCTCCAGAATGAAACCGGCAGTCAGGTACAGCGGTGTGGCGCCCATCACCGCGACGTCATTCACCGTGCCGTGCACCGACAGGCCGCCGATGTCGCCGCCGGGAAAAAACAGCGGCGAAACCACATGGCTGTCGGTGGACACCACCAGCCGGCCATTTCCCGCCGGCAGCCAGGTGCCATCGTTGCCCTGGGCGAGATATTCGTTGCCGAGATGTTTGGCGAACAGATCGGTAATCAACTGCACCATCGCCCGCCCGCCACCGCCGTGGCTCATGTCGACGCGGCCGTGTTTGAGGTCGAGGGGGCGGATGTAGCCTTTTTTGACGCTACTCATTGTCAGTTCCTTGGACCAAGCTATTCCGTAGGTGGATGAGTCCATCCAGGGTCAATGGCAAATCTTCATTCAGAAGATTCCACAGCACATCCTTGTCTATGGCGAAGTAGCCATGTGCCAGTCGATTGCGCAGCGCAATCATTTCTCGCCATGGAATGTCCGAAGCCGCATTTTGAACATCGGCAGGAATATGTCCGGCGGCTTCGCCCATGAGCTCTATCTGCCGCAAGGTCGCTTCATAAGCCATCGATTTCGCTGTAAAGATGTCCGCGTTCAAGTCCTTGGAAAAGACAAAAGCCAATTCGGCGCAGTCGATCATGTCATTCAAATACATCCGCCATTCACGCGACACGTATGGCGTCCTTTTCGACATAGGGACGAACCTCTTGGCGCAGGCCTTTCTCCGTGACCAGGTCGACAGGTTTGCCGACGCGCTCCTCAAGGAAATTCAATAGCCCGAAGTAGCCGCGAAACGTCGCTGGACCTTCAAATTCAACCAGGACATCCACATCGCTGTCTTCGCGCGCTTCATTGCGCGCGGTTGAACCAAACAGCCGCAAGCCTTTGACGCCGAACTGACGCATGATCTCCGGGCTGGCCTCGCTCAAAATCCGCAATGCTTCATCACGTTGCATCGGCGTTCTCCACATCCCGCTCCACATCCTTATGCCGCCCGTAAGTGTAATGCGCGGCGCAGGCGCCTTCGCTCGACACCATGCAGGAGCCCATCGGGTTTTCCGGGGTGCAGACGTTGCCGAAAATCTTGCAGTCGGTGGGTTTTTTCACGCCGCGCAGAATCGCGCCGCATTCGCAGGCCTTGTTGTCGGCAACCGGCCGGTATTCGAGTTGATAGCGCGCTTCGGCGTCGTATGGCGCGTAGCGTTCGCGGATTTTCAGTGCCGAATACGGTACTTCGCCGAGACCGCGCCATTCGAAGCTGCGCCGTAGTTCGAACACCTCCGAGACCAGGTTCTGTGCTTTCAGATTGCCGTCCGGGGTCACCGCGCGGGTGAATTCGTTTTCCACTTCGGCGCGTCCTTCGTTGACCTGGCGCACCAGCATCAGAATGGCCTGCATCACGTCAAGCGGCTCGAAACCGGCGATGACCACCGGCTTGCGGTATTCCTCGGCGAAGAATTCGTAGGGTCGGCTGCCGATGATGGTGGAAACGTGCGCCGGGCCGATGAAGCCGTCCAGAGGCACGGTGCCGAGTTCACGCACTTCCGGCGATTCCAGGATATTGGTGATCGCCGACGGGGTAAGCACATGGCAGCACAGCACGCTGAAATTCTTCAGCCCTTCGGAGTCCGCAATCCTGATCGCCACGGCGGTAGGCGGCGTTGTGGTCTCGAAGCCGATGGCGAAGAACACCACCTCCTTGTCCGGGTTGTCGCGCGCGATCTTCAGCGCGTCGGTCACCGCATAGACCATGCGGATGTCGCCACCGCGCGCTTTCGCGCGCATCAACGAAAGTCCATCGGAGGCCGGCACGCGCACGGTGTCGGCATAAGTGCAGAGAATCACGCCGTTTTCCAGCGCCAGCTTGATTGCCAGGTCGATGCGGCCGATCGGCAGCACGCACACCGGGCAGCCGGGGCCGTGGATCATGCGCACGCTTGCCGGCAGCAGATCGGGCACGCCGTAACGCGAAATCGCGTGCGTATGACCGCCGCAGAATTCCATGAAGTTATAGCGCCGGTCAGGCCGCACTTCGGCCGCAATGGCGTTCGCCAGACCTTTTGCGACTTCGCCGTCGCGGAATTCGTCAACGTATTTCATGCGCTTTGTTCCGCCAACGCATGTTCCATCAACCCGGCTTCCGCCATCAGCGCCAGCGTCTTTTCGGCCTCCTCAGGATCGAGCCGGGTCAATGCATAGCCGACATGGACGATGACGTAGTCCCCCACCGCGACGCCTTCCAGCAGCGCCAGAGACACATCCTTGCGAACACCGCCAAGATCGACGATGGCGGTGTCGTTATCAATCAATTCCACAACGCGAGCGGGGATGGCAAGACACATGATTGCAGCCTTTTCAGTGAGCGGATGGTTGCGCGCTGGCGCGACGGGGTCTTCTTTACCGGGACAATTGCTGCATTGCAACCCAAGCCTGTCCCAGGCTCAAGCCCCCATCGTTAGGCGGTGTCTGGCGAGCTTCCAGAACACCGAGACCGCGCATGACGAGTTGCTGCTTCAGCGTACGCGATAACAGGTGGTTGAGGAAACAGCCGCCGCCCAGCGCAATGGTTGTGAGACCTTGCGTGCGAGCAGCCAGTTCAGTCCAGTCGGCCAGCGCGTACGCCAGCGTGACATGAAACAGGGCGGCCCCGTGACCCGGATCGGGCTCATCGGCCAGACGCGCCAGCAGGGGCAACAGGTCGAGGCGGCCATCGGCGTGAAGAACATAGCCATCAGCCATCGGTGCAACCGCGCCCTGCCCTTCCGCCCATCCCTCCAGCAGCATCGCGGCCTGGCCTTCGAAAGCCATCACTTCGCGTACGCCAAGCAGTCCCGCCGCTGCGTCGAACCAGCGACCCAGGCTGCTGGTTGGCGGACAGCCGCGCGTGAGAAGTTGGTCCAGTTGTCGGGCGGCGGGCTGGCCGGGAAAACGGCGGGCGATTTCATGCCCGCGTCCGAGTTGATGCAGCACCGCTGCCGCCATGCGCCACGGCTCCTTTGCCGCCTTGTCGCCACCTGGCAGGGGGATTGTCGCGAGATGTCCGAGGCGGCTGAATCGTCCGGCATCCAGGCGCAGCATCTCGCCGCCCCAGGCGGCGCCGTCACTGCCCAGGCCGACACCGTCGAGCGCCAGGCCAAGCAGGGGCTGTGTCATGCCGTGCTCTGCCGCGACGGCGGCAATGTGGGCATGGTGATGCTGGACGGCGATGGCCGGTAAATCCCGGCTCGCGGCCAGATCAAGTGCGTGGCGAGTGCTGAAGAAATCCGGATGCGAATCGTGTGCGACGGCTTCCGGCCGAACCTGGAGGATGTCGAGCAGATGTGCGACGACTTCGATCAACATGCCGCAACTTGCCGGGTTGTCGAGGCCGCCGATATGTTGCGAGACGAAGGCCTGGTCGCCGCGCGTGACGCAGATCGTGTTTTTCAGGTAGCCGCCCAGGGCGAGCACCGAAGGCCCGCTACGCGGCAGTGAAATGGCGCGCGGCGTGTAACCGCGCGCCCGTCGGATGAACTGGGGTACTTGGGCCGAGGTCATGCGTGCGACGCTGTCGTCGCAACGCACGACAATGTCGCGGTCATGCAGCAACAGTGCATCGGCAATCCGGTCCAGGCGGGCAAGCGCCTCATCGTTGCCGATCACCAGCGGTTCGCCGGCGGGATTGGCGCTGGTCATCACCAGCAACAGATCCTGCTTTTCCCGCATCCAGGCGCTGCCGACGGGGTGACCGGCAGCGCTGTGGAACAGAAGCCAGTGCTGCGGCGTATAGGGCAGCATGACCCCCAGCCAGACCAGGCCGGGGGCGATGCCCGGCAACGCGGCATCGGCGCCGGGCTTCTTGCGCAGCAGGACAATCGGGCGTTCGGGCGATTGCAGAAGCACGGCTTCGGCCGCGCCGATTTCCACCCAGTCCGCGATGGAATCGAGGTTGGCAGCCATCACGGCAAAAGGTTTTTCCTCGCGCTGTTTGCGCAGACGCAACAGCCGCACGGCGTCGGCATTGCGCGCGTCACAGACCAGATGAAAGCCGCCAAGACCCTTGAGTGCAATGATCTCGCCGCCTTGCAGGCGTGCGAGCGTGCTTTCGATCGGGTCCGCGCCCGGCAGCGGCGAGCCATCGGCCAGGGTCAACGTGAGCTTGGGACCGCAAATCGGGCATGCCGTGGGTTCGGCGTGAAAACGGCGATCAGCCGGATCGCGGTACTCCCTGTCGCAGGCCGGGCATAACGGAAACGCCGCCATGCTGGTCCGGGACCGATCGTAGGGCAGCTTGCGCGTCAGCGTGTAGCGCGGGCCGCAGTGGGTGCAATTGATGAAGGCATAGCGCCAGCGTCGGTCGGCGGAGTCGAACATTTCCGCCAGACAGTCCGGGCAGACCGCGCTGTCATGCCCGATCATGGTGGCGGCCGGACCGGCGCCGCTGGCGGTAATGCTGAAGTCGGGAAAGCATTCGGTCACGCGCTCATCCGCCCAGGTCACCTCTCGTACCTGGGCAAGCGGCGGGATTTCGACGGGTAGTCGGCAGGTGAAGACTTCAAGCTGATGCGCCTCGCCTTGCGCCAGGATCTCGACCCCGGCCGCATCGTTGCGCACCCAGCCGGTCAAGCCAAGCTCGTGCGCGAGATGCCAGACATAGGGCCGGAAACCGACTCCCTGGACGATGCCGACGACGCGAATGCGGCGTTGCAGAACGTCGCGGCAAGTCATGTTGTTCACGCCGATTTTCCTGCGCTCAGGCCTACAGGCAGGCCGCAGCCACAAATGCATCGCATCGTCCGACTCCCGTGTTTCCTTGCGGAAATGTTGTTTCGACCAGCTCATCATGCCCGCTCCATGAAGACCCGCAAAACCCGGGTTTGCTCGGCTTTGCTCTTGTTAAGCAGATATTCCGACATTTCATATCGACACACTAAATGAAACTATGTATTCAATAGGGAACTGTTTCATTGACGCTAAGCCGAATGATGGTTAGTTTCAACGTCTCGGGCGTTGCGACGTCTCCTTTACAAGGCTGCCAGAATGAAACCATCGCACTTCATCTATAGCTGCACTCTCATCGCCTCGATTTCATTGCTGAATGTCGGAACAGCGAGCAGCGCGGAACCAAACGCTTCCAACAAACCTGCCGCAAGCGCAAAAGCCAAGGCAGCCAAAGCTAAAGCCGTCAAAGTCAAAACAGTCAAAGCCAGGAAAACAGGCGGCAGTAAAACGGCTTCCGGTGTTTCTTCGAAAAAACCTGCTTCGATTAAGCTGGCCAGCGCAGATATACAGAAATACACCCCGCCATCAGCCAGCGCAGTAACCATCAATCCCTACTTCATCAACCAGCCCGCCGCTATTCTGCCGCGTGCGGTAAGCGCATCCATGGCAGCTTTGGCAGCCTCGGCTCCGGCTGCGAAAACGCCGGTTGTAACAGCGCCCGCAGTTTCCGCTGCGGTAGTTGCAATGCCGCTCATCACCGCGCCGGCGGTAGCGGCTGCTTCCGAGCCCAAGGTTGAGTCACCCGCAGCACCTGCTTCCGCCACACCTGCGCTGGCCGCTCAACAAGCCGTTGTGCCGGTTGCTGCCGCCCCCTCTGCCGCCGCCCCCATCGCTGTTGCACAAACGCCAGTTGAAACAGTTGAACCGGCAAAACCGCTAGCCATTCAGATGCCCGTTGCGCCCAAGCCGGCAGTCGCACAGGTTGCAGTGTCGCGTAACCCTTATCTCGCCAACCCCTACTTCGCCAACCAGCCAAGTTACGCACCGCCCGACACGGCAAAGATGTTCAGTGAATTTGGCAATGGTCTGAAAATCTCGCTCCCTTCTCTGCCGTCATTTCCTTCCGCGCCACAGGCAGCCAATTCCGGTTCATCAACCAAGTCCAATGTATCGCAGGCGCAGTCGGCAGTTTCGGACGCATCCAGTGGCCTCAACAAGATCTTTGCCAGCCTGAAAATGATGGTGCCCTTGACCGGGGACTCGAACATTTTGCCGACCATCAAGAAAGTCTATCCGACCGGCGAAAAACCTTTGGTCGTGATCAATTTCAAGTGCCCGACCGAAGTGATCGGCATCACCCCGCCGCCGATGAAATTGCTGCATGAAGCGTTGAATCTGGGCTTTGAAGGTCTGAACAAGACCAATCTGCTTTCCTTCAACCTGCAGCAGGTCTGCTCCTGATTCTTTCGGTTCCTCGCTGATCCGCAACCGCCATCCAACCGGATGGCGGTTGCGTTTTGGCGTTCCGTTAGCTCGTTAAACCCCCGGCCTTACCAGCGCGGCAGCCAACTTGGCCCGCTGCCGCGCCTGGTCGGTATCCTCGCCTTCCGCCAACGCCACGCCCATGCGTCGATTCGTGTAGGACACCGGTTTTCCGAACAAGCGCAGATCGGTTCCCGGAATCCGCAATGCGGCGTCAACACCCTCGAAACGCACACCGGTTGCGTCGATGCCGCCATAAATTACCGCCGATGCCCCCGGCGAGCGGAGCGAGACATCCACCGGCAAGCCCAGAATGGCGCGTGCATGCAGTTCGAATTCGCTCTGTTTCTGACTGATCATGGTCACCATGCCGGTATCGTGCGGGCGCGGGCTGACCTCGGAAAACCAGACTTCGTCGCCCTTCACGAAACACTCGACGCCATACAGGCCGACACCGCCCAGGTTGTCGGTCACCGCTTTGGCGATTGCCTGCGCTCGCTTCAAGGCTTCCGGGCGCATGGCCTGCGGTTGCCAACTCTCGACGTAGTCCCCTTTCACCTGGATATGGCCGATAGGCGCGCAAAAATGCGTTTCCACTTCACCACTGGCGGCGTATGCGCGCACCGTCAACAAGGTGATTTCGTATTCGAAGTCGACAAAGCCCTCGACGATCACCCGCCCCTTGTTGACGCGACCGCCGGCGTTGGCGTAATCCCATGCTGTTCCGAGATCGTCCGGCCCTTCGACCCGGCTTTGCCCTTTTCCGGAGGAAGACATCACCGGCTTGATGATGCAGGGAAAGCCGATACCCTCCGGCCCCTCCACTGCGGCGCGCAGACTCGCCAAAGAATCGGCGAAGGCATAGCGCGAGGTGGGCAGTTTTAGTTCTTCGGCGGCGAGTCGACGAATCCCTTCACGATTCATCGTCAGATTTGCCGCGCGCGCGCTGGGAATCACCCGGCAAAGCCCGGCCCTTTCCAGTGCGACCAGGGTTTCCGTGGCGATAGCCTCGATTTCCGGCACCACGATGGCCGGTTTTTCCGAATCGATCAGGCGGGCGAGAACATTGCCATCGGTCATGTCTATGGTTTGCGCGCGATGCGCCACCTGATGGCCGGGTGCGCCATCGTATCGATCCACCGCAATCACCTCGACCCCCAGACGCTGCAACGCGATGATGACTTCCTTGCCCAGTTCGCCTGCCCCCAGGAGCATTACGCGGGTGGCGGTCCGAGATAGCGGCGTGCCGATGTGCATGACGGGGTTATCCTTGCGCTTTATATTGGCGTAGAGCTTACCTTAAGGGACTGTCCATGCGCACAGCACTTCTCATTACCGCCATTCTGGTCACGCATGCCTGCCAGGTGTCAGCCGCCGACTGGCTTTATCTCACCGTCCCGGGAGATACCCTGAGCGGGATCGGCCAGACCTATCTGCGCAATCCGAAAGACTGGCCCAAGGTTCAGTCCGCCAACGGTGTGCCCATCCCGAAACATCTGCCTGCCAATAGCCGCCTGAAGATTCCGATCGAATTGCTCAAGGTCACGCCGGCGCCTGTGGCTGTCGTCGCGGTCAGCGGCAATAGCCGCTTCAAGCGCGCCGATGGCCCCTATCAAGCATTGAAAGCAGGTGAAACGCTGACTGGCGGAGAAACCGTGCTGACCGGTTTGGGTGCCAGCGTCAGTTACCGATTTGCCGATGACACGCGCCTGACCCAGCAGGCGTCCAGCAAACTGAACTTTGGGCGCCTCGCCAGTTACGGCAAGACCGGCATGGTATCGACCGAGCTCTCGCTCGACAGCGGCCGTCTCGAAGCCAGCGCCAGCAAACAACTTGCCCCCGCCGGCGGTTTTCAGGTGCATACACCGGTGGCCGTGGCGGGCTTGCGCGGCACCGGCTTTCGGCTGAATGTTGCGGAAGACGGCAAAACCATGCGCAACGAAGTGGTTGAAGGTGCTGTTGCGGTTTCCGCCCAGGGCGAGGAAGTCAAAGTCGCAGCCGGCTTCGGCACCTATGCCGAGCAGGGAAAACCGCCTGCACCGCCGGTCAGTTTGCTGCCCAGGCCCGATCTGTCCGGTCTGCCGGACACAATCACGCGGTTGCCGCTCGGTTTGCACTGGCCGGCGAGTATTTCCGCCAGGGCCTGGCGTGCCCAGTTATCAACCGAGCCCGATTTCCAGACCGTGCTGCAGGACAATGTGTTCAGTCAACCTGTGGCGCAGTGGGATGCGGATCTGCCGGACGGCGTTTACTACCTGCGGCTTCGCGGCATTGATCAGTACGGATTGGAGGGCTTCGATGCACAACACCGTTTCACCCTCGACGCGCGACCATTGCCGCCGATGCCGCTCAAGCCGGCGCTCGGCGAGCGCTTGCTTGCGGATGAAGTCGAACTGGCCTGGAGTGCCGCCGATGGCGCGCAGGGCTACCTGCTGCAATTGGCGCCCACTCCCGAATTCAGTACCGGTCTGATCGAACGCCGGCTGCCGCCCGGAGATAGCACTCGGGAAACCTTGCCCGCCGGCGATTGGCACTGGCGCATCGCCAGCCTCGACAAACAGGGCCGGACACGCGCATTCAGCCCGCATCGCGCTTTCGGAATATTCCCGCCGCCTGCCCCGACGGTATTGATAACGCCTGCGCTACCTCTGATTTCCGTCAGCCCGGAGATGACGTTGAACTGGTTGCCTTCGGAGCGAGCGCTGGCATATCGGGTTCAGGTTGCGGCAACGCCGGACTTTGTTCAGCCTGTGGTTGACAAGCGGGTCGAGGCGACGCAACTGAGTGTCAGCCTCCCATCGCAGGGCGAGTGGCATTGGCGAGTTGCGGCTCTCGGCACGGGCGACAACACTCAAGGTTTCTCGCAAAACGCCGCTTGGCGTTATCTGGCTGCGTCGCAGCAGCCATCGATATTGCAGGCCATCGAGGAAAGCGGGCTGCTGGTGGTTACCTGGTCAGGCTCGTCGCCCGCATATCGACTTGAGTTGAGCGGCAACAAAGCGTTTTCCTCATTGCTGTCCAGCCAAACCGTAACCAGCCCGCAGGCACGATTGATCAAACCTGCACCGGGCACTTACTGGTTGCGTGTCATCGCGATTGACGCGGCACGTCAGGAAAGTCCGCCCAGTGCATCGATGGAAGTAATGGTTCAGCACTACAAGCCCTGGTGGCTGTTGCCGCTATTGCTGCTGGCCCCTTGAACAACAATGCACACCGAAGCTTGCCGGCAGTGAAGGACATCAAATCGTTGTTGACCAGCGCTGCGGGCGCCTGGCTGATCTTCATGCTGATTGCCGTGAGTATTGGCGCGCTGCGCGAAGCGGTACTCACGCATCAACTGGGCGAACTTGCGGCGCATCAGATCGGCACCATTGTGGTCAGTCTGCTGATCGCCGGTGTGATCGTTGTCTTTGTCCGTCGCCTGCATCCTGAGCCCTTGCCGGCGCTGGGCATCGGGGCGGGCTGGATGGCAATGACCGTCGCCTTCGAGTTCGGCGTGTTTCATTTCATCGCCGGTCATCCGATGTCTGAATTACTGGCGAACTACAACCTCGCCGCCGGGCGCTTGTGGCCGCTGGTCCTGCTCAGCGAATTGCTGACTCCCTGGCTCGCAGCCAGCCTCATCGCCCGGCCGAAACCCGCCTCTCCGGCGAAAGCGCCTCGCGCCCGTGCAAAGACCACCGGCTTGCCAACCGAATATCGCCGCGCAATCAGTCACGAAGAAATCAGCGCTTTGCCGATTCGACGTTACGAAGGCGAAGTCCGGGTAGTGAACACCGAGGCCGCATTGCGCGAAGCCATGCTGGATATTCGCCAGGAGCGCATCACCGGCTTCGATACCGAGACGCGACCGGCATTCAGCAAAGGCGAAAGTTATCTGCCTTGCCTGGTCCAGATCGCCACGGCACGAAGGGTGTATTTGCTGCAGTTGCAGCAGCTGGATTGTTCACAGGCACTGGCCGGGTTCATGGCTGATCGAAATATTGTCAAAGCCGGTGTTGCCCTGGCTGGCGATGTCGGCAAATTGAAGCAACTTTTTCCGTTTGAAGCCGCAGCCGTGGTCGATCTGGGGCACATCGCCAAGCGGCACGGCAATACGCAGACAGGTCTGCGCAATCTTGCAGCGCTGTTTCTTGGCTGGCGTATGGCCAAAGGGGCTAAAACCACCAACTGGTCGATACCGCAATTGAGCGAGGTACAAATCGGCTATGCCGCTACCGATGCCTGGGCCAGTCGTGAGCTTTACCTGTGTTTCGAGAATCTGGGTTTGATCGAACAACCAGGCGATTGAGCGGATCGCCTGGTTGTTGATCAGCTTCCGATCGGCCCCATCGCACTCTGCAAATAGTTCTGCACGCCAAGCTGCTCAACCAGGCCGAGCTGGGTTTCCAGGTAGTCGATGTGTTCCTCGGTATCGCTCTGAATGCTTTGCAGAATTTCACGCGAAACATAATCCTTCACCGACTCGCAGTAGTGAATCGCCTCGGTGTATAGCGCGTGGCCGTTCTGCTCAAGCTTCAGATCGCAGGCCAGACACTCCGGCACGTTCTCGCCAATCATCAGTTTGCCCAGATCCTGCAGATTGGGCAGGCCATCAAGAAACAGAATGCGCTCGATCAGCTTGTCGGCGTGGTGCATCTCTTCAATGGATTCTTCGTATTCGTGCTTGCCCAGCGCTGCGAAACCCAGTTTTTGTACATTCGAGCATGCAGGAAATACTGGTTGATCGCGGTCAGTTCAACTGTGAGGGCCTTGTTGAGTTACTGGATGACTTCATACAAATGAGAACCTTTGTCAAACAAGTTTTAGATCGTTGTTTTATCAGGCTAGTAGAAGATATCCATGAGCCGATTAATTCAACATGAAAAATGACACTTGACCAGGATCAATTCCAATGCGGATACTTATATCTGGTTTAAATGTTGAACAAGGCAACACCAACTTAAACCAGCCAAGGTTGTTTTTTAGAACCGGTCACAGAACCCGACTCACAAACTCATCAAGGAGCATTCCATGCAGTTGCGTACACTGATTGTTGCCCTCCTCGCCCTGTCTGCCCCAGCCGCTGCGGTCGCTGCCGAGCCGATCCAGCCCGTTCCCGCCGCCAAGGTCAAGAATGCCGGCATGGTCGAACTGGGCAAAAAGTTGTACTTCGATCCGCGCTTGTCAAAATCCGGCTTCATTTCCTGCAACTCCTGCCACAACCTGTCGATGGGCGGAACCGACAATCTGAAGACCTCGATCGGCCACAACTGGCAGGAAGGTCCGATCAATTCACCCACCGTGCTCAACTCCAGCATGAATCTGGCGCAATTCTGGGATGGTCGCGCCAAGGATCTGAAGGCGCAGGCCGGCGGACCCATCGCCAACCCGGGTGAAATGGCCTTTACGCATGAACTGGCGGTGGACATGCTCAACTCGATTCCTGCCTACAAGGCCGAGTTCAAGAGTGTCTTCGGCAAGGACGCGGCTAATATCGACATGGTCACCGATGCCATCGCAGCCTTCGAGGAAACCCTGGTCACCCCGGATTCCCGTTTTGACAAATGGCTCAAGGGCGACAAGAAAGCCATCAGCAAAACCGAGCTTGAAGGTTACCAATTGTTCAAGGAGAGCGGCTGCACTGCCTGTCATTACGGCCCGGCCGTGGGCGGCAACTCGTTCCAGACCATGGGCGTGGTCGCCAAGTACGATACAAAAAACAAGGCCGAAGGCCTTGGCGGCTTGACCGGCAAGGATGTGGACCGCATGAAGTTCAAGGTTCCGACGCTGCGCAATGTCGAAATGACCTATCCGTACTTCCATGACGGTGAAGCCGACACGCTGGAGAAAGCCGTAGATATCATGGGCAAGCTGCAATTGGGTCGCACCTACAGTGCGGACGAGATCGCGAAAATTGTCGCTTTCCTGAAGACCCTGACCGGCAAACAGCCCGATTTCAAACTGCCGATTTTGCCGCCCTCCACCAACGACACGCCGAAACCGAAACCCTTCGGTTAAGCGTTATCCAGACTTTTTCCAGACCAGATCAAGGCCCGCTTCCAAGCCCGGAAGCGGGCCTTGATCCTTATGTCGGCCGCCTCGCATTGCCATCTACCAAATAGATCGCTTTATTTAAGACTATTCATTGGATGACAAATAGTTCCGGGACTTTAATGAGGTCACCTGTTCCACAAGCAGGTCCGATCAATCATTCAAGGAGCAAACGTCATGAGCACAAAATTGACCACCAATGCCGGCGTACCGGTGCCGGACAACCAGAACGTGATGACTGCCGGCCCGCGCGGTCCGCTGTTGATGCAGGACATCTGGTTCCTGGAAAAACTCGCTCACTTCGACCGTGAAGTGATTCCCGAGCGGCGCATGCACGCAAAGGGTTCCGGGGCCTACGGCACGTTTACCGTAACGCACGACATCACCCGGTACACCCGCGCAAAAATCTTCTCCGAGATTGGCAAAAAGACCGAGTTGTTCGTCCGTTTCTCCACCGTTGCCGGCGAACGCGGTGCGGCGGATGCCGAACGCGACATCCGTGGCTTCGCCGTCAAGTTCTACACCGAGGAAGGCAACTGGGATCTGGTTGGCAACAACACGCCGGTTTTCTTTCTGCGTGACCCGCTGAAATTCCCCGACCTCAACCATGCCGTGAAGCGCGACCCGCGCACCAATCTGCGCAGCGCTTCGAACAACTGGGATTTCTGGACACTGTTGCCGGAAGCCCTGCATCAGATCACCGTGGTGATGAGTGATCGCGGCATTCCCGCCACCTATCGTCATATGCACGGTTTCGGCAGCCATACATTCAGCTTCGTCAATGCCGGCAGCGAGCGCTTCTGGGTCAAGTTCCACATGAAGTCGATGCAGGGCATCAAGAACCTGACCGACGCGGAAGCGGAAGCGTTGATCGGCAAGGATCGCGAGAGCCATCAGCGCGATCTTTACGATGCCATCGAACGCGGCGATTTCCCGAAATGGAAGTTCGCCGTGCAGATCATGCCGGAAGCCGATGCTGCCAAGGTGCCGTATCACCCGTTCGACCTGACCAAGATCTGGCCGCACAAGGACTATCCCTTGATCGACGTCGGCGTACTTGAACTCAACCGCAATCCGTCGAACTACCACGCGGAAGTCGAGCAAGTGGCGTTCAACCCGGCCAACGTACCGCCCGGCATCAGCTTCTCGCCGGACAAGATGTTGCAGGGCCGTCTGTTCTCGTATGGCGACGCTCAACGCTACCGCCTGGGCGTCAACCATCACCAGATTCCGGTCAACGCGCCGCGCTGCCCGTTCCACAGCTTCCACCGTGACGGCGCCATGCGAGTCGATGGCAACCACGGCAGCACGCTGGGTTATGAGCCGAACGGCTATGGCGAGTGGCAGGAACAGCCGGATTACAGCGAACCACCGTTGCAACTCGACGGCCCGGCCGATCACTGGAACTATCGCGAGGATGACGCGGACTATTACGCCCAGCCCGGCGCACTGTTCAAATTGATGACGGCTGATCAGCAGCGGGTGCTATGCGAAAACACCGGCCGTGCAATGGGCGACGCACCGCGCGAAGTGAAGATCCGCCACATCGGCAATTGCCTGAAAGCCGACCCGGCCTACGGCAAGGGGGTCGCCGATGCGTTGGGGATTTCACTCGGCGAAGTGCCGGCGTAGGTTGAACTCTGCCGGCATCGCCACAATTAAGGAGTTGAGCCCACTCCCAGGCTTGAGGAACTCACCCCTTTCTCCCGCCATCGGGAGAAAGCAGCTTTCAGCGTCGCCAACCCGACGTCCACAAAAATCGCAAAGGAGTCACAAATCATGGCAATCGACATCGGCATCAATGACAAAGACCGCGCCAAAATCGCGGAAGCGCTGTCCAGAATGCTGGCTGACAGCTACATCCTGTATCTAAAGACGCACAACTTTCACTGGAACGTGACCGGGCCGATGTTCCAGGCCCTGCATAACCTGTTCATGGTGCAGTACACCGAGCAGTGGAACGCGCTCGACCTGATCGCCGAACGCATCCGCGCCCTCGGCCATCCTGCGCCCGGCTCCTACAAGCGCTATGTCGAACTTTCCAGCATTCAGGAAGAAAACGGCGTCCCCTCCGCGACCGACATGATTCAGCAACTCGTCGCCGGCCAGGAAGCTGTCGCCCGCACTGCGCGCGCTGCCTTCAAGGTGGCTGACTCGGCCGACGACCAGCCCACCGCCGATCTGTTGACACAGCGCATGGAAGTGCATGAGAAAAATGCCTGGATGTTGCGTGTGCTGCTGGAAGATGGCGGCGCACAAAGCGTTCCGGGTACGAAATCGAAGGTACGGCGGAGGTAAACCGGCAAATGAGCGTCCCTGATTCAAGACATGAACCGGGGACGCACACTGCCCGTACTGCCCCTACCGACAACTAGCCGTTGAAGTCCAGCCAGCGCAGCAGAACTTCAAACAAAACATCAGGATCGACCGGCTTGGCGATATGGTCGTTCATGCCCGCCTGTTCACAAATATCCCGATCTTCGTCAAAAGCGTTTGCGGTCATGGCCAGAATGGGTGTTTTTTCCCGGCCTGGAATCTGGCGGATCGCGAGCGTTGCATCCAGCCCGTTCATGTTGGGCATCTGGATGTCCATCAGGATCAAGCTGTAGAGATTTTTCCGCGCAAGCGCAACAGCCATGACCCCGTCATCGGCAACATCGACCAGCAAGCCCGCATCTTCCAGGAGGCTCTTCGACACTTCCTGATTGATCGGCTCATCCTCGACCAGCAGAACACGGGCGCCGGCATGGCGTAACTGGATGCTCTGTTCAGCCGAGGTGTCCACGGTCGCGATCGGCTTCTCTTGAAGCTGATCAATGATTTCCAGCCGCGCGGTAAACCAGAACGTGCTGCCAAAGCCGACCTGGCTTTCCACGCCTATCTCGCCGCCCATCATGTGAGCAAGACGTTTGCTGATTGCAAGCCCGAGGCCGGTTCCGCCGTATTTTCGGGTGGTTGAACCATCCGCTTGCTCAAACGCGGTAAACAGCCTTTTCCTGTCCATCGGCGCGATCCCGATCCCGCTATCCCTGACTTCGAAGCGGGCAAGCAACTCGCCGGCACCCTCACGAACTGTAAACACGCTTACGTTGATGTCGCCCTTGCTGGTGAACTTGATCGCATTGCCGACAAGATTGAGCAGAATCTGGCCAAGCCGAAGCGGATCGCCACGCAAAGGCTTGTGTTCCAGAGTCGGGGAAATTTCGAATTTAACTTCAAGCCCCTTTTCTCTGGCTTTGGCGCCGATCAGATTGCGCAGGTTGTCCAGGACATGGCCCAGGCTGAAGCCGATTCTCTCCAGCGTCAACCGCTCGGCCTCGATCTTGGAAATATCGAGTATGTCGTTGATCACGCCAAGCAGATGACGCGAAGCCTGCATGACCTTGGCCAACTGCTCCTCCTGGCCGGGATCTTTGGCGCGGCGCAACGCAAGCTCGGTCATCCCCATGATGGCGTTCATGGGCGTACGCAACTCATGGCTCATGTTTGCCAGAAATGTGCTTTTTGCCCGATTTGCCGCTTCCGCCGCTTCCTTGGCAATGGAGAGCGCGACCGTGCGCTCGAGAACACGTTCTTCCAGATGTTGACGGTGTTTTTCCAGCTCGTGCTCAACCAGCCGGCGCTCGGAAATATCCGTGCAACTTCCCACAACGCGCAACGGATTGCCCGCTTTGTCGCGTTCCACGATACGCCCGCGATCCTGGACCCAGATCGCCCGCTCTCCCGCAGCCAGCAAGCGGTGCTCGGAGTAGTAGTCGGAGCCGCCTTTCAGCATTGTTTCTAAACGACCGAGGACTTGCCCCTTGTCATCGGGGTGAATCAGCGCGGCAAATGCATCGACATTGTCGATCAAGGCATCGGGCGCGATACCGAGCATGTCATACCACTGTTGATTGTGTTCAACCCGTCCGCTGGGCACATGCCAGTCCCAGATGCCCTCGCGGGTAATTTCCATCACTTCCTGCAAACGGCTTTCGCTTTCCGCAAGCCGGTTGCGTGCGTTGACCACATCAGTGATGTCCTGCGCCACGATCAGAATCTGGTTCCTGCCGGCGGCATCCCTGATTGGTTTCTTCAACGACTTGTAGTGGTGGGTTTCACCGGTAGCGGTATCCAGGCTGTCTTCATAAACGATCTGGGTAATGCCCTTGGCCATGATCGCCAGCACATTCTGGCGGAAGAATTCAGCCATTTCCGGCGGCACGCCGAAATCGGCGTCGCTTTTCCCAATCATTGCATCAGGTTTTGTGTTGTAGAGCCTCGCAACAGTCTGGTTGCAGAGCAGGAAATCACCCTTTTCATCCTTCAAAATGACCGGATCGGGGATCTCGTCGATCACGGTTCGCAACAGTTTTTCGCTTTCCCGTAATGCCTGTTGCATGCGATTGCGTTCGGAAACATCGATATCGATGCAGTACATCTCCGGCGCACCATTTGCCCCGCTCAACATGACATGGCTGGAGAAGACATCAATAGGAGAGCCATCTGCACGTTGCAGTGTCAGTTCTCCGGCAGGAATCGGAGGACCGCCATTCACCCAGTTTGTGGTCAAGCTGATCACAGTCTCACGCATCGGAGCGGGAATGATCAGCTCGTCAAGTTTTCGGCCTATCGCCTCTTCCAGCGAGTAACCGTAAAGACGCTCGCTGGCCTTGTTCCAGAAAATGACGCGACGATCGAGGTCATAACCCTGCACAGAGATTGATGGAACCTGCTCGAAGATGGCCCTGAAACGCTGTTCACTGCG
Source organism: Tepidiphilus sp. J10 (assembly GCA_945897955.1). Lineage (GTDB taxonomy): Bacteria > Pseudomonadota > Gammaproteobacteria > Burkholderiales > Thiobacillaceae > PFJX01. The sequence continues at coordinate 51,179 of CAMDGQ010000008.1, read as the reverse complement.
GACCAGCTCCTCCTCGGCCAGTTTGCGTTGCGTGACGTCACGGGCGATGCCAAACAGGCCAATGATTTCCCCGGTGTCATTCTTGATTGAATATTTGCGGTTATCGACCCATCCCGGCCGCCCCTCCTTGGTCAGATAACCCTGTATCTCGTGAGCAACCGGCGCACCGGCAAAAACCTGTTTTTCCAGCCGATAGTAGATATCTGCGAAATCCTCCGGAAAAACATCGTAATCGGTCTTGCCCAGAAGATCGGTCCAATGTTCACTGGGATCGGTGATGGCAACCAGAGTCTGGCTGGCGCCGGTGAGAACATGGTTTCTATCCTTGAAATAGATGAAATCGTCGGTGTTCTCCATCATTGCCCGAAAGCTGGCGAAGCGCTGTAGCTCGCCATCGTCATGACACAGACTCTTTGCGCATTGCAGGCGCATATCCAGAATGGCCGTGTTGTCAGCAGCCAGGGATTTACTGAATAAAAGCTTGATGCAGCGAATGCGGCCATCCGCATGTCTGATTCGAATATTGAATTCACCCGCCGGATTGGTCAGATCACTGGAAAACAGGGCGTCCGCTATATCCTGGTCATCGGCATGAATACGGCTTTGCAGCCGCGTCTTGCCGGCGCGAAAGTCCGCCGGTGTAAAGCCCAGCAAGGCTTCGATGCTCTCGCTGACTGTTATGACCCGGTATCCGTCAAGCAAGGCAATCGAAATTTGGGCTTCGAGAACAGTGGGCGCATTGATTTTGTTCATCGCGGGGGTATCCAGCTTCAGATAACTCACAGTTTATTCCCAGGTTAGCCTGATCGAGCACGGCGACGAAATGCCGGCTCGCCATGCCTGAATGTTATCGACAATAACCTGAAAGACATGAGGCTGATGAGTTGGATAAACAAGGTCAAAAAGCCCCGGGATACCGACGCATCAGGGCTAAAGCGGATGGATACCAGCCCTGAAACACAAAACCCGGCCGCAGCCGGGTTTTGTGTATATACCGCGATCAGGCCGGCGCCGAACTCCGAATCAGATAGTCGAACGCAGACAGGCTGGCCTTTGCACCTTCGCTCATCGCGATGATGATCTGCTTGTATGGCACCGTGGTGCAGTCGCCGGCCGCCAGAATGCCGGGCAGATTGGTCTGGCCCTTGGCATCGATTTCAATCTCGCCGAAGCGCGACAGGTTGACCACGCCCTTGAGCCAATCAGTGTTGGGCAGCAAACCAATCTGCACGAACACACCTTCCAGCGCGACATGCTGGCTTTGACCCGTAGTGCGGTCGGTATAGGTCAGACCGTTGACCTTGCCGCCAGCTCCGGTGACTTCCGTAGTCTGTGCGCTCTTGATCACCGTGACATTGGGCAGGCTGTGCAGCTTGTTCTGCAATACCGCGTCGGCGCGCAGCGTGTCGCCGAATTCAAGCAGCGTGACATGGCCGACAATGCCGGCAAGGTCGATCGCGGCTTCAACGCCGGAATTGCCGCCGCCCACCACCGCAACATGCTTGCCCTTGAACAGGGGACCGTCGCAGTGCGGGCAGTAGGCAACGCCCTTGCCGCGATATTCCTGCTCGCCCGGCACATTGAGTTCGCGCCAGCGCGCGCCGGTGGCGAGGATGATGCTCTTCGACTTCATCACCGCACCATTCGCCAGGCGGACTTCGTGGTAGCCGCCCGCCTCGCCCGGAATCAGCGCTTCGACGCGTTGCAGATTCATGATGTCGACGTCGTATTCCTTGACGTGTTCTTCCAGCGCGCGGCCGAGCTTGGGTCCGTCGGTCTGCGGCACGGATATCAGATTCTCGATCGCCATCGTATCCATCACCTGGCCGCCAAAGCGCTCGGCCAGGATGCCGGTGCGAATGCCCTTGCGCGCTGCGTAGATCGCTGCCGCAGCACCCGCCGGACCACCGCCGACGACCAGCACGTCGAACGGGGCTTTTTCCGCCAGTTTGGCAGCTTCACGGGTGGATGCTCCGGTATCGACCTTGGCGATGATTTCCGCAAGCGACATCCGGCCATCGTCAAACGGTTCGCCATTCAGCCAGACGCTGGGCACGGCCATGATCTGGCGCGCTTCGACTTCGGCCTGGTTGAGGGCGCCATCGATCATCACGTGGCGTACATTGGGATTCAGCGCCGCCATGGTGTTGAGCGCCTGCACCACGTCTGGGCAGTTGTGGCAGGACAGCGAAATATAGGTCTCGAAGCGGAACTGGCCGGTCAGCGACTTGATCTGTTCAACCTGTTCGTCGCTGATCTTGGGTGCGTAACCGCTGGCTTGCAGCAGGGCCAGAACCAGCGAGGTGAATTCATGCCCCATGGGCAGGCCGGCAAAAGCGATACGCGCCGGCTCGCCGACCTTGCCGACGGTGAACGATGGCTTGCGGGCGTCGATGCCGTTTTCCAGGAGGGACACCTTCTCGGAAACACTTGCGATGTCTTCCAGCAGACCACGCATTTCCTGTGACTTGGCACTGTCGTCGAGCGAGGCCACTAGTTCGATCGGGGCGACCAGCTTTTCGAGGTAGGCCTTGAGTTGGGTCTTGATGTTGGCGTCGAGCATGGTGTTCTCCAGAAATAGTGGGCAATACGAAGGCGTCTGCAGCTTTGAATGCAAGCGGCTTGGTGTTGCGAACTGGGGGAACCCTCCCGGTAAGGTGCGCCGTGCGCTCCCTACCGGGGAAGGCGTTATGACAACTTAGATCTTGCCGACCAGGTCCAGCGACGGGGTCAGGGTGGCAGCACCATCTTTCCACTTGGCCGGGCAGACTTCGTTCGGGTGAGCCGCCGTGTACTGAGCGGCTTTCAGCTTGCGCAGGGTCTCGGACACGTCACGCGCGATCTCGTTGGAATGCACTTCCATGGTCTTGATGGTGCCTTCGGGATTGATGATGAAGGTGCCGCGCAGTGCCAGGCCTTCTTCCGGGATATGGACGCCAAAAGCGTTGGTCAGTGCGTGGGTGGGGTCGCCAACCAAGGGAAAGCGGGCCTTGCCGACGGCGGCGGATGTCTCGTGCCAGACCTTGTGAGAGAAATGGGTGTCGGTGGTGACGATGTAAACCTCGGTGCCGGCCTTCTCGAACTCGGCGTAATTCTCCGCCGCGTCTTCGATCTCGGTCGGGCAGTTGAAGGTGAAGGCGGCCGGCATGAAGATCAGAACGGACCACTTGCCGTGCAGGCTGGCCTCGGTCACTTCGATGAACTTGCCGTTGTGGAAAGCCTGCGCCTTGAACGGTTGAACTTGGGTGTTGATCAGGGATTGCATCATGTTTCTCCTAAGTAGGTGGATTGCCGGGGGGTGAAAGCGATACGACGGAGCGAACTCTAGTCGTCAGCAAGGAATCAATCCAATTGAATGTTACAAACACGTCGATCTACGTTATAGATCAAAAATGCGCCGGCCAAGACAATCGGTCACACATCATTTCAGGTTCGACCTTGTCGCGAGATGCCTGGCAGCCTGCTAGAAATTGACCCGATAAGTCAGAAAGGCGCGTCGCTCGACCAGGTACTCTTCCCTGAATTCGGTGTGTTCCGAGTTGAAATTCTGCAAGCTGAGCGACAACTCGTCGTCTTTGCCAAGCAGATTGAGGACTTTCCCCAGTCGCAGGTCAAAGCGTCGATAGGCTGGCTGCTTGTCGCCATCGTTGGGCCATTTCATTTCACCGACCCAGTAGCCGGCAAGACTGAGTCGCACACCATGCGAAAACCGGTTTGACCAGAGCAGACTGGTGGAATGCTGGGGTGCTGATGTTTCCATGTCGACATCGCGGTCGATATTGCTCGCATTGGTCACCACATCGGCGCCGAGACCGCTGGCGCTGATACGTGTGATGGCATGGCTGATCCGAAACCGGCCCCAATCGGCATGGCCCCAATCGAGCCCGAGATCGCCGCCATGCACCCGGATATTGCCGGCATTGAAAAAGTAGAAAGCCTTGTAATGGCCATAGCGCTGGCTGATGTAAGCCGGGTCGATCTTGCGCGGGTCGCCCACCGGAATGTAGACCGGGTGCGGAATCCAGGCTTTTCCGCTGTAACCGAGCGGCCGTTCGTAGCCCGCCGGTTCGTTGAAGCCGCAGGTCGTGCCATAGTCGATGAAGGGTTTCGCGGCGCGTGTTTCCGCATCCAGCACACAGGACTGCTCGTCGATGAAATTGTTGTATTTGTTCAGGTAAACGCGCGCGTCGATACGCATCCCGTAAGGCTGCAAATGGCCGATGTAACCCAGTTCGGCGTAGTCAAGTTTCTCCGGTTCCAGTTTGCGATCGGCGTAATGATCAATCTCTGCGATGCCGCCGCTCCAGGTCACCATTTCGCGCGCTTTCGCCTCGAAGATGGTGGGCGCGCGATATCCACGCCCCACACTGAAACGCAGGCTTTGCGACGGCGTAATGCGGAAGTTGAAGGCAAGACGCGGTGAAAAGAGCAAGTCGGTGTTGTAGTGCTTTTCGACCATTCCACCGGTGTGCAGCAACCACTTCGGCGAAGCGGCCCAGTCCAGATTGCCAAACACCTGGCTTTGCCAGCCGCCCACACTGCCCATGCCGAAAAGCGCATTCGGCGATTCTGCGGCATCGTTGCGAACACCCACGCCCCATAGACCCGTCAGCGTATTCGTCCAGGCATGGATTTGCTGAAACTCGATATCGTCGCGACGTACATCAAGATTATTCATGATGCTCAGCGAAGCAACGGGGGCAAGCGCCGGATTGGCTGGAAATACGCTGAACTGATCGCGTTCCTTGCGCCCGTAATGGAAGTAGCGCAGCGAGACCTCGGAATTCTCGGCATAAAAACGCTTCCAGCCGATGTCGAAAAAAGCTTCGTCAACCTCTGCCTCGCGAGGCGGATCACTGGCGTCGGCAATTTGACCAATCTCGTTTTGTCCGTTGCCGATGCCCAATCTGAAGCTGACTTCTTCATCTCGCTGCAAGGTCTTGGTGAGTTGCGCGTTGATGCTTTGACGCTGGATGGCCTCATTTGCGGCTTGCAGCGGGAGGCCCAGGTCACGGAAGTTGGTGGCATGCCTTGCCGATGCACTGATGCGCCAGTTGGTGTCGCCGCTGCCTCGCACCATGAATGCATAGAGATCGCCGAATTCGCGCTGGCCGGCTCGCAGTACCAGTCCTTGCTCCTTCTCTCCCAGCGGCAGACGGGTAATGATGTTGATGACGCCCTGAAAGGCATTTGCACCATAACTTGCCGGATTGGGGCCGCGCACGACTTCGATGCGTTCGATATCCTCCAGTCGCAACGGCAGATCCTGCCAGTCCACCCCGCCCTGAAACGGGTTGTAGAGCGCACGTCCATCGAGCAGGATCAGCAAACGTCTGGAATGTGCATCGCCCATGCCCTGGTTGACCACGACAGGCGAGCCGGAGGGGGAGTCCGCAACCAGAAATCCGGGGACCAGGCGAAAAATGTCATGAATTTCGCTGAACCCGGAATCCAGGATCGTTTCCCGGTCGATGACGGTCACCGGCGCCGGCGCATCCAGCGGAGATTGCAGGATGCGTGAAGCGGTAAGCACGACAGGAATTTCCGCCAGATAGTCGCTTTCGGAAACATCATGCGGCTCGGCCAGCGCCAGGCAGGACACTAGCGCAAGTCCAAACCCAAGGCAGCAGCCGGAAATGTATTGGCCCGGCGCAGATCGAATTCCGATTGATGCACAGGCTGAAATTTGAACCTGGGTGTGCGCAGCGCGCATGGCTTATCCGGAAATCGCGGGAACGGGGTGAAACGGAATGCCCGCCAGATCAGCCAAATGCTTGAATGAACCTGACTGTGCCTGGAAGGCGGAGCGCCGGATTGTATCTATGGATACCAAAGCAGGTTGTTGCACTGCCACACACTGCACCGCGAGGCCTTTTCGTGTGCTCGCTACTACTTTGCCGGCGGAGGCGAGGTAAATTTGAAGCCCGCGCAAGGATCATCCCTTTGTGCGGGTGGCGTGATCCAGACATAGTCAAATGCACCTTCCCGAATCGCCAGGCGCTGTTCAAGACCGGGGCCGGATTCGAAAAATCCGATGCTGACAATCCGTCGCTGCGGCGCGAGCTGGCGCAGTTGCGATCCAACGCCATAGTCCAGTCGGACATGGCCGTTGCCGGCCAGAAGAATGACCGGGCCATCCTCCACCGTGAGCATGGCCGTCGCCATTGCCGTGTCGCGCGCGCGCTGTGCAAGCCGCATGTTGGGCAGTCGAGCAGCGGAGAGATGGCCGCAATGGCCGGCGGTCAGATCATCATCCAGTTTTTTCTGCGCTGTCGCGGCAAGGGGCGCGAGCGCGAGTCGAGCCGCAATTTCCGTAGCCAGCGCCTTGTCACCCTCCTTCGCCACACGCCGCGCATCTTCTCCACGCAAATTGCCGCCGAGGATGCTCAGCCCGGTTTCGCGCGCTGCGGAGAACAGGGGTTCATGCAGGGGCCAGCGCCAGCCTTTGGCGCTGAAGCCGGCCTTCTCCATTTCTTCCAGCAATGGCAGCTTCGGATCAAGGCTTGAACCACGATCGAGAAACTCCATGACGACACTCGGCTTGCGCGTCGCCAACTCGCGGATCAGTTCGCCGCGCGCACTGTGGTGGTGTGGGTTGTCATGCAGTTCACCCAGCAGGATGAAATCACTGCGAGCGAGTTCTGCAACGACTTCGCCGCGAGTCAGAACGCTGCCGTCATCGCGGCGAATTTCATCGGCCAAGGCAGTATGCGGTGCGCAGATCAGGGTCAAGACAAGCAGAAATTTTTTCATCGGTTACAGACTTTCGACATTACGGCGCTTGTGGCGGATCTCGGTTGTACCGGATGGAGGCTTGCCGAAAGTACCGAGGTTGGCGCCGGGGTTGCATGGAGATATTCCATTATCCCGGCTTCAAGGTCACTTTAACCCGCCGCGCCTGCTTAATGGTTACTTGCCAATGGGCCAATCCATAAAAGCCCCTGATCGCTCGTCAAGTCGGAACTTGCCTGCGTCGCCACGCTTCCCTGACCACAATCAACCCGGGGATTTACTTGCGGCACGTCCGTCCTGGCGTGCGTGCGTCGAGTCCGAAAACTAACAGTTCCAGTTCGGAATGGATGCGGATAGACGGCTGATTTCACGCGGTCAGGATCAACTTGCCGGCGTTGGTGATGCGCAGCCAGTACTCGCGTCCCTGATGCACGATGAGCACGACCTTGCCGCCCTGGAACAACTCCTGGCTCTGGTACACAGGCGGCTGCTTGCCGGCCGGCGGTGGCGTCGGGATCATGTCTGGGCCTGGATGTCGGCGCGGCCTTCGGCCAGACGGGTCAACGCGGCGGCAAAACCGGCGACGCCGGAATTGCGGGTCAGCACGCAGGGTTTGCCGTTCTGTTTGCAGTGTTTTTTTAGCTGGTAATAGGCCAGATGGCCGACGCAATCGGTCGGGCAGATCACCGCATCTGAGGCGTTCAGCAGATCGGGCAGACGCGCCAGCGCCTCTTCCCTGCCGCCGTCGTGGTGAATCAGGCGCACCCCGAGTCGCTCGGCGAGTTGCCGGTATTGCGGCAGCAACGGCGTGCGGCCGCCGACGCAAAGCACGCAACGGCCGCGCAGGCTGTTCGGACACACGGTGCAATCGCCTGTGCAGGCCGGTTCATTGGCGGTGGCGCCAGGCTCGGCCGACCAGAGTTGCTCAAGTGCATCGCGTTCCCGGCTGACTTCTTCCCGTTCTCGCATCAGCCGCGCCTTGTCCGCACGCAACGCGCCGACTCTTTCCTCCAGCGCCTGAATACGGGCTTCCGCTTCGCGAGCGCGCGCTGCCTGCGCCTGGGCCAGCATCAACCGGCGTCCGATGGCCACCATTGCCTGACCGGATTCGAACTCATGAATACGCTTCAGCAAAGGGTCGAGATGGGCGCTCTGCGCCTGTTCGGCAATCAGCTTTTGACGCAAGCGAGCGTCCTGCTCTGCCTGCGCCTGCAATTCGGTCTTCAGACGGCCGTTTTCATCGGCCAATTCGCCATGCCGCCGTTCCAGCCATTCCAGCCGCCGCAAGTCTGCGGCCTGACCGGCGCCGATCTGGTGCGACAGCATATGTACGTCACCGTAAACGACATGACGGGTGCCTTTGCTTGCCGCCTTGTGGGTCAGCGCCGCCCACATCGCGCCGGCCACTTCCCCGCGCTCCAGGTATTCCCGCCACAACGCCAACACATCGGCATCGGTTCTGGCGCGCTCGAAGCGCGTGATGGTCAGCGCATATTTGCGTTCAAGCAGTTTGTGCATAGCTTCGGCAGCAGCATTGCGGGAACAGGACAGCGAAACCGCTTCGACATGCAGCCGATAGGGATCGAACCTGCTGCCGGACATCGCGCCGGAATACCCCGCCTTGCGCGCGATCTTCTTCAACTCCTCCATGCTCAGGCAGGAACCGATGACCGGACAGTGCTGCTTTTCTTCCAACTCCCACAATTTTCGGCGCCGCCGTGCCGGCTGCTCCCGAGGCTCCGGATCGGATTTCGCATCAGGTATCGGAGCAGGCGGAAATAACGTGGCAACGCCGGCATTTGCGAAAAGACCGGCCAGCAAGCCCTTGCTCTCGCATTCATCACACATGACCGGTTTCCAATCGTTCGCACATGCGTCCGCACAGGCTGCGTGTCTCGCTGTCTATGTCCTGTCGATCGGACAGGACGTCAAGTAACTGCGCGGCATGTTGTGCGGCCTGCGCGCAACCGGTAAGGGTATGGCGCATCAAGTGGTCCAGTGCGCCGGCGATGAGTGCGTCATTGCTTTCCATTTCAGGCTCCAGTCAAAGTTGGGGGGATTGCGCAACATCTCGAATCAGTTAGCTTGGAGCCTGTCGGAGTGCGCCTTTGCACGGCGCACTCCGACAGGCTTCTGGTCATCTCTGGCTGGCTACCGGGTGCGACGAAATCGCCCTTTTGCTGGCTACCTGGGGCCTCGCGGCCCGCTGGAAAACTACTTGGTCAGAATCAGCTTGCCATTCCTGGTCAGGCTGAGCCGATACCGCTCGCCCGCATGCTCAATGACCAGTTCCCGCTGATCGCGCAATAAATCAGCAGCACTGATTACTTTTGGCGTTGGCAACGTTGAAACAGGTTTGGCGGCATGGTTCTGTAACATGGAGCGCATCTTATATGCGATTCATTCTCAAATGCAAGCCATTCTCATTTGACCCGCATAATGACTTTTCAAAAGCGGCTCGGACCTCCCTGGCAGCCTGCCGCAGTCGGAAATATTCAACCTTGATTGAAACAGCAGTTGAACCCGCCCGAGGGCGGGTAGCGGGCTCCCCCAATGGGTGAACGTCATCGAAGCGCAAAACATCAGCCAGCATCAGGCCTCACGAGGGATAAGGAGCGGTGAACAGCTGATTCAAGGCTCATGCGGCTTGTCTGTTCCTGGTTTCCAGGCCTAAGCTTTAACAACATCAACCGCATTACCCCCTTGACACCATGAGCCACAAACACGAACACCTTATCCACGCCATCTTCCAGGACCCGATCAGCGGCAACATTCACTGGCGCGAGATCGAATCGCTGCTGCATCACCTTGGCGCTACCGTGGAGCCGATTCAGGGCGCGCGCTTTCGCGTCGTGCTGAATGGCGTCGAAGGTTTTCTGCATCACCCGCACCATAGCAATGTGCTGCTGCGGCAGGACGTTAAAAACCTGCGCCAATATCTCGCATCCGCGCGCGTCACCCCATCCCTATACGAAATCGCCCACAAGGGCTGAAAGTGCCAGCCCTGCTTCGGCTTGGCCGCCTTATGGTCTGCGCGGCGCTATTGCATTCGGTCGCAGCCCATGCCGCTGAACCTGTCCAGATTGATCCTGCCCAGGTTCAGACGCCCACAACCGCCAATGACCCCCAGTTTGCAGCCTGGCTAGCCCAGTTCAAGCAGGAAGCGCTTGCCAGCGGCATCAGCCCGCAAACCCTTGCCGTCGCATTGCCGGAAGGAGTGCAGAAGATTGAACGGGTGATTGAACTGGATCAACGCCAGCCGGAATTTGTCGATACTTTCTGGAACTACCTTGACCGGCGTGTCGATGAAAAGCGCATCCGAACAGGCCGAGAGAAACTGCGCGAGCACAGAAAAACATTCAACTCGGTACAGGCCAGGTACGGCATTCCAACGTCGGTACTGCTTGCGCTCTGGGGCCTGGAAACCGGATACGGCGCCAGCACAGGCAGTTTCCCGACTCCGGCCGCGCTCGCCACTTTGGCCTATGGCAATCGACGCAGCGCATTCTTTCGGTCGGAACTGCTGCACGCGTTGACCATCCTTGAGCAACAACATTTGCCTGCCGACAAAATGATGGGTTCCTGGGCGGGTGCAATGGGCCAGATGCAATTCATGCCCTCCACATTCCTGCATCACGCCGTCGATGCCGATGACGATGGTCGCAAGGACATCTGGCATTCGTTGCCCGATGCATTCAACTCCGCCGCCAACTACCTGCGCCGGAGCGGCTGGCGGCCGGGCGAGTTATGGGGGCGAGAAGTGAAACTGCCCGAGGGCTTCGAACTCGATAACGCCAGCCCGGAAATCCTGAAGTCGGTCAAAGCCTGGACCCGGCTCGGCGTGCGTCAGACTTCCGGCAAACCGCTGCCGCCCGCCAATCTGAACGGCTCGATCATCCTGCCGCAGGGACACGAAGGCCCGGCCTTTCTGGTCTATCGAAACTTCCATGTGATCATGGAATGGAATCGCTCCATCAACTACGCCCTCGCCGTCTGCCATCTGTCAGACCGATTTTCCGGTGGCGGAGCCTTGAAACTGGGGCGCAACGCCGACAACCGTCGCCTGACGCGCGACCAGTACATTGAAATCCAGAAGATGTTGCTTCAGCTTGGCTATCCGCTGGGGATCATAGATGGCGTACCTGGTACCAAAACCCGCCAGGCCATCCAGAACTACCAAAGAACCGTCGGCCTGCCCGCCGATGGCCATGCCTCGGCGCGATTGCTGGAATACATGCAAAGAGCGGCGCCCTTGGGAGGGTGAAACGACGGCATGCAAGCAGCACACGACAGCCGAAAACCGTCGATGAAAGTCCAGGCAGGACGGGGAGAAACCCATCAGCCAGGCTGTTCTCAGGCCGGATTGATGTGATCACAACCTTCGGACTGGCTCGATCTGAAATCTTCATTTTCAGGTTCCGGGCGACCCCGTCCTGCTCCGATCCATGCATTAGCCAACTTGGCCAGAACGGGACGGCTTAGGCTAGACTTCTTGCAGTTCACTGATCCGAGGCAGCTCCATGCAAGTCAACATGCTCGAAGCCAAGAACCAGCTTTCCAGGCTGGTGAAAGCCGCGCAGGCCGGCGAGGAAGTCATCATCGCGAATCACGGCGTGCCAGCGGTGCGTTTGCTGCCGGTGGAAAATACGCGGTCCGCGATCAGCCTGGCGGATGAACTCACCGGGTTGCGTGTTTTGCTGAGCGCGGAAAATACCGAATTGACCACACCGCCACGCGTGGATCGGTTGAATGACTTTGCCGCCACGCCGCGCGACGAACATGCTGCTGATTGATACCAACATCATCAGTGAACTCAGTCGCAAACAACCCGACCCTGGCGTGCTGGCCTGGGCTGCCATGACCACCGAGTTCCGCTTTTCAGCGATCAGCCTGGAAGAAATCGCCTGCGGCCTGACTTGGCGGCCGAACCCCCGCATCCAGGCCTGGATAGCGGCATTCTTCGAGCGCCACGCCGTCCTGCCGGTGTCGCCGGAAATAGCCCGGCGCGCCGGAAACCTGCGTGGCGGTCTTGCCGCGCAAGGCAGCCCGCGCACGCAGGCCGACATGCTGATCGCCGCCACGGCGCTGGTTCACGGCCTCACCCTGGTTACCCGTAACACCCGCGATTTCGAAGGTTGCGGTCTCGCCTTGCTCAACCCTTTTTCCATCTGAATAGCTCAAAACACCATGGCCCAATATGTAATGTCCATGCTCCGCGTGAGCAAAATCGTTCCCCCGAAACGCCAGATCATCAAGGACATCTCGCTGTCCTTCTTCCCCGGCGCCAAGATCGGCCTGCTCGGCCTCAACGGCTCCGGCAAATCGACCGTGCTGCGCATCATGGCCGGCGCGGACAAGGACTACGAGGGCGAGGTGCAGCATCTCGCCGGCAATTCCATCGGCTACCTGCCGCAGGAACCGCAACTCGACCCGGCCAAGACCGTGCGCGCGGAAGTGGAAAGCGCCATGGGCGAAGTCATGCAGGCGCAGCAGAAGCTGGAAGAGGTGTACGCCGCCTACGCCGAGCCGGACGCCGATTTCGACAAGCTGGCCGAAGAACAGGCCCGCTTGGAAGCGATCATCGCCGCCTCCGGCTCCGACGCCGAACACCAGATGGAAATCGCCGCCGATGCGCTGCGCCTGCCGCCATGGGATGCCGTCATCGACAAGCTTTCCGGCGGCGAGAAACGCCGCGTCGCGCTGTGCAAACTGCTGCTGCAGAAACCCGACATGCTGTTGCTGGACGAGCCCACCAACCACCTCGACGCCGAATCGGTGGAATGGCTGGAACAGTTCCTGGTGCGTTTCCCCGGCACCGTCGTCGCCGTCACTCACGACCGCTACTTCCTCGACAACGCCGCCGAGTGGATTCTGGAACTCGACCGCGGCCACGGCATCCCGTGGAAAGGCAACTACACCAGTTGGCTGGAACAGAAGGAAGCCCGCCTGGAAACCGAATCCAAACAGGAAGCCGGCCGCATCAAGACCATGAAACAGGAACTGGAATGGGTACGGCAAAACCCGAAAGCACGCCAGGCCAAGTCCAAGGCGCGTCTCAACCGCTTCGAGGAACTCAACTCGGTCGAGTACCAGAAGCGCAACGAAACCCAGGAAATCTTCATCCCGGTCGGCGAGCGCCTGGGCGACAAGGTCATCGAATTCAACGGCGTGACCAAGAGCTTCGGCGACCGTCTGTTGATGGACAACCTCAGCTTCCAGATTCCGCCCGGCGCCATTGTCGGCATCATCGGCCCCAACGGCGCCGGCAAATCGACGCTGTTCAAGATGATCACCGGCGTTGAAAAGCCGGACAGCGGCGAAGTCGTCATCGGCTCCACCGTCAAGCTGGCCTATGTCGATCAATCGCGCGACGCGCTGGCCGCCGACAAGACCGTGTTCGACGAAATCGCCGAAGGCCGCGACATCCTCACCGTCGGTCGCTACGAAACACCGTCACGCGCCTACATCGGCCGCTTCAACTTCAAGGGCGGCGACCAGCAGAAGATCGTCGGCAACCTGTCCGGTGGCGAACGCGGCCGCCTGCATCTGGCCAAGACCCTGATCGCCGGTGGCAACGTGCTGCTGCTTGATGAGCCGTCCAACGACCTCGACGTGGAAACCCTGCGCGCGCTGGAAGACGCCCTGCTCGAATTCGCCGGCAGTGTCATGGTCATCTCGCACGACCGCTGGTTCCTCGACCGCATCGCCACCCATATCCTGGCGGCCGAAGGCGATTCGCAATGGACCTTCTTCCCCGGCAACTACCAGGAATACGAAGCTGACAAGAAGAAACGCCTGGGCGAGGAAGGCGCAAAGCCGAAGCGGATTCGGTACAAGCCGATCAGCCGGTAAACTAACCCGCGCATCCGTAACCCGCATATCCGCGCAGGAGCCCGACATGCTCAACAACGAAACCATCCAGACTGCGGTGAACCGAATGGTTGCCGCCATATCCGCGCCAGCCCGTGTAATCCTGTTCGGTTCCTACGCGCGCGGCACGGCAAACGAAGATTCGGACCTGGACCTGATGGTCATCGAGAAGGGACAGCCGGACAAGGCGGCGGAATACCTGCGTCTGCGCCGTGCCATAGGCGGCATCGGCGTTGGCGTGGATGTGTTGATTTATTCGGAAGAAGAAGCGCTAAGCCGCAGTCAGGTGCCCGGAACACTCCCCTACTGGGCGGTCAAGGAAGGCCGGGTGCTGCATGACAACCTCGCTTGACGAAGCCCGCCGATACCTGCGCCTCGCGGCGGACGATCTGGCCGCCTTCCGGGCACTGGCGGACTTGACCCACATCCGTCAGGCCTTAGCCTACTTTCATGCGCAACAGTCCATTGAAAAATGCCTGAAGGCGGTGCTCTTCATTCAAGGCATAGAGTTCCGCAAAACGCATGACCTGTATGAACTCGCCGACAAACTGGAAAAAGCGGGAATCACGCTACCCATCAGTGCGGATGCGTTAGCGCAGATCAACCCTTATGCCGTGGAATTCCGCTACGGCGACGAGATCATCCCAACTGTCAGCCGTGGCGAAGTGGAGTCCATCGCGACGTGTATGTTGACTTGGGCGGAGGCAAGCTTCGAAGGGCGGTAGGCTGCAATTAGCGAAGCGTATTGCAACCACCCCGCACTTAAGGAACTGCCAGTGAACCCCACCCCCTGGCCAAACGAACACACCATGTTCCGCACCTACCAACTCCACATCCGCCTGAGCCAGGCTGTGCGCCTGCAAATCGGCCGCTTGGGCAAGTTCGATTTTCCGGCTGGTGAATACATCTACACCGGATCGGCAAAACGCAATTTCGAGGCACGCATCGCGCGGCACATGCGGCGTGACAAGGCATTGCGCTGGCATATCGACTACCTGCTCGCCGCGATGGAAGCGCGTGTCACCACCGTCGTGCGCACTGAGCGTGACGAATGCGAAATGAACCAAACCCACCCGGGCGTCGTGCTGGTGCCGGGGTTTGGCGCATCCGACTGCCGAAATGGCTGCGGCAGCCATCTCAAATATCTCGGTGTATTACCGCCGGTATCAGCGCAATCTGATATATCCTAAAGATATATCTCAACCATTCGAGGCTGATATGGATACTGCAAAAGTCTTCTGGTCAGGTCGCTCCCAGGCCGTCCGGCTCCCCATGGAATACCGTTTCGAAAGCGACGAAGTCCGCATTCGACGGCATGGCAGCGCCATCATTCTGGAGCCCATCGCCACCAATTGGTCCTGGCTGGATGCCCTGACCGGACATCTGGACGACGACTTCGTCAAGGCGGCAACCGAACCCGTGCCCGAGCAAGCGAGAAACGACGTGGATGCGTTTTTCAAATGAAGTTCCTTCTTGATGCCAATGCAGTGATTGCGCTACTGAACGGCCATCCAGCCATGAATAACAGGATACGGATAGAGCATCCGTCCGACATCGGCTTGCCGGCTATCGTGGCGCATGAACTCTATTACGGTGCCTTCAAGAGCGTACGCCAGGAGCGGAATGTAGGCCTGGTCGATGCCCTGCAATTTGAAGTCCTGACTTTCGACCAGGAAGATGCCCGCCAGGCGGGCGAAATCCGCGCAGAACTTGCCAAACAGGGGCGGTCCATCGGACCCTATGACGTCTTGATCGCCGGACAAGCCAAAGCGCGCGGACTGACGCTGGTGACGCACAATGTGGCGGAATTCAACCGGGTAACGGGGCTGGTCGTTGATGATTGGGAGGCGGCATAAAGCGCAATTGGCGTATCAAGCTAAATTACTCAGCATCACAACGATTTTTTATGTGGGTTGAAGGTTAAAAACAAATCGAAGCTGACCCTTTTCATCTAATTTAATTTTTTGAAATCCCGAGTAATTGTGAGCAGTTCTGACTATCACCTTTTATCTCTTCTTGGCTTAGGAGATACCTTATCTGACTGCCCAGTCGAATACAGGCGTATATGAGTATCTAATTGACTGTCTAAAGCAATGTCACCTGCATCTATTTTGGCAGGGCTTCGGAGCTTCGAAAGAATGCTTGTTAGCATTGAGGCAGTAATTTTAATTATTAATTTTTGATGAGTATAGAACTCTCGAAACGCTTCGAGCTCTTTGCCCTTTACAAGTCCATGCTGCTTATCTCGGCAGATAATGAACCCAAGCCTCCCGTATTCTCGGTTTAGGTATCCGTTCATTTGACGATATTCTGCGACACCAATTTCCTCGAAATTCTTCACCTCAAATATCACCTGACGTGTTTCATAATCATCACGTATTCTTTTCCAGAAGCCACGAACTCCTTGATTTGTTGCGACAATATCTCGGCGTTGGGTAGCATCCTTATTGGGATGAAGCTGAATGTTTGTCAGTTCACGGGCAAATGCTATTTCTACTGCACGTTTGCACCACTCCTCAAACGCAGCTGCGCCTTCTAAACCAAGAGGAATGGTTGCGAGTTCAGAGATTATTTGCCCCAATCTTGTTGAGCGCTGAGCCACGCTTTGAGAATAAATTGAAATTTCGTATTCGTCAAATATTTGCTCTGCAGCAGTCTGTTCAAGTAAATCTTTTTGCAAATTAAGAGCGCTCCAGTAACATGGGTGGATCATCAGGCGATCAGAAGCAACTATTTCCTTATCTGGCTGCTTCCCATCGTGCGAAAAAACCCACGTATTGCTTTGTCGATCTAATACACCCATGAACCCGACCCCATATAGGGCCTTTATGATTTCCTCCTCAGTGCCAAGTATTTTCAGATGTTGAAGAACTTGTGCTTCGATCAATGGCGCATCCTGAACACGTTTTACTATTTTTGTCGCATCGGAGACGAGTAATTGCGTAGGACCACTTGCAAACTCTGTAGTCAGCTGCGTTATGCCGGGAAAAACGGCTGCGTATTCCTTTCCAAGGTCTTCGAATCGAATGGTGGAAATTTGCATGGCAGAGTTGATAAAATCGGCCTCAATAAGCGTTTCTCTCTGCCCTCGATTCGCGTGTTCAATAGCTGAATTTAGCAATGCAATTAAATCGCGTGGTCGGTAGAGAGTAAGTCGTAGACATCCTTTAAAGCCTTCCCGGCCATGTAGTTCGTCCGCTGTAATGGCATTCCAGACCTTAACATCACTTTCACGTTCCATTTTGTACGCTGCGCGAATGCGCTTACATACCATATAAAAAAGTTCTTCTGGATCCCAGTGCAACCTCAATATTTGCCCCTCAAGATTACGGGAAAAATCAGGATCCTCTACTTGGATAGCTCTAAATATATTGTCCCTAAGAAAAACAACCGCCTGTATTGAATTGGCAAGACCACTGCGAACTTCGTCGGTCCCGTAGATGATGCCATCAACGATTCCAACGCCTATCGTATCAGGCTCATAACCTTCATCAAGCTTGTCGATTAGGATAACTATGCCTTGCTTGAGTGATTGCGCAAGAGTAGTTACTTCCTCTGTAATGCGATTGATTTGAAGTAGTGATGGCAGATCGGCGATTCTATCCTCAGGGTTATCAATTCCACTTAATCGATTACGTAGTGTAGTGCGCAGTCTTTGAAATGGTTCATCACCCGCACTTCGCCAATTTCTCAAGTGAATTTTTAGTGTTTCATACTTCGAAATCTCGCCCGAGGTTTTGTAGTTATTTTCGCACAGAAGAGAAATTTCCAGGAGAAGTGCATAACGCCACGCAAGTTTTACTCCAGCTCGTATTCTAGTTATTGAGTCTCCAAATAACTGCGCGATAGGTCTAACGCCGATAACTTGTTCTTCGCTTGGTGCAATAATAATTGTCGAATACTTTCTGGATGCCCAATCTTTGGATAGGCGATAAGTTAAAGCACTCTTCCCAGTCCCACGTCTTCCGACTACGATGAATCGATCTCCGCTCTCAAGTAGCGTTCGATAGTTTTGGGATTCGTGGAAAGAAGCATCAAGCATTACATGGTCATGTTCCGCACGCACGTCACCAAAACGATTTACATTTGTCATAATTGACAGAGCCAAGAGGTTTGCACAATTGCATCATATCTCTGTTTGTCATCCTCTTGGATTTTCGCGAAGTCAAAAAAGGGTCAAGGGGATCTGGTTCGATTAATTTTCTGCTCGCGCCGATGCAAGGCCCGTTCGATTTTTTGGTCGGCAATCCGCCCTATGTGCGGCAGGAGTGGATTCCAGAGGCGTTGCTGCGGGAGTTACGCGCGCGGTATGCCACGATCTACGACCGTGCCGATCTGTACATTCCGTTCATCGAACGTTCCCTTTGCCTGCTTGCGCCGGGCGGTGCGATGGGCTTCATCTGCGCGGATCGCTGGATGAAGAATCGCTATGGCGCGCCATTGCGCAAGCTGGCGGCCGATCAATCGCCATACCGAAACAAAATTGGTACAAGCAGATAAGCCGCCAACTTGAAACGGCACTATCCAATGCATATTTAAATGCACATAATCAAGTATGCTATTCATTCGGGATGAGGCGAAAAGGCAGTCCAACCTGAACAAACACGGGTTGGATTTCGCCGATGCGAGCAGGTGTTCGCGGGTCCGATGGCGGTTTTCGAGGACACCCGGGAAGCCTATGGCGAACAACGTCTGATCGGCATCGGCATGTTGTCCGCTGCCGTGATCCTGATTGTCCACGTTGAATCCGATGCAACGATTCGAATCATTTCCATGCGCGAGGCGACAAGCGATGAAACAGACCTCTACTACCTCAACACCGGATACTTCTGACGACGCTCCACCGCTGACTCAAGCGGACTTCGACCGCGCCCGTTTCCGCGTCGGCGGCCAGGATGCCAGTCGCGCTGAGTGGCAATCAGCGGTTCGCGCCAAGGTGTCCAAACAGCGTGTCAACATCATGCTGGATACCCCCATCGTCGAACACTTCAAACATTTGGCGGGCGAACGTGGCTATCAGACCTTGATCAACGACACCTTGCGGCGCGTGATCGAAAGCGAGCATATCGAGGCGGATTTACGCTCGGTGATTCGCGAAGAATTGGCGCAGCGGTTTGGCTAAGCCTGATTCGATCTGGACACCAATAAACCAAGGAGACCCACCATGAACCACGACACCAGCATCGCGCTGCTGATCGACGCCGACAACAGTCCGGCGAGCAAGATCGAGGAAATCCTGGATGAACTCGCCAAGTACGGTGTGATCAACATCCGGCGCGCTTTCGGCAACTGGAAGAGTCCGCATCTGAAGGGCTGGGAGGCGGTGTTGCATGATTACGCAATTCAGCCGATGCAGCAGTTCGCTTACACCAAGGGCAAGGGCGCGACCGATGCGGCGATGATCATTGATGCGATGGACCTGCTTTACACCAAGGATCTGGACGGTTTCTGCATCGTTTCCAGCGATTCCGATTTCACGCCGCTGGTGATGCGTATCCGCGCCAATGGCCTGAAGGTGTTCGGCTTCGGCGAGAAGAAGACGCCGGAACCGTTCGTCAATGCCTGTTCCAAGTTTCTGTATCTGGAGAATCTGGGCGAGCCGGTGCTGCAACCGCCTCTCGCGTCAGCCGCGCCGAAAAAAGCAGCCATCGCGGAGGTCGCGCCGGAACTGGAGCCGCTTGCGGCGTCGGCGCCAGCCGAGAAACCGGCGGTCGGCAAAGTCGGGGGCAAGGAACTCAAGGCGAATACCCGTCTGGTCAATCTGCTGCGCAAATCGGTTGAAGCGGCGGCGGACGATGAAGGGTGGGCCGGTCTTGCGGCAGTGGGCCAGCATATTGCCAAGCAGGCGTCCTTCGATGCGCGCAATTTTGGTTACGCCAAGCTGAAAGACCTGTTCCAGGCCATCGGCTTGTTCGAGATGCGCGATATCGACAAGGTTATCTACCTGCGCGACAAGAAGCAGACAACGAAAGCACATGAAGCCTGAAATCCGACCGGGGCCAGCGATAAGTTGACAGGGTTTTGAAAACATTGAGCAATTCCAGAAGTCGTTGTTTATATGAGCCGACTGCACTGGACCCCGGCATTCCTCCGCAACGACGATAAAATTCGTCGCCTTACGTTCTTGACCATTTCCCATGCCGACCGATTGCGTCCAACCCTTTCTTTTCGAACATCTGGACATACGCGGGGCGCTGGTTTCGCTTGACCAGTCGTGGCGCGAACTCGCTGCCGGGCGTGACTATCCGGTTGATGTGGCGCGGCTTCTGGGTGAAATGAGCGCCGTGACGACTTTGATTGCGGCGAATCTGAAGCAGCCGGGGCGGATGACATTTCAGATGCGCGGGGATGCCGCGATCAATCTGCTGGTTCTCGATTGCGACGAGCAGTTGCGTTTGCGCGGCATGGCGCGCTGGAATCAGGAAACCCTGGTAGCGGGCGCGTCATTGCCGGCATTGCTGGGTGAAGGCCAGTTGCTGTTGTCGCTCGATGCGGCGGCGATGCGGCAGCCTTACCAGAGTTTTGTGCCTATGCAGGGCGAGAGTGTTGCAGCGGTTTTCGAGCACTATCTGACCTTGTCCGAGCAGCAGCCGACACGGCTTGTTCTGGCGGCGAACGAGCGGCGCGCGGCGGGGTTGCTGCTGCAGAAGCTGCCGGATGCGGATCGGCACGATGCTGATGGCTGGAACCGCATCGGTCATCTGCTTGCCACATTGAGCGCCGACGAGCTGTTGACGCATGCCCCGCTTGAGTTGCTGCGCCGTCTGTTTCCCGAGGAGGAGGTGCGCGTGTTCTCCCCGCGCGCAGTCAGCCATCATTGCCCGGAGGACTGGGAAAAAATCCACGCCATGTTGCGCAGTCTGGGGCGCGCGGAGTGCGAGGCGATTGTGCGGGATCATGGTGAAATCCATGTGCGTGACGATATCTGCAACCGTGATTACCGCGTCCTCCCGGACGAACTCGATGCAATGTTCGATGCGCCGGCGCATCGCCTGCATTGAGCCGCCCGGAGAGCAATGTCACCTTCCCTGACCCCCGCCAGCCTCGCCTTTGCGCCTGACGGCACGCCTGTTTCGAAGACCTTCGACGATATCTATCACTCGGCCGATGGCGGGCCGGGCCAGGCGAGGCATGTGTTTCTGCAAGGCAACGATTTGCCGGCAGGCTGGGCGGGCAGACGCCAGTTCGTGATTCTTGAAAACGGTTTCGGCACCGGCTTGAATTTTCTCGCTACCTGGGCGGCCTGGCGGGATGACCCGCTGCGTCCTGACAAGCTGCATTACCTGGCAACCGAGATGCACCCGCTTCAGGTTGCCGACCTGGAACAGGTGCATCGCGCCTGGAAGCCGCTGGAGTTTCTCGCCGAAGCCTTGCGTAACGCCTGGCCCGAATTGATGCCGGGCTGGCATCGACTGGAGTTTGCCGCCGGCCGGGTGGTGTTGACGCTGTTGCTGGGCGATGCCGAAAGCAGCTTGCGCCAGCTGCGTGCCAGCGTCGATGCGTTCTATCTGGATGGCTTCGACCCGAACAGGAATCCGAAAATGTGGTCGCCCGCGCTGTTGCGGCGCTGTGCGCAACTCGCCGCGCCGAATGCGTCCTTCGCGACCTGGTGCGTCGCGGGCCATGTCCGGCGTGCGTTGAGCGAAGCCGGGTTTGCGCCGGAAAAGCGTCCTGGCTTCGGCAGCAAGCGGCAGATGCTGGCCGGCCGGCTGATCACGCGCCGACGCCAGGCCACACCTGCGCCACGCGATGAACGCCACCATGCCGTGGTGATCGGCGCCGGGCTGGCGGGTTGCGCGATTGCCGAACGTCTGGCTGTGCGCGGCTGGCAGGTTGATCTGTTCGATCGGGATGCCACGCCGGCCAGCGCGGCATCCGGCAATCTGGCGGGGATCGTGCGACCGTTGTTGTCGCGCGATGACAACCTCGCTTCACGCTTGAA
This sequence comes from Tepidiphilus sp. J10, assembly GCA_945897955.1. Taxonomy (GTDB): domain Bacteria; phylum Pseudomonadota; class Gammaproteobacteria; order Burkholderiales; family Thiobacillaceae; genus PFJX01. The sequence goes on along the minus strand of CAMDGQ010000008.1, from coordinate 29,635 downwards.
TCGGGCCTGTTTTCTGCATCTCCAGCGCAGCCTGCATCGGCTCGATCAGGCGGGCTACCCACCGCGCCGCCGGTTCAACGGCCTGCTCCAGATCGCGCGGGATGCGGCGGATGAAATCGGGCAACGCGAACTGCTGGCAACCAGCGGCTTCCCCGACAGCTTTGCCCGTTTTGTCGAACCTCCGGAAGCCGCCCGCTTGCTGGGCGCGCAAACGCCGTTGGGCGGCTGGTGGTTTCCCGCCGGCGGCTGGGCCAATCCGCCCAGTCTTTGTCATGCCTGGCTGGCCAAAGGTGGCGCCGGCATCGCGTTTCATGGCAACAGTGCGATTGCCGGTTTGCGGCGGCTTGATCAGGACTGGGTTTTGCTGGATGGCACGGGGCGGGTAATGGCAAGCGCGCCCGTCGTGATCATCGCGACCGGTGCATGTCCAGAGATGACGTCATTCCCCCAGACCGCGCACCTGCCGATTCAACCCATCCGCGGCCAGGTCAGCCATCTGCCCGCCGGCACCTTGCCGGCGTTGCAGCATGCCGCCTGCTGCGAGGGCTACTTGACGCCGGCGGTGGATGGCATGCATTGCCTCGGTGCAAGCTATGCGAAGGACACCTTCGACGAGCTGCGTGCGAGCGAGCATGTCGAGAATCTGCACCGTCTGGCCCGTATTCTGCCGACCGCAACGCAGTCATTCGATGTCCATGCCCTGAGCGGCCGCGTTGGCTTCCGGGCCACCACACCGGATCATCTGCCGCTGGTCGGTGCGCTGCCCAATCTGGATGCCGCGTTGCCGAGCGATCTCCGTTTACCCGCTTTTCCGCGCCATCCCGGCTTGTACGGCTTGCTCGGCCTGGGCTCGCGCGGGCTGGTCTGGGCGGCTTTACTGGCGGAACACCTGGCTGGTCTGATCAACCAGGAGCCGCTGCCGCTGCCCGGCGATCAGACGGATGCGATCGACCCGGCGCGGTTTGCATTGCGGGCGCAGCGGCGCGCCGGTTGATCACGTCCCTGTCGAGAAGTCAAAAAACCAGTTTGCGATACGCCCGCAGCAGGCGCTGGTGCATGACGCAACCGTTCAGGTCCATGCCGGGCGCGTCCAGTCCGAAGAAACGCTCTTCGCCGCGCAACATGGCCTCGGCGGTAGTCAGCGAGTAATTGCCGTACAGGCTGAGCAGGCTGTCGCGGTAAGCATCCGGGTCGTCCATCCGCAGCAAGGTTTCGATGCAGCGATAGACCTGGCGGCGATCCGGGTCGAGTTGATCGAACTGGCGCACCCACTGGCAGCCCTCGGCCACTGCATCCAGATCCCGAATCGCCAGCGCGATCAGCAATTTCAGTTCGCCGACACGCAAGTCATGCCAAAGCGACCAGGCATCCTCGGCCAGCCCGATCAGCGCGGGCACCGGGCGTTGATCATCAAGGCCGAGTTCGTCGAGGGTGGCAAGCAGCGCGCTCAGCGCGGCATCGTCCAGTTGCGGCAGGTGCAGCAGGCTTTGATGCAATTGGTTGCCGACGCTGTTGTTGTTCCATTCCAGGTCGTCGATCGGATAAATCTCCGACATGCTCGGCACCAGGATGCGACAGGCATAGACGCCCAGATGCGGGAAATCGGCGATATAGATATCGCGCCCGTCGGCATGAATGGCTTCGCACAACCAGGCGAATTCTTCCTCCGTGGTTTTGCCGACTCCGCCGCCGAAATCCCAGTCGGCGAACTCGAAATCCGGCGTCGCGCGCAGAAACTCCCAACTGATGATGCCGCTGGAATCGACAAAGTGAATTTCCAGATTCTGTGCATCGGCTATTTCTTCGAGGTCAAAGCCGGGTTCCGGGAAATCGCCCAGTGCGTCGAGCGCGCGGCCTTGCAGCAGTTCGGTCAGCGCTCGTTCGAGCGCGACTTCGAAGCGGGGATGCGCGCCAAAGCTGGAAAAACAGCCCTGATCGTTCGGGTTCAGCAGGGTCACGTTCATCACCGGATACTGGCCGCCGAGAGAGGCATCCTTGACCAGAATGCCGAAGCCGGCGGCGCGCAGGTCGCGGATGCCGGCCTCGATTTTCGGGTAACGCGCGATGACCTCCGCCGGCACATCGGGCAGGCAAATCCCCTCGCCGATGATGCGGAACTTGACGTGCCGTTCGAAGATTTCCGACAGCGCCTGCACGCGCGCCTCGGCCGGCGTGTTGCCGGCCGACATGCCGTTGCTGACATAAAGATTGCCGATCAGGTTGACCGGAAACCACACCGTGCCGCCGTCGCGCTGGCGCTGATACGGCAATGCGCAGATGCCGCGCGCGGCGTTGGCGGAATTGCGATCGACCAGCGCGCTGGCCGGCACGGCGTCATCCGGGTTGTAGAACGCGCGCAGTTCCTCGTCGAGCAGTTCCTCGGGCCAGGCATCATCTTCCGGCAGGGGAAACCATTTTTCCTGCGGGTAATGCACGAATTCGCGCCGCGCGACGGTTTCACCCAGGTAGTAATGCGACCAGAAATAATTGCAGCCCAGCCGCTCGAAGAACTCGCCCAGCGCGCTCGCCCGCGCCGCCAGTTCGGTCGCGCCCTTGCCGTTGGTGAACAGCAGCGGGCAATCCTGATCGCGAATATGCACCGACCAGGCGTTGGCTACCGGGTTGAGCCAGGAGCGTTCCTCGATGTTGAAACCCAGGTCGGACAATTTGTCCTGCATGGATTGAATGGAGGATTCCAGCGAGGCGTCCTTGCCGGCGATGAAGCTTTCGGTATGCATGGGGTGTTCCGAGTGGAGGGTGAATGAAGCCAAGCGGGGATGAAAACGGCCGGGGCGGCCGCCTGACGGATCAGAACGCGGCCTGGTAGCCGACGCCGTTGCGCGTGACGATCCAGTGGCCGAATTGAACACCGACAGCCGCACCGAGGGCATCGGCGGCCAGATCCTTGCCGCTGAACCGGTTGCCGGACTGGCTGCCGTCATGGATCTCCTTGAGCAAGCCTGGAATCATCGCGACGCCGAAAGCCGTCCATTTGTTCTCGAAATGCATCGCCGACAGCGTGCCGAAGGCCGCACTGAGCGCGAAATGCTGCGCCTTGTCGGCGCCGCTCCAGTCTTCAGCGACAGCGGGGGTGGAAGCAAGCAGGCACAGTGCAAGCAGGCGGGAAGACGATTTCATGAAGGCTCCGGCTGGGTCTAGGTGCCCGATTATCTTCGAATCCGCGTTGTTTCCGCAGTTGCAGGCCTTGCGGTTTTGCTTGCCGGCCTATCCGTATAATTCGCCCGTTTCCTCGCCAACCATCGCTTCATGCCCCTTGCCAATTTGCTGGTCCATCTGGCTTATCGACAGCAGGCCTCGGCGCGTTACGCCGGCCTCAAGGGGTTCTTCCACAAACTGCTGACCGATCCCCGCTCGCACCGTCGGAAGCTGTATGACAGTTTCATGATCGTGCTGCTGCTGAGCAGCGTGACGCTGCTGATCTACGAGGTGCGCCATCCGCTCGGACTCTGGGCGGATGTGTTCGAGATCATCGTGGTGACGATCTTTGTTGCCGAATACCTGTTGCGCATGTGGCTGTTCAACGACAGCCACAAAATCATGATCGAGCATTGGGAGAAGGCGGAACTGATGGGCCTGCCGTTCCGCCCGGGGGCTGCGCTGTGGGCGATTCTGCGTCGCAAGCTGGCCTACGCTGCATCGCCGATGGCCATCATCGACCTGCTCGCCATCCTGCCCAGTTATCGGCCGCTGCGTTTCCTGCGCCTGTTTCTGTTGTTCCGGCTGCTCAAACTGTTCCGCTACACCCGCAACCTGACGGCTTTCGGACAGGTTCTGGTGGAGAAGCGATTCGAGCTCTACACCCTGTCCGTATTTGTCGGCTCGGTGCTGTTGATCGCGACGGTGGCGATCTATCTGTTCGAGGCGGAAGCGCCGGCCAGCAAGGTGCTGACCCTGATGGACGCGCTCTACTGGGCGGTCATCACTCTCACCACGGTCGGTTACGGCGATATCGTGCCGGTCACGCCGGAAGGCCGGGTCGTGGCCATGGTGCTGGTATTCGCCGGCATCGGCGTGATTTCCTTCGCCACCTCGATCGTGGTCATGGCCTTCCACGAGAAAATGCGCGAGCTGCATGACAATCGGGTGTTCGCGGCGGTGGAACGGTTGGCCGGCATCACCATAGTCTGCGGTTTCGGACGCATCGGCCAGGTTGTGGCGCAACGCATGGCCGCTGCCAATCAGGCTTTCGTGATCATCGACAAAAGCGCGGAGAGCGTCGAACAGGCTCGCAAGCAAGGCTATCTGGCAGTGTCCGGCGATGCCACCGACAGCGCCCTCCTCTCCAATCTGGGCCTCGGCAGAGAGGCAAGCCGCATCCTTTGCCTGACCCACGATGATGTCAGCAACGTTTACATCACCCTCACCGCTCGCCAGGTTTCGCCGGATATCCTGATCATTTCCCGCGCCAACAAGGCGGAAACGGTGCGCAAACTGGTGCAGGCCGGCGCCACCCATGTGGTGCGGCCGTACGAGGTCGTGGCGCGGCTGGCCGCCGAGTTCATTGGCCAGCCGGTGGCCTTCGATGCGCTTTACGACGTAGTTACGCGCGCCGCCGGCGTGCATCTCGAACCCTTCGCCGTGCGCGCCGGCGACTGGCTGGAGAAGCAGCGCATCGGCGAAATCGACATCAACGCACACCACTTGCTGCTGTTCGGTGTGATCAGGTCGAACGAATCCCCCGCTGCCGATGGCCATGTCCGCTTCGATCTTGCCGGCCGCCATTTCTACTTCAATCCCCGTCCCGATCTGGTGCTCCGTTCCGGCGACCTGCTGATGCTGATCGGCTACCAGGCCAGCCTGTCCCGCTTTCATGAATTCGCCAGCCGGGGCTGGAAACGCGCACAAGGAAAATGATGATCCTGGATTCCTCAGTTGAACGCGGTCGAGTACGCGGTTTTCGGGCCGGCTGGCAAGGCGCGACGACGCGGCGGGCCGGGGCCCGCAAGGAGGAGCAACGCAGCCAGACGGCCCGAAAACCGGGTAATCGGCCGCGTAGCGGGGTCACCCACCTGGCAAGCTTGATCGAAGGCGTTGATGTCGGATTTCATGCGACTTCTCAAGGGCTGGGGAGCGGTCAACTGAGGATTCCAGGATGGATCCCCCGCTTCGCGCTGTTCGGTTGCAATGCCCTAGCCATCGAGGTGGCCTGGCGTCTGTCCATGGTCAAGCTGGCATTTGTCATGCTGGACCGTGACCCGGCCCTGGTGGCGCTAGCGCGTGAAGAAGGGCTGGCGGCGGAACAGGTCGATTACACCGATGACGACGCGCTGCGCGGTGTGGGTATCGGCGCCCATATCGAAGGCGTGTTCTGCATGCTGCGCGAGGATTCGGAGAACGTGTTCCTGTCCATCTCGGCCCGCGCGCTGGCCCCCGGCCTGCGTATCGTCGCCGTCTGCCGCTCGCCCGATGCCGCATCCAAGCTGCTGGCCGCCGGCGCCGACAAGGTGGTGGACCCCTACGAGGTCAGTGGCGCACGCGTGCATGAATTGATCGAACGGCCGGAGGTGGTGGAGCTCATGGAGCACACGGTGTTCGGGCTGCAAGACCTGAACATCGCCGAGGTCACCATCCCCATCGGCTCCTGGCTGCATGGCGTGCGCCTGAGCCTGTTGCGCAAGCACATGACTCAGAACGTCATCTTGCTGGGTGTGGTGGACCTGGAACGGGGCAAGGACATGATCTTCAGCGCCAGAGGCATTGATCACAACCTCGATTACGACGATGTACTGGTGGTGATCGGACCGCGCCGCGATGTGGCGGAGTTCCAGGCCATGGTCAGGAACGATAGCTCGCCCGTGTAGCGCACGCTCGCCCCGAACATGGTTTGCGGGCACATCCGACGGCGGCTACAACCCCCGAAAAAACTCCAAAGCCTCGGCCAGGCTGCCAACCCCGACGACGTCCATGCCGGCGATCCTGCCCTTCGGCAAATTCGCTTTCGGGCACAGCGCCTGGGAGAAACCCAGCTTGGCGGCTTCCTTCAGGCGTTCCTGGCCGCGTTGCACCGGACGAATCTCGCCGGTCAGGCCGATTTCACCGAACACGGCGAGTTTGTGCGGAATCGGTTTGCTGCGCAGCGAGGAGACGACCGCCATCGCGACGGCCAGATCGACCGCCGGTTCGGTGATCTTGACGCCACCGACGGCGTTGACGAAAACATCCTGGTCGTAGCAGGGAATGCCGCCGTGGCGATGCAGCACGGCAAGCAACATGGCGAGCCGATTGCCATCGAGCCCGACAGTCAGACGGCGCGGATTCGGCGCATGCGCGGCATCGACCAGGGCCTGGATTTCGACCAGCAGCGGCCGCGTGCCCTCCTGCGCGACAACCACGCAGGAACCGGGCGCCTCGCGTTCATCGCGGTTCAAAAACAGCGCCGACGGGTTGGACACGCCTTTCAATCCCTTGTCGGTCATCGCGAAAACACCCAGTTCGTTGACCGCCCCATAGCGATTCTTGAACGCGCGCACCAGGCGAAAGCTGGAACTGGTGTCACCCTCGAAATACAGCACGGTATCTACGATGTGTTCCAGCACGCGCGGGCCGGCCAGCGTGCCTTCCTTGGTGACATGGCCGACCAGCAGGATGGTGATGCCGGACTGCTTGGCATGGCGGGTCAGTTCCTGCGCGCATTCGCGCACCTGCGCCACGCTGCCGGGCGCCGACTGGAGCTGGTCGGTATAGACGGTCTGGATCGAGTCGATCACCGCGACCTCGGGGCGTTCCGATTTGAGCGTGGCAAAGATGGCTTCCAGACGGATTTCGGTCAGCAGCGGAATATCCGCGTTCAAACCGAGTCGGCGCGCACGCAGAGCAATTTGCGCGGCCGATTCCTCGCCACTGACATAAAGCGTTCGGGTTCGGGTGCTCAATTCCGCCAGCGCCTGCAGCAACAAGGTGGATTTTCCGATGCCCGGATCGCCGCCGATCAGTACGACACCGCCCGCAACCAAGCCTCCGCCCAGCACTCGATCGAACTCGGCCAGGCCGGTCGCGATGCGTGGTGTCTCCAGGGCCTGCACGGCGGACAGCCGGACCACTTCACCATTCGCCGCCAGCGCCTGGAAGCGGCTGGGCTTGGCTTCACGCACCGATTCGGTGAGCGTGTTCCAGGCCATGCAGTGCGGGCACTGGCCCTGCCATTTCGAAGTTTGACCGCCGCATTCGGCGCAGACATAGGAGGTGGATGTTTTCGCCATGCGGCCTTATAGCGGCCCTGTTTCCAACCGGCAAGGCGGGAATTCGGCAATCCGGGCAAATGCTGGCCGGAAAGCGTGCCACCCCCTGCCAGCGCTTCGGCTGGCTGGCCCCTCGTATAACGCTTATCATCGCGCCTGAACCATTTCGCTCACCTTGCCGGCTGTTCGCACCCATGTCCTTGCCTTCTTTCTTGGCCACTTCGCCGGCACACTTCAAGACCCAGGATCAACATGAAATGCGTGGATGATTTCCGCTTCCGCTTAGGCCAGCACGAACTGGTTCCCATCATGATCGGCGGCATGGGGGTCGATATTTCCACCGTGGAGCTGGCGCTTGAAGCCGCGCGCCTCGGCGGTGTAGGTCATATCTCCGATGCGATGGTGCCGACCGTCATCGACCGCCACTTCAAGACCCGATTCGTCAAGGACAAGCTCAAGCTTTACAAGGCCAACGTCACCAATCTGGCCGATAAAACCCTGGTCAAATTCCATCTCGGCGAGCTGGAAGAAGCTACTCGCATGCATGTCCGCCGGGCGATGGATGCCAAGCAAGGCTCCGGCATGGTGTTCATCAACTGTATGGAAAAGTTGACCATGAACGCGCCCAAGGACACCCTGAAAGTGCGCCTGAATGCCGCGCTCGACGCCGGCATAGACGGCATCACGCTGGCTGCCGGCCTGCATCTGGGTTCTTTCGGCCTGATGGAGGAGCATCCGCGCTTTCGCGACGCACAAATCGGCATCATCGTCTCCAGCCTGCGTGCGTTGCAGTTGTTCATCCGCAAGAACGCGCGCACCAACAGGCTGCCCGATTACGTCGTGGTAGAGGGACCGCTTGCCGGCGGCCATCTCGGTTTCGGCATGGACTGGGCGCAATACGATCTGGCCAGCATCGTCGGCGAGATACAAACCTGGCTCAAGGCCGAGCAACTCGATATTCCATTGATCCCGGCCGGCGGCATTTTCACCGGCAGCGATGCCACCGCCTTCCTCGAACATGGCGCCGCCGCTGTTCAGGTAGCCACCCGCTTTACCGTGAGCAGGGAATGCGGCCTGCCCGACCCGATCAAGCAGGAGTATTACAAGGCTGACGAGGACGACATCGAAGTCAACGGCATTTCACCTACCGGTTATCCGATGCGCATGATCAAGAGCAGTCCCGCCATTGGCGCCGGCACGCATCCCAACTGCGAGTCCTTCGGTTATCTGCTCGACGCGAACGGGCGCTGCGCTTACATCGACGCCTACAACCGCACGGTTGCCGAGCATCCGGGAGAAAAGAAAATCCGGGTATGGGACAAGACCTGCCTGTGTACCCACATGCGCGACTTCGATCTGTGGACTTGCGGGCATTACACCTATCGCCTGAAAGATACTTCTCGAAAACTGGAAGACGGCAGCTACGCCCTGCTTTCCGCCGAGCATGTTTTTCACGACTACCAGTTCAGCAAGGACGGCAGGATCGCACTGCCTGCGGCCTGAGCACTCAGGCCCGCGCGGCAAGTTCGGCACACAGCATGGATAGCGGCTGCGCGATGGCGAAGTGATGGCCCTGGCCGAAATCAACCCCCAGGCCCTTCAGCGCGATGGCTGTTTCCGCGTCTTCGACGAACTCCGCCATCGTGCGGATTCCCATGATGCGCGCCACCTTGGCGATGGCTTCCACCATCGCCGCATCAATCGGATCACGCACCATATCCCGCACGAAAGCGCCGTCGATCTTCAGATAATCCACCGACAGGTTGTGCAAGTAGGCGAACGAGGACAGGCCGCTGCCAAAATCATCCAGCGCGAATCGGCAGCCCAATGTTTTCAGGTCGTTGATCAGAGCCTGCACAGAGTCCAGATTGGAGATGGCGACTGTTTCGGTGATTTCGAAACAGAATTGCGGCGCGATGCTGGCATGTTCCTGCATGGCTGCACGGATAAAAGCCTGGAATTGCGCATTGTTCAAGGAAGCACCGGATAAATTGATGCCAAGAATGACGCGTCTTCCATCCAGCGCCAGCAGACTGTCGGCGCATTGGTAAAGCGCCTGCTCGATAACCCAGCGATCTATCGTCGGCATCATCTGGTAACGCTCCGCCGCCGGGATGAACGCCATTGGCAGCACGGGAAACTCTTCGTCATGCAAGCGCAGCAGCAGTTCGTAGTGCGGTTCGCTTAACGTATCAGCCAAACCGACGATGGGCTGAAAATAAAGCCGAAAGTGGTCCATCTGCATCGCCCGCGTCAAGCGTCCCACCCATGCCATCTCGCCACGCCGGCGCTCGACTTCCTCGTCGCCCCGCCGGTACAGGCGCACCTTGTTGCGACCGGCGTCCTTGGCGGCATAGCACGCGGCATCGGCGGCGCTCATCAGGTGTGCGGTGTCCGGCCAGTCCTGATCCAGTTCGACCAGCCCGACGCTTGCCCCGACCTGATACAAGCGTCCGAGCCAGGAGAATCGAAAATCGCTGATCATGCGGCGCAGCTTTTCGCCGAGTTGTTCGCCCATGCCGGCATCGCATTCGCTCAGCAATACGCCGAACTCGTCCCCGCCCAGTCGCGCCACGACATCGGTGGCGCGCAATGCGCGTCGCATCTCTCCGGCCAGTTGGCGCAACAATTCATCACCAGCCTGATGTCCGCTGGTGTCATTGACCAGTTTGAACTGATCGAGGTCGAGATAAAGCAGGCAATGCCGCACGCCGTTCTGGCGTGATCCCTCCCAAGCCTGTTGCAGGGCGATATCGAAACCGGATCGATTCAGCAAACCGGTCAGCGCATCGTGGTGCGCCTGCCAGGACAACTTGGCGGTGGCTTCGCGAATTTTCTCCTGCAGGGTGTCGTAAGAGTTTTTCAACTCGGCCACCATGTGGTTGACCCCGTGCTCCAGCAGCGCAAATTCGCCGCCGGTTTCGACCTGTACGCGTGCGTTCAAGTCGCCGGCCGCGATTTTTTCCACCGCCTGGGTCAGAACGCCGATCGGCCGCACAATATCCCGGCCAAGTCGCCAGGCAAGCAGACTGGACAGAAGCAGGCCAAGCGCGGTGATCGACAAGCCCGCCAGCAGAATGGTCTGTTGCCGCTCCCGGGTGGATTTTCGGGAGATTTCCAGGGCTACAAAGCCGAGCCTGGGAGCCGTGCCTGCATCGACTTCTGGCAACGAGATATCCTCGATTTCAAGGGCATGCTGCGTAATCGGCGCGATAACCAGAATGCCGTCATCGTCACGAACAATGATGCCGGACCCCGTGCCTTGCCAATGTGCTGCCCGTTTCGGCGCGCCCTGTTTGAACAGCTCATCCTGGTTGCGATCGTAGATGGCGACGGACTGAATGCCGGATTCATGTCGCATCGGCTGGGCCTGACGCGCGAGCTCTTCCATGTTGCCGGAGAAAAGGGGGAACTCGCAGGCTTTCGCCAGTTGATCGGCACGATCCAGAGCGCGGCGTTCGAGCGCGCGATCCATTTCGGAGAATGCCGATGCGATGAAATACCAGGACAGTCCCGCCGCGACCAGCAGCAAGGGCAGAAGCGCCAGCATCAGTACCCGCTGGCGGATGCCTCGATTGCTCATCCAGGGATTACTCAAGCCGCGCTCCCAGCTTGCGGCGCACTTCGGTTTCATTCGGCAGGGCAACCCCGAGTGAACGCGCGACATGAGGGTTGAAGACGACCGAAAACTCTCCCGCATGCTGGGGCATCGGCAACTCGCCGTCCTCTTCCATGCGATGCACGAACTGGGCGCCTTGCTGACCAATCTGCTTTGGCGAGGAATACACGCTGGCCACCGCACCGGCCTTGGACAACCCTTGCGAGAAACCGATAACCGGCGTTCTGAACCGATAAGTGGTCAACAGGACGTTCTGGGCGTTGCCGGCATTGATGGCGATCGCATCGGGCACCAACAGCAAGACATCGCTGTCCTGCAACACGCGGCGCAACGCGGCAGCGACATCATCTGCGGAATTGATGGTTTCCACCGTCAATCTGAGATTGCGCAACGTCGCCTCCTTCAGCAAATCCTTCGCGACAGCGGCATTTTCCGGCGAAATCACCAGGCCCACTCTGCGCGCAGCCGGGAAGGCGGCTGCCGCGAGACCGAGCGAACGACTGGGTGGCTGGTCGATGTATATGGCAGAAATTTTCCTGCGCCCCAGGCTGGTCGGCCATTGCAGTTTTTCGCTTGCCGCACGCGGAATCATCAAGGCAAGAACGGGCGCCTGGCCAATGTGATGTTCGGCGACAAAGCGTGCAGCCTTGACTCCGACGGGTACCAGAATCTTCGCCACGCGTGAAAGATTCTGGGCTTGCTCGGCGCCGAGTTCGGCAAGCGTCCAGACCTTGACGGTCGCACGCGCGCCGATATCGGCGCGGAAGGCTTCGGATGCTTCCTGATAAGCGACGCCGCTATCGCTCAGGATCAGATGAATGACACCTTCCGCCCAGGCCGGGCGCAATGCCAGCCAGATCAGGCAAAGAAAGAGGAGTCGGCGAAACATGAATCAGGACAGGCGCTGGGACTCAGAACTCAAGCTGAAAATTGACCTGGAAGCGACTATCGAACAGGTTGTACGGCGTTCCGTTGGGCAGTTTGTCATCGGAAAACTCGATGTAATCGTCGGTCAGGTTCTGCCAGACCAGCGCAATTTGTCCATTGGATCCGTCCAGCCTGAACCGCTTGGCCAGACGCGCATCCAGCCGCTTGTAGCCATGCAGGTCGCCTTGCCCGATGGGGTTGAACGCAGGTAACCAATAATGTGAAAGGGTCATATCGAGTCCTCCCGAAAACTCGTGCATGACATGCAGGCCGTATTGTTGTGATGGGGAATAGCGCTTGTCATTGATGCCGCTGTCGATATCCATCGCGGCATAGTTGACGATAACACCGGTCAAGGCACTTGGCTGCCATTTAAGCTGCCCTTCGATGCCCTTCTGGCCGGCGCCTCCGATGTTGTCGAAGCGGCGAGGATTGATCGGGAATATGCCGCTACAGGTTCTGGTAGCAGGCGAGGTGCAACTGGCGTCGATCAAATCGGAAATTTTTTCATTGAAGATGCGCACGTCAAGGTCCAGCCCATGTTCCGGCCATTTGCCCAGATAGCCCAGTTCCTGGCTGAGGAGAACCTCTGGATCGACCGGGCCGGCAGCCACGAAATATGGTTGTGTCGGCGGCAAGCCCAGGGATACACCGTTCGGCCCCAGGAAATCCTTGATCGTTGTGATATAGGTTTCCAGCAGCGCCGGGTTGCGATAGGCGCGCGACATACCCAGCCGCCAGGCATGTCGCGACGAAGGCTGCCAGTGCAGGGTCAGGCGCGGCGACAGTCGCGTGCCGACAGTGTCGTAGCCTTCCAGAAACGCGCCCATGTTGGCCAGCCATTCCGGTGCGATGCGCCACTCAAGGTGGCCAAAAACGCCCCACGAATCGGCGCTCAGGGTGTCGGCAACATTGAAGTAATAGTCGGACTGCACCTGATCCCGCCGCAGGTAGGCTCCGACCGAACTGCGCAATCCGGCCGCATGTTCGCTGTTCAGTTGCGACTCGACATGCCAGCGCCGACTCAACAGATCAAGCAGGGAATAGCTGCCGGCTGGCAGGACGGGCGGAAACGCGGCGGGCGATACTTCCCGTGTCAACAGGTGGTCGAGTGAAGCCTTCAGCATCCATTCCCGATCGCCGGACAGCATCCGCCGGTAATCCACTTGCAGGGAGTAGCTCTTCACATGCTGGTCATGCGGCAAATCCGACAGCGTTATCGAATCGCCGGAACCGCGTTCCCCCTGAAGATAGCCAAGCTGGATGCTGAGCGATTCCCCTCCGCCCAGTGCATAGTCGCCGCGATAGTTCAGGATATCCGAACGCTCGTCGTCGAACTGGTTGATCAAACCGCCATCCTCGCGCCGGCCCAGGGTGATCCGGTGGCTGGCCGCACCGCCTTGTCCGGCCCAGCGAAACCAGCCCTCTTGATGGGCATGGTCCCCACCTGACAGATGCAGCATGCGCCCTGCCACATCTTCAGGGTGTCGGGTGATGATGTTGATCACGCCGGTAAAGGAATTCGCCCCGAAACTGGCGGCATTGGAGCCACGAACCACTTCGATCCGCTCGATATCTTCAATGGCGAGCGGCAAGGCATCCCAGCGCACGCCGCCAAAACTGGGCAAATAGACCGAGCGTCCGTCGATGAGCACCTGCATGCGTCTGGCAAAGGAATCGGCAAGATGCAGCGATACATTGTGAAACCAGCCTTTTTCCTGACCGACATACATGCCTGGAACCAGGCGAAACAGATCGGACAGATTGCGATAGCCGGTCGCCTCGATCAGTTTCCGGTCGAGAACCGTGACCGAATTCGGCGCATCCATCAGCGGTTGCGACAATCTGCTGGCAGTCAGCACCTCCGGCAACTCGGCAAAGAAATCGGCCTCGCTCAGTTCCTGCGCCATCGACCCCGTTGTCGGCGCCAGCAGCAAGCTGATCGCCAGGAAGCGCAACCGCCACTTCACCATGACGGAATCTCCCCGGATTCTTTGCCAAGACCGGCCAGATAGGCTTGATGCAATTCCAGCTCGTGCTCGCCTGCTCGCAACACCTTCAGACTCCCGGCGGCCCCCGGCTGTCGTCGGCAGCCGCCTCCCGCCTTGATGCCTGGCTGGCTGATGTCGATGCCCAGCGTTTCCTGACCACGCGTCATCGCCAGATAAACCTCGGCCAGTAATTGCGCGTCAAGCAACGCGCCGTGAAATGTTCGGCCGGCGTTATCGACAAAATACCGGCGACACAAGGCATCCAGGTTGTTCTTCTGGCCAGGGTGCAACTGCTTGGCCAGTTTCAACGTATCCAGCACCCCGCAAAACCGCTTCATCGGCCCGTCATTCAGATAGGCCAGTTCGGCATTGAGAAAGCCGATATCGAACGGCGCGTTATGAATGATCAACTCGGCATCGCGCACGAAATCGAGAAACTCGCTGGAGACATCGGCGAAACGGGGCTTGTCGGACAGGAATTCGCGGCTTAATCCGTGCACCGCCAGGGCGCCGGCATCAATGTCGCGCTCCGGGTTCAGGTAAACATGATAGGTAGCGCCGGTGATGCGGCGATTCAGTATTTCCAGCGCACCGATTTCGATGACGCGGTGCCCCTGCGCCGGATCGAGGCCGGTGGTTTCGGTATCGAGAACGATCTGGCGGGTCATGCTTTCTTTACTCCTTCGTTGGCCAGCAAGTCGGCGATCTCATTGCCTGGATGACCGGCATGTCCCTTGACCCAGAACCATTCGACCTGATGCCGCGCGGCCTGTGCCGCAAGTTCACGCCAGAGATCCTGGTTTTTCACCGCGCCGCCGGACGCCGTCTTCCAGCCACGGCGCACCCAATTAGGCAGCCACTCGGAAATGCCTTTCTGCACATACTGCGAATCGGTATGCACGCGCACCTGGCAAACCTGGTTGAGCGACTTCAAGCCTTCGATCACCGCCATCAACTCCATGCGGTTGTTGGTGGTGTCGCGCGCTCCGCCGCACAGTCGCTTCTCGACTTCGCCATAGCGCAGCAGCACGCCCCAGCCGCCGAGACCCGGATTGCCCTTGCATGCGCCATCCGTATAGAGGTCAACCACTTTGTTTTCACTTGCCGGGAGTGTTGTGCTCATGTCCGATTTTCTGTGATGAAGTGCGTGTCGGTTGCGCCCAGGCGGGTCGCGCGCGCCAGGGACTGTCTCGTTTCGGCAGGAGAATGCGCATGCCATGCACACGCTTGACGGCGTGGATCAGATAAACGCCGCCGCCCAACGCCCACCAGCGATCTCCCGCCGCCTCAAGGAAACCAAAACGATCCAGCCAGGCGGCGCGATCAAGCGGCGGGGCGTAACACGCCATGCGCCCTCCAGCCACTTCAAACCCCATCAGGGCCAGCCAGTCCTTGATCCGGGTCAGATGAATGAAGCGGCCATGCCAGGGATGGGTCGGCTGGTTGCACGACATGCGCGCCGCGACAACGCGGCGCAGCCCCCACAGGCTCATCGGGTTGAAACCACTGATCAGGAGGCGGCCCTCCGGTCGCAGCACCCGTTCGGCTTCTCGCAGGACCTGATGCGGATGTGAAGAAAACTCGAGCACATGCGGCAGCGCAAGCAAATCCAGGCTTTGGCTGGCGATGGGCAGCATCTCGGGCGCGGCGCGCAAGGGGCCAGCATCGAATCCTGCGCAGAAATGGTGCGGCATACGGTTGGCACGGAGAAAGTCGGTATCACATTCGCCCATCTGCAAAGCGATGAACCCGAACAGATCGCTACTGACATAATCGAACCAATCCAGCTCGCGGGCCAGCACATAACGGCCAAGATCGCTTTCATACCAGCGCAGCATGGTTGACGCCCTGAGGCTCCCTCGAATAAATAGCCAACATGATCAAAATTGAAGCCATCCCCATCCTGCAGGACAACTACGTCTGGGTCATCCACAACGGTCTTTCGGCCATTCTGGTCGATCCCGGCGCAACGGCCCCGATTCTAGCGTGGCTGAAGAATCGAGGCATGACCGCCCGTGCGATCCTGGTCACCCACCACCATCACGATCATGTCGGCGGCATTGCCGGCTTGCTCGATCACGCCTCGATACCGGTTTACGGCCCGACGCGCGACGCTGTGAAATCAGTTGCCGTTTGTGAAGGTGAATTATTGGATTTCCCTGATATGGGATTGAATTTAAAGGTTATTGAAACACCTGGACATACGCTTGATCATGTCTGCTACCTGGTCAGCGAGGAACAAATCGACGCAATGCATCTGTTCTGTGGCGACACCCTGTTCTCCTGCGGTTGCGGTCGCCTGTTCGAGGGAACACCCGCCGAAATGCATGCGTCACTGACTCGTCTGGCCGCTTTGCCCGGATCAACACAGATTTACTGCGCCCATGAATACACCCTGGCCAATATCGCGTTTGCGCTGGAAGTCGAACCCGACAATCCCGATTTGATTGCCAGGCATAGCGAAGCACTTTCGTTGCGCAGGCAAAACAGGCCTACTTTGCCGGTATCCATTTCCAGCGAACGTGCCAGCAACCCGTTTTTGCGCTGCCATGAGCCGGGTCCGATTGATGCGGCTTCGCAACACTTCAATACCCGCCTCAACCCCGGCGCAGACACGTTTGCGGCCATCCGAGCCTGGAAAGACGAAGACTGAATCGCCCCCGTTTTCCGGTGTTGCCCGGGCCCGGCTTGAGTCCGGGCCCCAATCCAGGTTAGAATCTCCAATGACATCAATATGTTGCGTTATTTTCTTGAGATTCCTGCGAGCCTGATGACACCAATATTTCGAACCATCGCTGCGCTGCTGAGCCTTGCCCTGACTGCATCCGCGGCGCTTGCCGGAGGTGCTGGCGCTGCAATTGCCAACCCCGAAACCGACCTCAAGATCAGCTATTCGATCTCCGAACCACCGGTGGAACAGACGGAACAGGTCCAGATCGATAATGACCTTTGGTCACGCATTCGCGCCGGTTTCAAATTGCCTGAATCGGACCCGCGTCTGACCCGGATTCATGAACAGAGCTTTACCCGAAATACTGCCTATATCGAGCGTGTTGCCCAGCGCAGTCGCCCCTACCTGTTTTATATCGTGGAAGAAGTCGAGCGGCGCGGCATGCCGATGGAGATCGCCCTGCTGCCGATGATCGAATCTGCGTTCAATCCGCAGGCTCAGTCGCCGATGAAGGCCTCCGGCATCTGGCAGTTCATGCCCGCGACCGGCCGGATTTACGGACTGCAACAGAATGCCTGGTATGACGGCCGCCGCGACATCCTGCAAGCAACCAACGCAGCGCTCGACTACCTGCAAAAACTGCACGGCATGTTCGGCGACTGGGAACTGGCCCTGGCCGCCTACAACTGCGGTGAGGGTTGTGTCGCCCGGGCTCAGTCGCGCGGCGCCGGCAACAGCTATGCCGCCATCAAGCTGCCCAACGAAACGCGCAACTACGTGCCCAAGCTGGTTGCCGTGCGCAACATCATCCAGGAGCCGCAGCGTTATGGCATCAAACTGGATGCGCTGCCCAACGAGCCCTATTTCCTGCAAGTCAAGCTGAAGCACCCGATGGAAGCACGTCAGGCGGCGCGCCTGGCGGAAATGGACATGGATGAATTTCTGCTGCTCAACCCGGCGTTTCAGCGCCGCGTCATCCATACCGAAACCCAGAATGTCCTGCTGTTGCCGGCGGACAAGATCGAAACCTTCCAGTTCAATCTGCATCAGCAGGATGGCCAGCACAGGCTGCAAAACTATGCCGCCAAGCGGGGCGAAACCGTGGCCAGCATCGCGTCGAAATTTGGTGTCTCGCTGGACTGGCTGAAGGAAAACAACCCCATCAACCTGTTTCGGGGCAAAGTCGCCAAACCTCAGACATTGCTGGTGCCGGTTGCCAGAAATTCCGCGCCGCGCATCGTTGCACAGGTTACTGCACCAGTAGAAGTCGACAGACCGTTGAAGCGTCCCGTTTTGCGCACGCACAAGGTCCGCAAGGGCGACACCCTGGCGCGCGTCGCCAAGCTCTACAACGTCAAAATCGCTGCGATCCGGCAATTGAACGAGAATGCAGAGCCCTTGTTGCCAGGTACTACGCTGACCATCCCGGTCGCAAGTTAAACGGCGCTCAGGCCGCGCCGGTTTTCCCCGGCGCAGAGTCGAGCAACAACCGGGTATAGGCATGTTCCGGCCGGGTCAGCAGCGCTTCCGCATCACCCGTTTCCACGATCTTGCCGCCCCGCATTACCGCTACCCGGTGTGCCAGATAACTCACCACCGACAGGTTGTGGGTGATGAACAGATAAGCCAGACCATGTTTTTGCTGTAAATCCGCCAGCAGATTCAGGATTTGCGCCTGCACCGACACATCCAGGGCGCTGGTCGGTTCATCCAGGATCAGCAATTTCGGTTCCACCGCCAGCGCCCGCGCAATGGCGATGCGCTGGCGCTGGCCACCGGAGAATTCATGCGGATAGCGGCTGGCGGCATCCTCGGGCAAACCGACCTGATTCAGTAAATTCGCAATCCGCTGAAGTCGTGCGGAAGCCGACAACGAAAGCAGGGCCGCCATGCCTTCAGCCAGGATTTCACCGACTTTCATGCGCGGATTCAGCGACGAGAACGGATCCTGAAACACGATCTGCATTTGCGCACGTTTGCGCCGCAAACCCTCCCCGCTCAAGTCGGCGAGCGATTCATCGAGCAGTCTCACTTGCCCCGTTGTCGGCTCGATCAGACGCAGAATCGCGCGTGCCAGCGTGGTCTTGCCGCAACCGGACTCGCCAACCAGGGCCAGCGTTTCGCCCGCCGAGACTTGCAGACTGACCCCATCCACCGCCTTGACCTGGCCGACGGTACGCCTCAGCAAACCTTTGCGGATCGGGAAATGAACCGCGAGATCACGTACATCGAGCACCGGAGAAAGCGAGACTGCGCTGGGTGCGCCCGCAAGGGGCACGCCGGATTCGTAAGCGCTAAAGCGCAACGACTCCGCTGCGCCGTGTGTACCAGTTGGCGTTACCTGGTGCGCATGGCGCACCCTGCTTGATGTCGGTTCTTCGGCTTCCGCCAGATGGCAGCGTGACCAATGTCCCGGCACCGTTTCATGGAAAGCCGGCGCTTCCAGCCGGCAACGCTCGAACACCGCCGGACAGCGATCGGCGAAACGGCAGCCGCTGAATACGCTGTCCGGCCCCGGTACGCGGCCGGGCAGGCTGTCCAGGCGCTCGCCGCGTCGATCCAGGCGCGGCAGCACGGCAAACAATTTCTGCGTGTACGGATGCCGGGGCGAGGTGTAAAGCGCGGCGCTGGGCGCCCACTCGACAATCTGACCGGCATACATCACCGCGACGCGGTCAGCCATGTCATGCGCCACGTCGAGATCGTGCGTGATCAGCAACAGCGACATGCCGCGTTGCTGTTGCAATTCCTTCAGCAATTTCAGGATCTGCGCCTGCACCGTGACATCGAGCGCCGTGGTCGGTTCATCGGCAATCAGCAGCTCCGGCTCGCCGGCCAGCATCATTGCGATCAACGCGCGCTGACGCTGGCCGCCGGAAAGCTGGAACGGGTAGGACGCCAGCTTGTCGTCGCCCAGGCCAACCGCCCGCAGCAAGCGCGCCGCTTCCTTTGCCGCCGCCACGTCGTTCAAGCCGCGATGTGCAGCCAGCGCTTCATTGATCTGTTCGGCCACCGTCATCACCGGATTCAGGCTGGTCTGCGGTTCCTGGAAAATCATCGCCAGACGCCCGCCGCGCACCTCGCCCATCTCGGCTTCGGCCAGCGCAAACAGATCGTCATCCGAAAGTCGCACGCTACCGGATGCAACACGGCCGCCCTCCGGCAACAAGCGCATCAGAGCCAGCGCGGTAAGCGATTTGCCGCAGCCCGATTCGCCAAGCAAGGCGACACATTCATTCGGGCCGATCTCGAAGGAAACGCCATCGACAGGTTTGAGTACACGGCCGCCGGCGTCTATCTCGACACACAGGTTTTCAACAACAAGCTTGCTGACCGGGGCGCTCATTTGCGCCCTCCCGACTTGGGATCGAGCGCATCGCGCACCTGATCCGAAAACAGATTGGCCGCCAGTACCAGCACGAACATGAATACAAAAGCAGCGGCCAGTTGCCACCACACCACCGGTTCGCGCGCCAGTTCCAGTCTTGCGCCGTTGATCATGTTGCCGAAGCTGATCATTCCCGGATCGACGCCGACACCAACGTAGGACAACACCGCCTCGGCCAGAACCAGGCCGGAGAAGTCGATCACCACGCTGATCAGCACCAGATGCATGACGTTGGGCAGCAGGTGGCGCAGCAGGATGCGCGCATCGGTGACCCCGAAGGCGCGCGCTGCCTGTACGAATTCAAGTTCGCGCAGCTTCAATGCCTCGGCGCGCAGCAAGCGCGCCAACCCGGTCCAGCCGGTTACTCCGAGAATCGCGCACAGCGCCAGCAGCCGCACATCGGACCGAGCGGCTGCGGTATCGAAAAACTCGGCATTCGCTTCAATTTGAACCTGTACCACCAGCACTGCGGCGGCGATCAGCAGGACGCCGGGGATGGAGTTCAGCGTGGTGTAGAGGTACTGGATGGCATCGTCGATGCGGCCGCCGAAATAACCGGCGGCGATGCCCAACCCCAGCGCGAAGGGCAGCATGATCAAGGTGGTCAGGCTGCCGATCAGCAAGCCGGTGCGAATCGACTTGAGCGAGAGATAGAGCACATCCTGACCTACCTTGTCCGTGCCGAGCACGTGATAGTGCGGCGCAAGAGCGATCAGTGCGCCAGCGGTGAGCAGAATGACCAGCAGGGTGAGATTGCGTCGCGGCGGACCGGCGGCAGAACAACTGCTGCCCGGCAAACCGAAGCGGGCTCCCCCATTCCGACAACCAAACCAGGATCGCCACAACAGCCAGACCACCCAGCCGCCCAGCAAACCAAGCCCGGCGCGCTCGGAAACATCGCTCCAGAAATCCTTTTCCGGGTCGGCAAGATGCGCTCCGCCATGTTTCAGCCGCGGGAAATCACGAACTTCCCGGCCATCCGGCCCCGGCATCGTTTCCTTGGCATAGAGGTGCGTGGCAAAGGGCGCCGAATAGGTCTTTTCGACGTTCTCGCGCAAAGGCTTCAGCAGCGCATCCAGCGCCGAGCGCACCTCGCCGCTGTACTGGGCTTGCTGACCGGCAGTCTGCCCCGGTGCACCGGGGAGACGTTCGACGTAATGCAACGAGTCAAGCAGACCGATGCCGGCATATACCGCCAGAATCAGCGCCGTCCCCGCCCCCATCCGGCTCGACATGACCTGGCGCCAGGGGGCGCGGAACGTATCGTTCTTGCGCGCCAGCCAGACCAGCGCCGCCACGGTTGCCAGCAGCAGGAGAATCAGCGCGTCGGACCAGAGCAGGACGGGTTTGATCATCATGCCGTCACTCCAGTCTCACCCTGGGGTCCGCCCAGGTGTAGGAGATATCGGTCAGCACCAGGCCGACGATATAGAGCAGCGAACCCAGGAACACCATCGAGCGAACGATTGCGAAATCCTGTGCCTGGATCGCGTCGATGGTGTAACTGCCGAGGCCCGGAATGCCGAAGAAAGACTCGATGATCAGGCTGCCCATGAACAGTCGCGGAATCACCACCACCACACCGGTCAGAATCGGAATCATCGCGTTGCCCAGAACATGTTTGAACAACACACGCAGATCGGACAGTCCCTTGGCGCGCGCCGTGCGCACATAGTCCTTGCCGATTTCCTCGATGAACAAGGCGCGGTAGAAGCGGCTGGAATCGCCGATGCCGCCGATCAGACTGACCAGCACCGGCATGACCATGAATTTCCAGGCATCCAGGCCGGGCTGATAGCCGGAAATGGGAAACCAGTGCCACAGCTTGCCCATCAGGTACTGGCCGCCGATGACATAGAACAGGCCGGAAATCGACATCAACGCGACGCACAGAATGACGCCGCCGGTGTCCAGCGGCGTACCGCGAAAAAACACCAGCAGCAACGCGAAGCTCAGATAGGCCAGGAGACCGACGACAAAGGTCGGCAAAGCGATTACCAGGCTGGGCCACATGCGCTGGCTGATCTCGCGTGCAATGTCGCGGCCGTCGTCGGCCGCGCCGAAGTCGAGCACGAACAGCTTGAGCGACTTTTCTACAAAGAGGGTATCGGTCGCCTTCTCGATGCCCGAAGCCGCAGGGTTCACGAACAACGGCTTGTCATAGCCATGTTCGCTTTTCCAGCGCGTGATCGCTTCCGGCGTCACATGCTTGGCGCCCAGGTGAATGCGCGCCATGTCATCCGGCGTATTGACCATGAAGAACAACGCAAAGGTGAGCAGATTCACCCCAAGCAGAATGGGGATGGCATACAGCACACGGCGCAGGATGTAGTTCAGCATGACTGCAACAAAATCACTTGCCTGACAGCACGAATTGAAGCGCGCTCAGCGCCAGCAATGCGGCATGGGGAAATGCGACGGTGGGCCGCAGCGCGCTGCAAGCGTATTCGGCCAGCAATCCGAATGTACCCGGGCGGGATGCCAGCCACTCGGAATGCAGTTGAAACGCAACGCCTTCGCCCGCCAGCAGGCCCTGTTCGATGCGCACAATGCGGGCGCCCAGACGCGCCTGACTAGTCCGAAAAATCCCTTCCTGCAACCACAGAACCAGCAACAGAAACACGATCACCAGAATGTTCGGCGCCAATACGAAACCCGCTGCACAGAGCACGACGGCGAGCAGCTTGATGATCAAACCGCCTTTCTCGTACTGCTCGTAATTGTCCTGCAGCGTAATCCACTCGCTGCGCAGCGGTTCAGCGTCCGGCATGATCAAGCGAATCGCGTCTGCAAATACTGGATGATCTGCCCCGACTCATACATCCATTCGCTATTGCCGTCGGCATCGGTAATTTTCAGACAGGGCACCATGGCCTTGCCGCCGCCGCGTATCAGATCGCCCCGGATGGGTCCGTCCGGTTGAGCATCCAGCAACGCGATATTGAGCGACAAGCGCCGCATTTCGCGGCGTACCTTGACGCAAAACGGACAGGTTCTGAACTGATAAAGCGACAGATTGAGGCATTCCGCGTCAATCCTGCGCTGGTCCTCCGGCGCCCGTTCAATGCCTTTCGGCGTTGTAACGAACTCCCAGATCAGAATCATCGGCGCGAGGATGATGCGCAGCGTCTTGAAAAACATCCTGAAAACAAACTTCATGGTGAACGGGCTTTGCAATGGGAACAGGGCCGGACTATGGCGATGCCGCGATTGCTGGTCAAGGTCGGAAACCCCGCCGGCCGGCCGCTGTTCAGTGTGTTGAACCTGTCGCGGCTGGAAAGGCCGGTGAGCCTCCGATCAAATCACCTCTCCGTGCCAGCCCAGCTCCGACAAGCCATGCAGCAATGCACCACGATACAAGGCGTCAAGGAAATCACTCGGGCCGGCGGCGTAGATATCCACCCGTTGCAGATCAGGGTGATGTGCAAGGATGGCTTCGGCAACGGCCTTCGCTCCGGAAGCGATCTGCATCGGCTGATAAACGAAATCGTCGAGGGCGTCGGCCCAGGCGCGGCAGAGATTGTCCTGGTAATGGCCGACATCATCGGCGGCCCAGTAAAGGTACATGGCCTCGGCGATTTCCAGCGACATGGCATGCTGGATCAGGCTCTTGATCGGCGCAAAGCCATCCTCCCAGGCAATGAACAACACCGGTCGGCGAGAATCCAGCTTCATCACGAATTCCCCATGCGGGCCTTCCAGGCGTACCGGCGTTTCCTTGCGCGGATTATCGAAAATCCTGCGCGAGAAACCCCGATTGTCACGCCGCACATGGACTTCGATGTGTCTGTCCTCGCATGGACAACTGGCGACGTAGTATTCGCCCTCGGCATCATCAACCGACAGCGTGACGTGCTGGCCGGCGAGAAAACGCAGCCGCTGGCTGCGCGGCGCAGTCAGATGCAAAGCCGCGATGCCATTGCCGAGCATTTCCACCGCCTTGACTTTCGTCGTGATGCCCTGCTCGGGAATGTCGTTGGCGCCATAGACCCGGGCTTCAATCACGACATCGGTGATCGCGGTGTAGGAACAGAGCAGGAAAGCGCCGTTGGCCTTGTCCGGTTCCCTGATGACGAAATCATGCGGATGCACCTTCTTCACCTGGCCTGAAACCAGACGTGCCTTGCATTCGCCGCAATTGCCGTTGCTGCAACCGTAGTTCAGCGGAATGCCCGCACGCAGCGCGGCTTCCAGCAGCGTATCGTTGCCTTCCACGAAAAACTCGTGGCCGGAGGGCTGGATGGTCACTTGAGCGGACATGATGCGCATCACACTTTCCTGAGCCAGCAATGCCTCGGCGCGTTCAGCTTCCTTCGGCGCGGCATTGAGCTCACGTTTGAGCCATTGTTTGAGTCCGGTCACGGCGTCCAGAGTCGCCACGCCCCCGGTGTCCGCCACATCGTTGAGCTTGTCGCCCATGAAACTGAGGACTTCGTGGTAATGCAGCAGCAAGGTTTTTGCGGCGGCGAATTCCTTGCCAAGTTCAAACAGGCGCTCCGCCAATACTTCCTTGTCCGGCAAAGCGCGCTCGTAAACCCGCTTGCCGAAGGCTTTTTCCTTGATTTCCTGGACGCGGCGGAATTCACCGTCGTCCTCCCAGCGGATATCGGGAAAAACCCGCAACAATTCGTTCATGTCGACCATGCCATCAAAGGTAGACAGCGAGCCGGCATGGATCAGGCGTTGAATTTCGGAACGCGGCTGGCCAACCAGGCGAGCGACTCGGGACAGGGGGAGATAGTGCGACATGGGCGCGAATCTTAGCCGCCGAAGGACGTGGCTCCAAACAGCGACCTGTAATATTCGGACATGCTGAATCTCAAGACTCGTCCCGCCTCCGACGCAGCGCGACACAGTTTGCAAGCCGCCGGCACCCCTCCCCTGCTCGCCCGTCTCTATGCCGCTCGCGGCGTCACCTCGCCGGATCAGTTGAAGAGCAGGCTGGCAGAACTGCTGCCCTTCGACACCATGAAGAATGTCGGCGCGGCGGCAATACGCCTGGCCGATGGCATCTCGCGCGGCGAACAGATGCTGATCGTCGGCGACTACGATGCCGATGGCGCCACCGCTAGCACTGTCGGGATGACCGGTCTGGCAGCGATGGGCGCGCAGGTTGGTTATCTGGTTCCGAACCGCTTCGAATACGGCTACGGCCTGTCGCCGGAAATCGTCGCCCTAGCGGCAGAGCGAAAACCCGATCTGCTGATCACCGTCGATAACGGCATCGCCGCGCACGCCGGCATCGAAGCGGCGCGCAAGCTCGGCATCGACGTGCTGGTGACCGACCATCATCTGCCTGGCGACACGCTGCCGGACGCCTTGATCGTCAATCCCAACCAGCCCGGTTGCGCCTTTCCCAGCAAGCATCTGGCCGGCGTCGGCGTGATGTTCTATGTCCTGCTGGCGTTGCGCGCCGAGTTGCGCAAGCGCGGCGCCTTCGCCACCCAAACCGAACCCAATCTGGGCGAATTGCTCGATCTGGTCGCGCTCGGCACCGTCGCCGACGTGGTCAAACTCGATGCCAACAATCGCCTGCTGGTTGCGCAGGGTCTCAGACGCATGCGCGAAGGCCGCGCCCGCCCCGGCATCGCTGCGTTATTTGCAGCGGCCGGGCGCAAGTCGGAAAAAGCCGGCGCGGAAGATCTTGGTTTCGTCGTCGGCCCGCGCCTGAATGCCGCCGGGCGCCTTGCCGACATGACCATCGGCATCGAATGCCTGCTCGCCGAGGACATGGCGCAGGCGCTGCCGCTGGCGCGCGAACTGGATCAGCTCAATCGCGCCCGGCGCGATATCGAAGCAGACATGCAGGATCAGGCCCTGGCGCTGCTCGATGGCATCAAGGTCAGCGACGGCGCCAGCCTGACCCTGTTCGACCCGGCCTGGCATCAGGGCGTGGTCGGTTTGCTGGCGTCACGCCTGAAGGAACGCCACCACCGCCCGACGATCATCTTCGCCGACGGCGGAGATGGCCTGCTGAAAGGCTCCGGCCGCGCCATTCCCGGCCTGCATCTGCGCGATGCCCTGGATGCGGTGGACCGGCGCGCGCCCGGTCTGATCCTCAAATTCGGCGGCCACGCCGCTGCGGCCGGCCTGTCGATCCGGCGCGAACGTTTCGACGAATTCAAGGCGCTGTTCGAGACGGTTGCGCATGAAAGTCTGACGGCTGCGGATCTCACCCGCGTCATCGAAACCGATGGCGAACTCGACCCGGCAGAATTCACACTGGAAAACGCCCGGAGCCTGGCCGGCGCGGTCTGGGGCCAGGGCTTTCCGACACCGCTGTTTCAAGCCGAATTCAGGGTGCAAAGCCAGCGCCTGGTGGGCGAAAAACACCTGAAACTGCGCCTGACCGGCGGCGGCATCAATGCCGATGCGATCCTGTTTTTCCAGGACACACCGCTGCCGGAAAGAATCCAGGCGGTTTACCGGCTGGAAGTGAACGACTGGAACGGCAATCAGGGGCTGCAACTCAACCTGGCCCACTGGGCCGGGATGTGAGGCTGCTTCCGGCGCTGGCTGCACGCAGCGCAGCGGCTTCGGCTTGCGTACCACCTGCCTCCCGGATTCCGCTTTCGCTGCATCCGGGCTACGGGGAGCTTGGGCGCCACCTTCCTCCCGGATTCCGCTTTACTGTGCGAAGAACGCCTTGACCTTGTCCATGAAGCCCTTGGCGCGTGGGTTGTGCTTGCCATCGTGGCCGCTGCAGCATGAATCGAACTCGCGCAGCAGTTCCTTCTGGCGATCGGTCAGGTTGACCGGGGTTTCCACCACAACATGCGCCATCAAGTCGCCCGGATGCTGGCTGCGCACGCCCTTGATGCCCTTGCCGCGCAGCCGGAATACCTTGCCGGACTGGGTTTCGGCGGGAATCTTGATCGTGGCGTGGCCTTCCAGCGTGGGAATCTCGATCTCGCCGCCAAGCGCTGCGGTGGCGAAGGAAATCGGCATTTCGCAATGCAGGTCGTCATGGTCGCGCTGGAAAACCTGGTGGGTCTTGAGGTGAATCTGCACGTACAGATCACCCGGCGGCCCGCCGTTGATGCCGGCCTCGCCTTCGCCGGAAAGGCGAATGCGGTCACCCTCGTCAACGCCGGACGGTATGCGGACCGACAAGGTCTTGTGTTTCTTGATACGGCCTTCGCCATGGCAATGCGTACACGGATCGGCGATGACCTTGCCGCTGCCGTGGCAACGCGGGCAGGCCTGTTGCACCGAGAAAAAGCCTTGCTGCATACGCACCTGACCATGGCCGCCACAAGTCGGGCAGGTAGTCGGTTCGGTGCCGGGCTTGGCGCCGGTACCGTGGCAATGCTCGCATTCGGCCAGCACCGGCACGCGTATCTTGGTTTCGGTGCCGCGTGCAGCCTCTTCCAGCGTGACTTCGAGGTTGTAGCGCAGATCGGCGCCGCGATAGACATGCGAACGCCCGCCTCGGCCGCCGCCGAATACGTCGCCGAAGATGTCAGAGAAGGCATCGGCGAAATCGCGGAAGTTGCCTGAACCGCCGGCACCACCGCCCATGGATGGATCGACTCCGGCATGACCGTACTGGTCGTAGGCGGCACGCTTGTTGCCATCCGAAAGAATCTCGTAAGCCTCCTTGGCCTCCTTGAATTTCTCCTCCGAGCCTTTGTCGCCCTGATTGCGATCAGGGTGATGCTTCATGGCCAGCTTCTTGAAAGCCTTCTTGATTTCTTCTTCGGTAGCGCCTTTGGCAACGCCGAGGACTTCGTAGTAGTCGCGTTTTGACATGATGGGTGATCAGTAAGCAGTGAGCAGGAAGCGGAAAATGCAAAAAGCGGTGAGCGGTTTCCACCGCTCACCGCTTAACGCTTACCGATCACTTCTCCTTGACTTCCTCGAACTCGGCATCGACGACATCATCGTCCTTCTTGCCGGCGCCCGCGTCAGGGCCTGGTTCACCGGCAGCAGCGCCCTGATCCTTGGCATACATCTGCTCGGACAGTTTGTGGCTGGCTTCGGCCAGGGCTTGCGTCTTGGCTTCGATATCGGCCTTGTCGCCGGACTTGATCGCGGCTTCTGTCTCGTTAATCGCGGCTTCGATCCTGGTCTTGTCTTCCGGCGAAACCTTGTCGCCGAAGTCCTTCAGCGCTTTCTTCACCGAGTGCACCATGCTGTCGGCCTGGTTGCGCGCGGTGGCCAGTTCGAACGCCTTGTGGTCTTCGGCGGCGTTGGCTTCGGCGTCCTGCACCATCTTCTGGATTTCCGCCTCGCTCAAGCCGGAGTTGGCCTTGATGGTGATCTTGGCTTCCTTGCCGGTGCCCTTGTCCTTGGCGGAAACGTGCAGGATGCCGTTGGCGTCGATGTCGAAGGTGACTTCGATCTGCGGCATGCCGCGCTGCGCCGGCGGGATGTCGGTCAGGTTGAACTGGCCGAGGCTCTTGTTGCCGGAAGCGATTTCACGCTCGCCCTGCAGCACGTGGATGGTCACTGCGGTCTGGTTGTCATCGGCGGTCGAGAACACCTGATTGGCGCGGGTCGGGATGGTGGTGTTCTTCGGGATCAGCTTGGTCATCACGCTGCCCAGGGTTTCGATACCCAGCGACAACGGCGTCACGTCAAGCAGCAGCACATCCTTCACTTCACCTTGCAGCACGCCGCCCTGGATCGCGGCGCCGACGGCGACGGCTTCATCCGGATTGACGTCCTTGCGCGGGTCCTTGCCGAAGAATTCCTTCACCAGCTCCTGCACCTTGGGCATACGGGTCATACCGCCGACCAGGATCACGTCGCCGATGTCGGAAACCTTCACGCCGGCATCCTTGATCGCCATCTTGCACGGCTCGATGGTGCGCTGGACCAGTTCTTCCACCAGGCTCTCGAACTTGGCGCGGGTGATCTTCATGACCAGGTGTTTCGGGCCGGAAGCATCTGCCGTGATGTAAGGCAGATTGATTTCGGTCTGGGTGTTGGAAGACAGCTCGATCTTGGCCTTTTCCGCAGCTTCCTTCAGGCGCTGCAGCGAAAGCACATCCTTCTTCAGATCGACGCCCTGCTCTTTCTTGAACTCGTCGATGATGTAGTCGATCAGGCGCTGGTCGAAGTCTTCGCCGCCGAGGAAAGTATCGCCGTTGGTAGACAGTACTTCGAATTGATGCTCACCGTCGATTTCAGCGATTTCAATAATCGAAATGTCGAAGGTGCCGCCGCCCAGGTCATACACGGCAATCTTGCGATCGCCTTCCTGCTTGTCCATACCGAATGCCAACGCGGCCGCAGTCGGCTCGTTGATGATGCGCTTGACTTCCAGACCGGCGATGCGGCCGGCGTCCTTGGTCGCCTGACGCTGGCTGTCGTTAAAGTAGGCCGGCACAGTGATGACCGCTTCGGTGACTTCTTCACCCAGGTAATCCTCGGCGGTCTTCTTCATTTTGCGCAGCACTTCAGCGGAAATCTGCGGCGGTGCGGTTTTCTTGTCGCGCACTTCCACCCATGCGTCGCCGTTGTCGGCCTTGATGATCTTAAAGGGCATCAGCGCGATGTCCTTCTGCACTTCCTTCTCTTCAAATCGACGGCCGATCAAACGCTTGATGGCATACAGCGTGTTCTTCGGGTTGGTGACGGATTGGCGCTTGGCTGGCGCGCCAGCCAGGATTTCACCGTCTTCGGCGTAAGCGATGATCGACGGCGTGGTACGCGCGCCTTCGGAGTTTTCGATCACCTTGGGTTTGCCACTCTCCATGATGGCTACGCAGGAATTGGTGGTGCCCAGGTCGATACCAATAATTTTGCCCATTTTTATGTTCCTCAGAATGTATTAAACGTGTTTGATTAAACGTAATAGCCAAGTGGGATTGAGATGTGTGATTTCAAGTAATT
>CAMDGQ010000007.1 GCA_945897955.1 Tepidiphilus sp. J10 | reverse complement strand
GCCGGCGGCAGGTGGTCGAACTTTTCGATTTCCGGGAAGGAGATATCGACCTGCGGTCGCCCGGAGGTGCGGCGCTGCTCCATCATCTGCGGCAAACGGTGCAGGGTCTGGGGTCCGAAAACAACATCCACATAGGGTGCGCGCTGAATAATCGCGGCGCCTTCCTGGCTGGCGACGCAACCGCCGACACCGATGATCAGATTCGGGTTCTTCTGCTTCAGGTGGCGCACCATGCCCAAGTCGGTGAACACCTTTTCCTGGGCTTTTTCGCGCACGGAGCAGGTATTGAACAGAATGACGTCGGCATCTTCCGGTTTGTCGGTCTGTTCATAGGATTCGCCGGAAGGACCAATGGAGGCCAGCACGTCGGCCATCTTGTCCGAGTCGTACTCGTTCATCTGGCAACCAAACGTGCGGATGAAAACTTTGCGGGTCATGCTGTGTTAGGAAAGCGAGGCGCTGGCGGTGAAGTGGGGAGGTAACTGTGGCAAGTATTGTGTTTTATAACAATGGCTTAAAGCCGAAATCGAGGTGCGGCCACAATCGAGCCCGGGCATTCTCCCACACGCCCCACAGGCTGTCAGCACCCGCCATGGCGCCGGGGAATGGCCCTAAACTGGCAAGGCGGGGAAAAGCGATGTCCTTTCACAACAATTTCCACATTTCCAATAACCAGGTGCAGACCATGACTACCTTGCTTGATCAACTCAAATCCATGACCGCCATCGTTGCCGATACCGGCGATATCGAGGCGATTCGCCGCCACCTTCCGGAGGATGCCACCACCAATCCTTCCTTGTTGCTGAAAGCCGCCACCCTGCCGGAATACGCCCCGCTGATCGACGATGCCATCGCCTGGGCGAAAGCCCAGAGCGACGACCGAGCCCGCCAAATCCATGATGCGATGGACAAGCTGGCGGTCGATGTCGGTCTGGAAGTGCTGAAGATCGTGCCCGGCCGCATCTCGACCGAAGTGGACTCGCGTCTGTCCTTCGACACTCAGGCCACGCTGGCCAAGGCGCGCAAGATCATCGGCCTGTATAACGCGGCGGGCATCGCCAACGAGCGCGTGCTGATCAAGATCGCCTCGACCTGGGAAGGCATCCGGGCCGGCGAAATCCTCGAACATGAAGGCATCCACTGCAACCTGACCCTGATGTTCGGCTTCGCCCAGGCGCGCGCCTGCGCCGAGGCCGGCGTGACGCTGATCTCCCCGTTCGTCGGCCGCATCTTCGATTGGCAAAAGGCCAACGAAGGCCGCAGCGAGATCCCCGCCGAGGAGGACATGGGCGTGCTCTCGGTGCGCGGCATCTATCAGTATTACAAGTCGCATGGCTACCCCACGACGGTGATGGGCGCATCGTTCCGCAACAGCGGTGAAATCATCGCGCTGGCCGGTTGCGACCGCCTGACCATCAGCCCGGGATTGCTCGAGGAGTTGCAGAACAAGGAAGGCGTGCTGGAGCGGCGGCTGCAATACACCGGCGCGGTAACGCCCCGCCCGGCCTCGATGACCGAGGCGGAATTCCGCTGGGACATGAATCAGGATGCGATGGCGACAGAAAAGCTGGCGGATGGCATTCGCGGCTTTACTGCCGATCAGATCAAGCTGGAGAAGGCGCTGGCGGAAAGGCTGTAATCAAAACGGCCGGATAAACCGGCCGTTTTGATCAAGCAACAGCGAAGAGCCTCCCGCCTATTTTTTCTTCAGGCACTCGCTCATGAACGCTTTACGTTCAGCGCCTTTCCTGTCGCCCGCATCCTTGTTGCAGTCTTTCATGCGGTTTTGCTGCGTGCCGGCGGCGGGTTTGTCGGCTTGCATGCATTCGCGCATGAAGGCTTTGCGTTCATCGCCTTTCTTGCCGGAGGCGTCCTTGTTGCAATCCACCATGCGTTGCTGCGAGGCGCTGAGTTCCTTTTTGGCCGCTGGCGCGGCGGCATCGGATGTTTCGGCGGCGGCTTGCACCGGGCTGGCAGCCAGGAGCATCGCGGCGATGATGCTGATGAGGGTCTTCATGCTGTCAGTCTCCTGCGGTGGTGGGGTTCAATTGAACAAGCCTTTGAGCTTTTTCTTGAGCTGATCCTCGGCGCTTTCCTTCTTCTCCGGCACGGGAACCGGAGCCGGTGCGGCAACCGGTTGCTGGATCGCGATCGGCGCGGGCTGGGCTGCGGGCTGCGTCGGCATCGGGTAGGAAATGACTTTGGGTTTTTCCGCAGCCTTGGCATTCCACGGTTTGCCATCGGCGTCGAGCTTGATGCCCTCGATCAGCAGGGTGATATCAACTTCGTTGCCGACCGGGCCGGTGGGCGTGTATTTGGTGATGCCGAAGTCGGATCGATTGATGCGCGTGGTGGCCTTGAATCCCGCCCGCATGCCGCCCCAAGGGTCGGGACCGAATCCAAGAATCTGGTATTCCATCGTCACGGGTTTGGTTACGCCATGCAGGCTGAGCTGGCCGGTGAGCGTTCCTTTTTCGGCGGTGACGGGTGAAACGCTGCTGGAGACAAATTTCATTTCCGGATAATTGCGCGCATCGAGGAATTCATCGGTCAGCGTATGGACATCGCGACGCAGGTGGCTGGAGTTCAGGCTGTAAACGCTGACCACTGCATTTACCGAGGATTTTGCGATGTTGCTCAAGTCGAGTGTTACCGAGCCCTTGATGTCATGAAAGGTGCCGCTGGTGCGCGCGACGACGTGGCGTACTTCCCAGTTGGCGAAGCTGTGTGCGCCATCGATGCTGAATGTTTCAACTTCGGCGCGGGCGGGGGTGGTTGAGGCAAGCCCGAAGGCGAGTCCGAGAACAAACAGGGCCAAGGCGGGGCGGCCGGCATGAGCGATTCGTTGCATGTTGTCTCCTGAGCGAAACTTGTTGGGAATAAACGGGAGCCGGTTTTTTCGGCTCCCGTTTTATAGCATCAAGTGGTTTGGCTCAGTGTGACGCCCGACATACGGCGGGCGGCAATCGGTCGCGCTCAGCGCCAATCCCCATCGCGCTTCTCGGCACGGATATCGCGAGCCGCCAGATCAAGACGACGATCCAGATCAAGCCATTCACTGCGGCTCAAATGACGGTCAGCAAGATAATGGCGCTGCAATTGTTCGATTTCCCTTTGCTCCTGCATCAGATTGCGGGCTTCCCGGCGGGACAGGCTGCCCGTACGCAGGCCCTGCATGATTTTCTCCATCTGCCGCTGCTGACGCAGGTCGATGCTGGATTCGGAATCATGGTGGCGTCGAGCATCCCGGTCGCCAAGGTCATGCTCAAAGCTGGATCGATCTGAATAACCGGGTGCGTAGGCTCTCTGGAAGTGACCCCATTCACTGGCCTGGCTTGCGCCGGCCATCAGGGTGAGCGATGAGATGGCGGCAATGGCCAGATTCTTGACTATGCGGATGTGATTCATGACAGGCTCCTGAAGTTTGAAAGGTACCGGCATGGGGTAGGTCTTGTCGGTGAGTTCACTTTAGGGGTGCGCTGTTAGTGATCGGTGTCAGGTCTGTTTGCAGTTGTTACGAATGGTTTCAAGGTCTGGGAAGACGGCCATTATTCAAATATTGCAGGCAGGGACATTCATGCTGATGGTAAGCGGCGATTACACTCGCGACTTGTTAAAGGTGTCGTGAATTCGTCAGGTTTGACGGAAATCTGGCATCTGCATATCCCTCAACGCCGTATCGCATTGTTTTGACAAGCCATTGTCTTGGAACCAGGGCTGGCGAAAGAGGCTTGTAAATTGCTTGATGCAACGCCCATGCAGAAGATGACTCGTGGCTTTACCCTGATTGAACTCGCTATCGTTCTGGTTGTGATCGGTTTGCTGCTGGGCGGCATTCTGAAGGGCCAGGAACTGATCGAAAGCGCGCGTGCGCGCAATCTGATATCGCAGATGGACAGCATCAAGGCCGCCTACTTTACCTTCCAGGACAAGTATCGAGCGGTGCCGGGCGACTATTCCGGCGCTCTGGCGCGGGCCAACTTGTCCGGCATCGTCAACGATTCGATCGGAGGTAATTCGGATGGCGTCGTGCGTGACACGCCGCAGGCGCGGGAAAGCCTCCTGGCCTGGGTGCATTTAACGCATGCCAATCTGATTTCCGGCAACTACCAGGCTAGCGGCAGCCAGCCCGACCCGACGGCGGAATGGCCGCGAAATCCGTACGGCGCAACGCTGCAACTGCAATACGATGCCCAGTTTGCCGGCTCGGCCGGGGTCGCGAGGCTGACCTTGAAAACGGGCAATCAGGTGCCGGCACGCATCCTCGCCGAGATAGACCGCAAGATTGACGATGGCCGCGCCAATAGCGGCCAGTTTCGCTTCAGTGCCTATGATGGCGGCGGCGGCGCTCCTTCTGAAAGCCGTTGCTACGATCCGAAAAACGGGCTTTGGCGCTCTGCCGACAACGAAGCCAATTGCGGCGCCGCTGCACTGTTTTGATGATTTCCGGTCAGTTGCCGCGCAAGGCGATTTCCGCCGACGCCAATGCATCGGGTTCTCCGCGCAACAATACGATGTCGCCCGCTTCCAGCCTGTTTTCCGGGCTGTGCTCGGCGCGTGAACTGCCCGGTCGTCTGATTCCCACCACGCTGGCGCCCAATGCATCCAGCGCCAGTTCGCCCAGGGTCTTGCCGCAGCCGGCATGACGCCCCTCAAGCAGCACTGAAGTCAGTCTTTCGCCGCCGGATTCGTCTTCTGTTTCATCGGTCAGGCCACGGAAATAACCGCGCATCGAGCCATAGCGCGCTTCCCGTGTCTGTCGAATGCGCTTGAGCACACGCGCCAGCGGCACACCGGCCATCAACATGGTTTGCGAGGCCAGCATCAACGCCCCTTCCATCACTTCCGGCACGACCTCGCTGGCGCCGGCTTCGCGCAACCGATCAAGGTCGTTGTCGTCGACCGTGCGCACGATCACAGGTGCATCGGGGCGCAAACGGCGGACCGAGGCAATGATCTTCAGCGCAGAAGGGGTGTGCGCGAAGCTGACCACCACGGCTTTGGCGCGCTGCACGCCGGCAGCCATCAATACTTCCGAGCGCGTCGAGTTGCCGAACACGACGTTGTCACCCGCCTGCGCGGCGGCCCGCACCCGCCGCGGATCGTGGTCCAGCGCGATGAAAGGAATATGTTCGGATTCAAGCAAACGGGCCAGACTTTGGCCGCTGCGACCATAGCCGCACAGAATCACATGCTTTTGTTTGCCGAAGGCGCGCGCCGCGATTTCATGCACGCCTCGCGCCTGTTCCATCCAGGCCCCGCCCTCCATGCGTTGCGCCAGCCGTGTTCCAGCCATCAGCAGCAGTGGCGCGGCCAGCATGGACAACACCATGGCGGCCAGGATGACCTGATGCATCTCCGGCGGCAGCAAGCCATTCGCCAAGGTCAGTCCGAGCAGCACAAAACCGAATTCTCCGGCTTGCGCCAAACCGCTGCCGACCCGCATCACCACCGGCCAGGCCTGGGTAAACAGGCCGGCCACCAGGGCGATGACCAGGAACTTGCCGAGGACGAGCAACAGCAGGATGGCCAATACCTCATCCCAGTGCTGGGTGACCACTTTCAAATCCAGCATCAGGCCGACGGAAACGAAGAACAGCCCCATCAGGACATCCCGGAAAGGACGAATATCGGCTTCCACCTGATAGCGGTATTCGGTTTCCGCGATCAGGACGCCGGCCAGGAACGCCCCCAGCGCCAGTGACAGGCCGGCGCGGTCGGTGAGATAGGCCATGCCCAGCGTCACCAGCAACACATTGAGCATGAACAATTCGCTTGATTTAGCCTGCGCGACGAGGTGGAACCAGGGCCGCATCAGCTTTTGTCCGAGCGTGAGTATGAGGGCCAGCACCAGGACCGCTTTAAGCGAGGCGAACAACAACGCTTCACCAAGGCCGGCGCTTTGCGCCAGAGCCGGCACGAAGATGATCAGCGGTGCGACCGCCAGATCCTGGAACAGCAGTACGCCGAGAATGAGGCGGCCGTGTTCGCTGTCGAGTTCGTCCCGCTCCGACAGGAGTTTGCTGACGATGGCGGTGGAAGACATTGCGATCACGCCGCCCAGCGCCAGGCCCGCCTCCCAGGAAAGATCGAGCACCAGGCCGATTACCATGACGATGAACATGGAAATGCCCACTTGCAAGCCGCCAAGTCCGAAGACAGCCTGGCGCATGGATTTCAGTCGCGCGAGGGAAAATTCCAGGCCGATGGAAAACATCAGGAATACCACGCCAAACTCTGCCAGGTGCGATGTCGGCGAATCGGAACCCATGCCCGGCAGGAACGGCCCCAGGGCGATGCCGATCAAGACATAACCCAGCAGCGCTGGCAGGCCGGCGGCTTTCAAGGCGGCCAGAGCGAAGACGCCGGCGGCGAGCAGGATCAGGGTCAGTTCAAGCGCGGAATGCATACGGTTGCTAGAGCGGTCAGGGGGTAATCGCTATACTTGCCGCCCATTATGACATCCCACATTCCACCTTCCGCCGACATCCTCGACCTCGCGCGGCGAACGCTTCAAATCGAGGCCTCTGCCGTGTCGCAACTGGTGTCGCGCATCGACGCCGGTTTTTTGCGCGCAGTGGATACCCTGCTTGCCTGCAGCGGCCGCGTGGTCGTTTCCGGCATGGGCAAATCGGGCCATATCGGCGGCAAGATTGCCGCCACCCTGGCCAGTACCGGTACACCGTCCTTTTTTATGCACCCGGCCGAAGCCAGCCACGGTGATCTCGGCATGATTACCGGTCAGGATGTGGTCATCGCCCTGTCCAATTCGGGCGAGAGCGCGGAAATTGCCGCCATCGTGCCGTTGATCAAACGTCGCGGCGCCATCCTGATCAGCATGACCGGCAATCCAGCCTCAACGCTTGCGCAAGCTTCGGATATTCACCTCGATGCCAGCGTCGCTCAGGAAGCCTGTCCGCTCAATCTGGCCCCAACCGCGAGCACCACGGCGGCGCTCGCGTTGGGCGACGCACTCGCGGTGGCAACCCTGTTTGCGCGCGGTTTCAGCGCCGAGGACTTTGCGCGCACGCATCCGGGCGGCTCGCTCGGACGACGTCTGCTGGTGCATGTGCATGACCTGATGCATCGGGATGAAGCCCTGCCGGTCGTACTTGAGTCCGCCAGTCTGAAACATGCTTTGCTGGAAATGACGCGCAAGGGCCTGGGCATGACCGCAGTGGTCGATGCGGATGCCAGGCTGGCCGGGATATTTACCGATGGCGATCTGCGCCGATTGCTCGACCAGGACATCGACGTACGCAGCGCGATGATCGCCGATGTCATGCACCGAAGTCCGCATACTGTCCCTGCAGCCGATCTGGCGGTGGAAGCGGTGCGGCTGATGCAGGAATTCAAGGTCAATGGTTTGCTGGCGCTGGACGATGATGGTCGCCTGGTCGGTGCGTTGAACATGCATGATCTGTTGCGAGCGGGGGTGGTATGACACAGGAAGTACAGACCTTGGAACACATCGAGCAGCGCGCTCGTGCGGTGCGCATGCTGGTCTTTGATGTCGATGGCGTGCTGACCGATGGCAGTCTGTTTTATGACAATCAGGGCCAGGAATACAAAGCCTTCAATTCACGCGATGGTCATGGCATCAAGATGCTGCGCGCAAGCGGCGTCGAGACGGGCATCATCACCGGCCGCACTTCGCAGATCGTGCTGCATCGAGCGCGCAATCTTGGTATCGCGCATATCCATCAAGGTGCGGAGGACAAGCTGGAAGCTCTCGGCAATCTGCTGCGTGAAGCCGGTTTGACGGCCGCGCAGATCGCTTACATGGGAGATGACGTGGTGGATCTGCCGGTGCTCAATCGCTGCGGCCTGGCTATCACCGTTCCGGATGCGCCGGATGAGGTGAAGGCGCGCTGCCATGTCATCACCCGGGCCGCCGCCGGACGTGGCGCTGCTCGCGAGGCGTGCGAGCTGATCATGCGGGCGCAAGGCACCTGGGCAGGCCAGATCGCGCTCTATGATCGTTGAGCCATGCATGCATTGAAATCCTGATGCCGCCGCGATGAGCCTGGGTTACCACGTTCACTGGCCGCCGCTGGGGTTGGCATTGATTCTGGCGTTGTTGGGCTTCTGGCTGAATCAGGTCTCCAACAAGACGCCATTCGAGGACGACGCCGGTTTTGCGCATGAACCGGACTACATTGTCGAACAGTTCAATGCGCTGGAATTCGACGAGCTTGGCAAGCCGAAGCATCGACTGGTCGCGGAGCGCATGACGCACTATATGGACGATGACACCACGGTGTTGCAGAACCCGGTCTTCATTTCGCTTGATCCGTTGCTGCCCATGGAAGTGACATCGCGCCGCGCGCAGATGTCCGGTGACGGCAAGCAAGTCCATTTTCTCGATCAGGTACATGTCGTGCGGCGGGATCCGAATGGCCAGATGCCCATGACCCTGGATACGGAGTATCTTCACATCACGCCGGATGAACGAACCCTGCGTACCAATCAGTTGGTTACCCTGCGCCAGGGAAGTTCAATCATTACCGCCCACCAGATGCTGGTGGATGACGCCAACAAGTTGCTGACCCTGAGCGGTGGTGTCAAGGCAGCCATTGCGCGATCATCGCCAGGACAACATCAAGGAAATCAATAACATGCGTGTTGAATGGATGTTTGGCTACTTGCTCTCGGGTGTGTTGCTGCTGACTGCG
Source organism: Tepidiphilus sp. J10 (assembly GCA_945897955.1). Classification (GTDB taxonomy): domain Bacteria; phylum Pseudomonadota; class Gammaproteobacteria; order Burkholderiales; family Thiobacillaceae; genus PFJX01. Next base: position 68,667 of record CAMDGQ010000007.1, on the reverse strand, counting down.
CCGGCCCATGCCGAGCGGGCGGACAAGACCAAACCGGTCAACGTTGAAGCCGATAGCGTTCGGGTCGAGGATACAAAAAAGACCGCTGTCTACGAGGGGCACGTCGTTTTGACCCAGGGCACGCTGATGATGACCGCCGACAGAATCGACGTGCGACAGGACGAGCAGGGGTTTTCAAGCGGCGATGCGAGTGGAAAGCCGGTCTATTTCCGTCAGAAGATGGAAGGCAAGGAAGAATTCGCCGAAGGCTGGGCCGAGCGCATCCTGTATGACGGCAGAAACGACAAACTTCAGTTGAGCGGCCAGGCACGACTCAAGCGTGGCGAAGAGGAATTGCGCGGCAGTCTCATCGTGTATGACGCCAGGAGCGAGTATTACCAGGCGCAAGGCAGCTCCAATGGCGTGCGCGGCCGTGTGCGCGCGGTTATTTTCCCCAAGGGGGGGGCGTCCAATGCAACCGATCAGGCTGGCAAGCCGTGAGCGTTCTGCGTGCCGACAATCTTGCCAAGCGCTACAAGTCACGTCAGGTGGTGACCGATGCGTCGTTGCGGGTGGACAGCGGTGAGGTCGTTGGCCTGCTGGGCCCCAATGGCGCCGGCAAGACCACCTGTTTTTACATGCTGGTGGGTTTGATTCGCGCCCAGGCCGGCAAGATATGGCTCGACGAAATCGACCTGACCGGTTTGCCGGTGTACAAGCGCGCCCGTCTGGGGCTGTCCTACCTGCCACAGGAACCATCGATCTTTCGTCGTCTCAGCGTCGCCGACAATATCGCCGCCATGCTTGAGTTATGCGGCCACAACGCCGCCGATGTAGAAACGCGACTGGAGAATCTGCTGGAAGACCTGCACATCACGCATTTGCGGGAAGCTCCGGCGGCCGGGTTGTCCGGTGGCGAGCGAAGGCGGGTTGAAATCGCGCGCGCACTGGCGACATCGCCCCGCTTCATTCTGCTCGACGAACCATTCGCCGGCATCGACCCGATTTCCGTTCTCGACATCCAGAAGATCGTTGGATTCCTGACCGAACGAGGAATCGGCGTCCTGATTACCGATCATAACGTGCGTGAAACCCTGGGTATCTGCAACCGTGCCTACATCCTCAACGCCGGACAGGTTCTGGCAGCCGGGACGCCGGAGGAAATCATCTACAATGAAGACGTCCGCAAGGTTTACCTTGGCGAACATTTCCGGCTCTGAACGTTTCGAATCACCCAAAATCATTCCACGTCCAACTATCCCGCTTCACCGATGAAGCAGAGCCTACAGCTCAAGCTGCATCAGCAGCTCACCCTCACCCCCCAGCTACAGCAATCAATACGCCTGTTGCAGCTTTCCACATTGGAGCTGAGCCAGGAGATCTCGCAGATGCTGCAGGACAACCCCCTGCTGGAGCGTCTGGATGGCGAGGATCGCTTTGACGGCGGCTCCGGCGAGAGCAGCGGCGATATGGCGGGTGAAAGGAGCGGGGAGGCCGGAACAAATACGCCGGCCGAGGAACCCCGCCAGGATCGTGATGACATCTATGAAGAAATGGCCTGGGGCGATCGCGCTGTATCCTCCTCCGGGGGCAGCAATGACGACGACGAGGAACATGGTTTTCAGCAAGCCGACACGAGCCAAACCGGCCTGCATCAGCATCTCGCCGATCAACTTGCGCTGACACCGCTCAGCCAGCGAGATCGTCAACTGATTGCGTTGCTGATTGAGGCGCTCGATGACGACGGCTATCTCTCCGCTTCCCTGGAAGAGCTGCAAACGCTCTTTCCCGATGAGATGGAGCTTGATCCGATCGAACTATCCACCGCCCTGAAGTTGTTGCAAAGCCTGGATCCCACTGGCGTCGGCGCGCGTGATCTGGGTGAATGCCTGTGGCTGCAACTCAAACTTCTGTCGCCTTCCACGCCCAATCTGGAGAAAGCGAAGCTTCTCGTGCGCGAGCACATTCATCTGCTGGCCGAACGGGAATACGGCAAGCTGAAGCGACTGCTCGATCTCAGCGATGCCGAATTCACCTGCCTGCGTCAGTTGATTACGTCGCTCAATCCACGCCCCGGCAGCGCCTATGCCCAGACGGATACGCGTTATGTTGCCCCCGATGTCTTTGTGAAGAAGGTCAAGGGCATGTGGATGGTCAGTCTGAATGCCGAGGCCGTACCCAAGCTGCGCATCAACGAAATGTATGCCGGCATATTGCGCGGCAACAAGGATGGCGGGGGATCCCTCAGCGCCCAATTGCAGGAGGCGCGATGGCTGATCAAGAATGTGCAGCAGCGATTCGAGACTATTCTGAAAGTGTCCCAAGCAATCGTTGATCGCCAGCGTATGTTTTTTGAGCACGGGGAAGTGGCCATGCGGCCGCTGACTTTGAAAGAGATCGCCGATACCGTTGAATTGCATGAATCCACGATCTCGCGTGTTACCACTCAAAAATACATGATGACGCCGCGCGGGCTGTACGAATTTAAATATTTCTTCGGCAGTTCACTCGCCACGGATGAGGGTGGCGCGACCTCGAGTACCGCCATTCGCGCACTGATCAAGCAATTCATCGAGTCGGAAAATCGGGCCAAGCCGTTATCCGACAACACCATAGCCGAACTGTTGGGCAAACAGGGTTTCGTGGTTGCCCGACGCACCGTAGCCAAGTACCGGGAGTTGTTGAATATTCCTCCCGCCAACCAGCGCAAGTCGATCTGATTTGCGCATTAAAGAAGGAGTGTTTGTATGAACCTCACCATCACAGGCCATCATCTGGAAATCACCCCCGCCATTCGTGGCTACATCGAAGACAAGATGGGGCGAGTCACGCGTCATTTCGATCAGGTCATCGACGTTTCGGTCATCCTCATGGTTGAAAAGCTCAAGCACAAAGCCGAGGTCAATCTGCACCTGCGCGGCAAGGATATCTACGTTGAGGCGATTGATGCCGATATGTACGCGGCCATAGATGCCCTGGTCGACAAGCTTGACCGACAGGTCGTCAAGCACAAGGAAAAATCAGGCGACGTTCACCGCGCTTCCGGGGGCGTCAAAGGACAAAGTCTGGAAATCGACTAATCGTCAATGTGAGCGGGACTGCCGCAATGGCAAGCGCGTGATGTACCGTCGTCTCGAAGAACCCGTCGCAGTGGCAATGACCGGTGTTCAGTATGTTGATTTCGCGTCATTCCGGCTGACAACGGAATGGCGATTCACCGGTTTTCGAGGCAACCGTCCGTCATTTCGCTACATTCGGCACTTCCCGTTCACTTGCAGCACGAAACAACGCGCCCGACTCCCATGAACCTCATTACCCCTTTGCTGAAACCCGTCAACGTATTGGCGGATTTCGAAACCAGCAGCAAGAAGCGTCTGTTCGAGCAAGCTGGTCTGATGTTTCTGAGCAGCGATGCGGTACCTGCCGCAGAAGTGTTCGAAAGCCTGTTTTCGCGCGAAAAACTCGGGTCCACCGCGCTTGGCTATGGCATCGCCATTCCGCATGGCCGCATCAAGCACCTGAAGGAAACCGCCTGCGCGTTCATTCGTCTGAAAACACCGACCGATTTCGACGCGCCGGACAATCAGCCGGTGGATCTGGTTTTCATCCTGCTTGCGCCTGCAGCGGCAACCGACATCCATTTGCAGATCCTCGGCGAGTTGGCCGCCATGTTCTCCGATGAAGAATTCCGCGCCAAACTGCGCGCCGCACCCGACGCTGCGGCTTTACATCGCCTGATTACCGAGCGGGTTCCCTGATGCCGCCTGGGGCGAGCCTTCCGGATCATCGCGTCGATCTCCATCACATGACCGTGGCGGAGTTGTTCAGCAACGCCGGCGAGCGTCTGAGCCTGACCTGGGTTGCGGGTCAAAGCGGCGGTGGCAAGGTGCTGACTTCCGATACCGTCCAGAAGCCCTCGCTGGCATTGGTAGGCCACCTCAATTTTGTACACCCGAACCGAGTTCAGGTTCTGGGATGCGCGGAAATGGACTATCTGCGCGGGCTGTCGGAAAGCGAGCTGGATTCCGCCGTGGAAAATCTGTTTTCCACCGAAATTGCCGCCGTCATTGTCGCCAATGGGGAATGCATTCCCGATGCGCTGCTCTCCGCCGCCAGTCGTACCGGCACCCCGCTGTTTTCTTCGCCGGAACCGGGGCCTTTGCTGATGCGCGTATTGGCGCACATGATGGCGCAGGCGCTGGCGCCCTCGACTGTCATGCATGGCGTGTTTCTTGAGGTCTCCGGGCTGGGGGTTCTGATTACCGGCGCGCCCTCGGCTGGCAAGAGCGAACTGGCGCTGGAACTGATTTCTCGCGGCCACCGCCTGGTTGCCGACGACGCGCTCGAAGTTTTCGCCGTTTCGCCGGACACCCTGGAAGGGCGCTGCCCGAATTTGCTGCTCGACTTCATGGAAGTGCGCGGTCTCGGTGTGCTCAACGTGCGCCGCCTGTTCGGCGAGACAGCCGTCAAGCAGAAGAAGAATCTCAAACTGATCGTGCATCTCGCCCCGGCCGACGAGCTGAACAACAAATGGCAGGAAGTCGACCGCCTCGACATGGCAGCCGGCAAGCGCAACATCCTGGGCATCGAAATACCGGAAGTGCGCATTCCTGTCGCAGTCGGACGCAATCTGGCGGTTCTGGTCGAGGTTGCCGTTCGCAACCACATTCTGAAATTGCGCGGCTTCAATTCCGCAGACGAATTTTCTGAACGCCAGCGCGCCGCGATCGCGGCCGATGGCGAAGAACCAAACAGACTTTGAGGCGGGGACAACATGCGTATTGTCGTGATCAGCGGACTCTCCGGTTCGGGTAAAAGTGTCGCACTCAAGGCGCTTGAAGACGCCGGGTTCTATTGTGTCGATAACCTGCCCGCAGCCTTGCTGCCTGAAACAGTCGACTATCTGCGCCTGTCCGGGGTTGCCGATGCCGCCATCAGCATCGACGCGCGCAGCGGCGCCAGTTTGCCCGGCCTGCCCGATGATCTGGAGCGGCTGCGTCAGCGTTTCGATCTGCGCGTGCTGTTTCTCACGGCCAAGGATGAAACGCTGGTCACGCGTTTCTCGGAAACTCGCCGCAGACACCCGCTCGCTACCGGCGGCCGCTCGCTGGAAGAATGCATCCGCGCCGAACGCGAAATGCTCGAACGCATTTCCGCCAACAGCCACCTGATGGACACCAGCGATCTGTCCGCCAACAACCTGCGCGCCTGGATCAAGGATTTCCTCAATCTGAACAGTGCCGGATTCACGCTGGTATTCGAATCATTCGGTTTCAAACATGGCATTCCGATGGATGCCGATCTGGTCTTCGACGTGCGCTGCCTGCCCAACCCGCATTACGACGTCACCTTGAAGCCGCTGACCGGTCGCGATGGCCCGGTGATCGCCTTTCTCCAGTCACAGAGCATGGTCCAGGAAATGCTGGAGGACATCCGCGCCTATGTTGCCAAATGGTTGCCGTCCTACATCCGGGACAACCGCAACTACTTTACGGTCGGCCTCGGCTGTACCGGCGGCCAGCATCGGTCCGTCTATTTCGCCGAGACCCTGGCGGACCTGTTCAGCGAAAACCAGCAGGTTCTGATTCGGCACCGGGAACTCGGTTAGACGGTGATCGCCGCTTACTTCCGTCCGGGCGACTGGCTGCTTGCCGCTGCCGGCCTGGCGTTGGTGGCGGGGCTCTGGCTGCGTCAGGCCGATAGTCTGGAAGGCCGTGTCGTCATTCGGCTGGACGGCAAGGTGTTCCAGGAAGCCAGTCTGCGCCTGAACCGATTGATCGAAGTACCCGGCCCGCTTGGGGTCAGCCGGATCGAAATCCATGCCGGTCGCGTGCGTGTCGCCGCCGACCCCAGCCCGCGTCAGCTCTGCGTACGGCAGGGCTGGATTCCGCCTGGCGGCGCGGCGGTCTGCCTGCCGAATCGTGTCAGCGTGGAAAATGCCGCCGCCGGTTATGACACGCTCAACTATTGAATTCACCTCCAGCGCGGAGGATCGACGCGTCGCCGGCCTCGCCGCCGCCGCCATCGGCCTGACGCTGGCGGAAGCCGCCATCCCGTTGCCGATTCCCGGCATCAAGCCCGGCCTCGCCAACATCGTCACACTGTTCGTGTTGTACCGATACGGCTGGCGCACTGCGGCCTGGGTCGCCGGTCTGCGCATCGTCGCAGGCGCGCTGGCGCTGGGCCAGTTTCTGACGCCGGCATTCGTGCTCAGCCTGACGGGCGGCGTCATGAGCCTGTGTGTTCTGGCTGTCGCCATCCGTTTGCCGGGGCGCTGGTTCGGTCCGGTCGGCCTGTCGCTGCTTGCCGCTTTCGCCCACATCGGCACCCAATTGTGGGTGGTCGATGTCTGGCTGTTGCCAGGCGCCAGCATCCTGGGTCTGTTGCCCCTGTTCCTTGGCGCGGCATGGCTGACAGGTCTGGCCAATGGCCTGGCGACGGCGCATCTGCTCAAATCCAACCCTCAAAACGAGGAAGCGACTCCATGAAACGCATCACACTCGCGCTTACCGGCGCATCCGGCATGGCTTACGGCTTGCGGCTTCTGGAATGTCTGCTGCGTGCCGGCTGCTCGGTCGATCTGTTGCTGTCGCAGGCCGCGCGCATCGTAGCCAAACAGGAACTCGACCTGCAATTGCCGTCCGGCAACTCGCAACTGGTCGAATTCTTCGATGCGCGCTTCAGCGGACACGGCGGAAAACTGGCCGCCTATGGCAAGGAGGAATGGTTCGCTCCAGCGGCTTCCGGTTCAAATCCGGCCGACGCGATGGTGATTTGTCCCTGCACGATGGGCAGCCTCGCCGCCATCGCGCACGGCCTCGCCGACAATCTGATCGAACGCGCCGCAGACGTGATCCTGAAAGAAAAGCGGCCGCTGATTCTGGTTGCGCGCGAAACGCCGTTTTCGCTGATCCATCTGCGCAACATGACTGCGCTGGCGGAGGCCGGCGCAACCATCCTGCCGGCCAATCCGGGTTTTTATCACCGGCCGCAGAATGTCGATCAGGTCATCGACTTCATCGTCGCACGCGTGCTCGACCAGCTCGGCATCGCGCACAGCCTGATGCCACGCTGGGGCGCCGACGCCTGATTCGTCAGCAGTTGCGGCAGGCGTCCACCGGCATGCCGCGCTTCAGCCAGCCCGGACCGGCGGAACTGCCGGCCATGCCTTCCTTGACGTTGTACACCTGGGTATAGCCCTGGCTTTGCAGAAACTTCTGCGCCTGGGTAGTGCGGTTGCCGGTGCGGCAGATCAGCGCGATGGGCGCGTTCTTGTCGCCGCCGGTTGCCGCCTCGATGCCCTTGGCGAAAGCTGCCGCCCCCTGATACATGTCCACCCGCCCGGCGCCCGGCGCGATGCCGGTTTCACGCCATTCGCGCTGGGTGCGGATGTCGATCAGCTTGACCTTGCCGGCCTGCGCTGCGGCAAGGGCTTCGGGCGCGGTCAGATCGGGTGCTGCGTAAGCCGGCGCTGCAAGCAACAGGGCGGTGAGCAGGGAGGAAACGACTGTTTTGATGTGCATGGAGATCCTTGTGTTCGGAAAAAAGGTCAACGTTTTGCCTGGCTGGCCTGGCGCAAGGCGGCTTCGAGTTGCGCGACGGGGGCGTAACCGCCGAGGCGGTTGCCATCGGAGAAGAAGATGTTTGGCGTGCCGGTGATGTTGTATTTGCGGCCGAGCGCCTGCAATTTGTCGATCGGGGCATCGCAGCGTCCGTTCGGCGGCAGTCTGCCGTCGATGATCCAGTCGCGCCAGGCGCGGCCGCGATCCTTCGCGCACCAGATCGCGCGGGATTTTTCCGCCGAATCATCCGACAGGATGGGCAGCAAGAAGGTGTACACCGTGACGTCGTCCAGCTTTTCCAGTTCCAGCGCCAGTTTGCGGCAATAGCTGCAATTGGGATCCTCGAACGTGGCCAGCACGCGGCGGCCCTTGCCGCGCACCTGCTTGGCCGCCAGATGCAGCGGCAACTCGGAGAAGTTGATGCGCGACAGTACAGCTTTTCGCTCCTGCGTCAGGTTGCGCTGCGACTGGATGTCCAGAATGCTGCCCAGCAGGGCATAGCGGCCCTTGGCATCCACGTACAGCAGTTCTCCGTTGACCTGGACCTCGTAGAAGTCCAGCGCGCCGGAGCGGCGGATGCTTTCGATGCGGTCATTCGGACCGATCAGCGACTGGACCGCCTTGCGGACCACGGCTTCGTTGGCATGGGACAAACTTGGCGCCAAAGCCAGCAGCAGGGTGACAACAAACAGTTTGAGAGAGGCGGGCATGGGTCTTCCTGGGTAAGGGCTAGTCAATGAGTGGAGTAGGCAAAAATGGTTCATCCGCGCATCGCGGTTTCAATCTCGGCCACCGTTTTCGGTGCGGCGGCAGTCAACACATCGCACCCGTCCCGGGTCACCGCCACATCGTCCTCGATGCGGATGCCGATATTCCAGAACGCTTCCGGCACGCTGTCGGACGGACGGATGTACAGACCGGGTTCGACGGTCAGCGTCATGCCCGGTTGCAGGGGGCGCCACTCGCCATGCAATTTGTATTCGCCCGCATCATGCACATCGAGGCCCAGCCAATGACCGGTCTTGTGCATGTAGAACGGCTTGTGGGCTTCCTGTTCGATCAGGCCGTCGATTTCACCGTCCAGCAGCTTCAGATCGCACAGGCCCTGGGTCAGCACGCGCAGCGCGGCTTCGTGCGGCGCGTTCCAGGTATTGCCGGGTTTGACGGCGGCAATGGCGGCAAACTGGGCGGCCAGCACGATTTCGTACACGTCGCGTTGCGGCGTGCTGAAGCGGCCATTCACCGGGAAGGTGCGCGTGATGTCGGCCGCGTAGCCCTGGTATTCGCCGGCCGCATCGATCAGCAACAGGTCACCGGCGCGCAGGATTTGATCATTGTTGACGTAGTGCAGCACGCAGGCATTGGCGCCACCGGCGACGATGGCGGTATAGGCCGGTGCCTGGCAGCCGCCCTTGCGGAAGTGGTACAGCAGTTCCGCCTCGATTTCCCACTCGCCCATCCCCGGCTTGCAGGCGAGCAGCGCGGCGCGGTGGCCGGCGGCGGAAATGTCGGCGGCGCGTTGCATCAGCGCAAGTTCGTGCGTGTCCTTGAACAGCCGCATTTCGTCGATGATCGCGCGTGCGTCGAGCAGCGTGGTCGGCGCGGCTACGCCGGTACGGGCCTTCGCGCGCACCGCGTTCAGCCAGCCCAGCATGCGCGTGTCCCAGGCCGTGTCGAAGCCGATGGCGTAATGCAGCGCGGGCTGATTCTCCAGCAGCCTGGGCAGTTCCTCATCCAGCTTGTCGTATGCGAAGGTTGCATCGAAGCGGAAGGTTTCCAGCGCGGCCTCGGGGCCGAAACGGAAGCCGTCCCAGATTTCCCGCTCCATGTTCTTCTCGCGGCAGAACAGAATCTGCTTCGGCGGGGTTTTGTCCGAATCGCCGGCGATCAGCACCAGCACCGCTTCAGGTTCCGGGAACCCGGTCAGGTAATGGAAGTGGCTGTCATAGCGATAGGGAAAATGCGCGTCGCGATTGCGGATGACTTCCGGCGCGGTGGCCAGGATCAGCACGCCGGCGCCCATTGTTGCCAGCACGCGTTCGCGGCGGGCGCGGTGGATGGCGGGATTCCGGGTGATCTCAGCTTGCATGTTTTTGCCCCAATTCAATGTCCAGCGCGGCCAGTCGCGCCGGGGTGCCGACATCCTCCCAGCGGCCGGAAAAATGTTCGCCCGACACGCGGCCGGTCGCCATCGCCCCTTTCAGCAGGGGCGCCAGTTTGGCTTTTTCGCCGCGCGCGATGCCGGAGAACAGTTCCGGGCGATAGCAGCCGATGCCGGAAAAAGTCAGGCGCGGCTGGTCGAGCACCTTGCCGTTCATCAACGCGAAGTCGCCCTGCGGATGATGCGGCGGGTTATCGACCAGCACCAGATACGCCAGCCGGTTCGGGGCGGCTTGCATCTTGGTCAGCACGGCTTGCAGCCGGCTGAAGTCGAAATCGGCATAGACATCGCCGTTGCAGACCAGAAACGGCGCGTCGCCGAGCAGGCCGCGCGCGGTGGCGATGCCGCCGGCGGTTTCCAGCGGCTGCGGCTCGCGCGAATACTGGATGCGCGCGCCGTAAGCCGAGCCGTCGCCCAGGAAATCCTCGATCTGCCGGCCGAGATGGGCGAGGTTGATGATCAGATCGACGAAGCCCGCCGCGCCCAGGCGCTCGATCTGCCAGACGATGAGCGCCTTGCCGCCGGCTTGCAGCAGGGGCTTAGGCGTGTGGTCGGTGAGCGGACGCATGCGCTCACCGAGGCCGGCCGCCAGAATCATGGCCTTGTAAGGGGACGTGATGGGCATCAGAAGGTGTAACCGACTGCGGCCTGTTTGCCTTCGATATGGTCCAGCAGGCGCAGGAAGTCGCCGAGCCCGTTGTAGCGGGCACAGGCGCGGCGCAGATAGTCCATCACCAGCGGCATGTCTTTCAGATAGGCGGTCTTGCCGTCGCGGTGGCACAGGCGGGCGAAGATGCCGAGCACCTTGATATGGCGCTGCGCGCCCATCCATTCGAAATCGCGGTAGAACTCGCCGAAGTCGGCATGCACCGGCAGGCCGGACTTGCGCGCCGCCTCCCAGTAGCGTACCAGCCAGTCGAGCACGCGCTCCTCGTCCCAGCGAATGTAGGCGTCCTTGTAGATCGAGGCGAGGTCGTAGGTGATCGGGCCGTACACGGCGTCCTGGAAGTCGAGCACGCCGGGGTTGTCGGCATCGGTCAGCATCAGATTGCGCGAATGCCAGTCGCGATGCACATAGACCCGGGGCTGCGCCAGATTGTTGGCGAGGATCCTGTCGAACGTGGTGTCGAGCGTGTTGCGTTGCTCGTCGTTGAGCTGGATGTCGAGATGGCGGGCCAGATACCAGTCCGGGAACAAACGCATTTCGCGCAGCAGCAATTCCGCGTCGTAGGGCGGCAGTTCATCCGGCCGGCTGGCAAGTTGAATCTTGATCAGCGCGGCATTGGCGTCGAGATAGAGGCGGTCGGCGCTGTTTTCATCGAGCGCGGCGAGATAGGTGGTGTCGCCGAAATCGGACAGCAGCAAGAAGCCCTCGGCCAGATTCTCGGCCAGGATTTCCGGCGTATTGGCGCCGGCGGCGCGGAACAGGCGGGCGACATGGATGAACGGCTTGCAGTCTTCATGGCTGGGCGGCGCGTCCATCACGATGAAGCTGCCGGCTGCCGTATGGGCGCGAAAATAGCGGCGAAAACTGGCGTCGGCCGAGGCGGTCTGCAAATCGAGCAGGGGAGCGGGAAGAACGGCGCTTGCCCAGGCGGTCAGGCGTTCGATGCGTTCAGGCTGTACAAGGTGTTCGGGACGTTCCAAAGCTATAATCCGTCGCTGAAAAAATCCGCCGAATTCTATCATTCCCGCCATGCCACTCGCCGCGCCCCCTGTTCTGCCTCCTGTTGCGCGCCTGTTGCTTGTTTTCTGTCTGACTCTGGCGCGCGGCGAGGCCGGCGCGGACAACTCGATCCATCTCAAGAGTACGGCGGGTTTGTCGCCTGCCAGCCCGGTCGGACAACCCTTGCCGGGGCCGACGCATATCGAGGCCGATAGCATCACAGGCCACAATCAGCGCGATATGGTTGCAGAAGGCAAGGTGGTGATTCGAAACCTGCGCGAGCAAATGGAAGCCGATTGGGTGCGCTATGACCTGCCTTCGGATCAGGTCGAGGCACGCGGCAACGTCGTGTTCGCGCGCGGTCAGGACCGTCTGGAGGGGGATTCGCTGCAACTGAAGCTCGAAGCCCGACTGGGCGACATGAAAAATGTGCGCTTTCAGTTTGCCGGCAAGCAAGGCGGAAAAGTTCGCGGCGGGGCGGAAACGCTCACTTTTTCCGGGCCGGATGTGTATCGCATGAATGACGCCTCCTATACCACCTGCGCGCCGGACAATCAGGACTGGGAGTTACGGATGGACGATCTGCGACTCGACTATCTTGCCAGTCTGGGTTCCGCGCGAAAGGTGCGGGTCAAATTCATGGATGTGCCGATCCTTTACACGCCGTGGATGGACTTTGCCCTGGACGATCAGCGCAAGAGCGGTTTTCTGGCGCCCAGCTACGGCGCGTCCGATGCGCGCGGTCTCGAACTGCGCACGCCCTGGTACTGGAATATCGCGCACAACCGGGATGCCACTATCGCCCCGCGCCTGATGTCCAAGCGCGGCGTTCAGCTCGGCGGCGAGTTCCGCTATCTGGAGCCCAAATACAGCGGCGAGCTGACCGGCGAGTTCCTGCCCAACGATCAGCTGGCCGACCGCAACCGGCACCGGGTGCTGATCCGGCATCGGCAGCAATTCGATGCGCGCTGGTCGGGCGCGCTCGAGTACGAAAACGTTTCCGACAACAATTACTTTGCCAACCTTTCCGACTCGGTCAACCAGACCTCCCAGGTCAATCTGCCGCGCCAGATCACCGCGCGCTACAACGGCGACTGGTGGCAGGCAAACGGTCTGGTGCAGAGCTTCCAGACCTTGCAGGATCCTTCCGCCGTTGCTGTCGTCGAACCTTACAGCCGCTTGCCGCAAGTCACCCTGACCGCATCGAGCGATGTTTACCGGGGCGGCGCGACCAGCGGCGCATCCGGCATGCGATTCGATTTCAACAGCGAAATGGTTTACTTCGATCACCCGGGCGGCAGCCGGGTGCAGGGCGCGCGCCTGCATGCCAACCCCAGCCTCAGCATCCCGCTGCAAACCGCTTATTCGGTGGTCACGCCGCGCCTGGGCTGGTATCTCAGCCATTACGCGCTCGACGATGCCACACGCACGCTGTCGGACAGCCTGGCGTTGCCGGCAGCCGGCGGCTTCAACGACGCAACGCGCAGTCTGCCGATGTTCAGCCTCGATTCCAGCCTGTTCCTGGAGCGCGACTGGACCCTGCTGGGCAAGAACATCACTCAGACGCTTGAACCGCGCGCCTACTACGTCTATATCCCGTATCGCGACCAGACCCGGATTCCGGTGTTCGACAGCAGCAACCGCGATCTATCCCTCGACCAGTTGTTCGCCGAAAACCAGTACATCGGCGTCGATCGGATCAACGACGCCAACCAGCTCACGCTGGCGGTCACTTCACGCTTCCTCGAACCGAACACCGGCGCAGAGCGGCTGCAAGTCACGCTTGGTCAGCGCTTCTACTTTTCCGATCAGCGCGTCACCCTGCCTGGACTGGTCGCGCGCTCCAGCAAATCGACCGAACTGCTGGCGCAGGCCAGCGGCCAGATCAATCGCTACCTGCGCCTGAATACCGGCGTTCAGTACGACACCGGCGAGGGCAGTCTGACCAAGGCCAATCTGGGTGGCGCCTGGCGCTATGGTCCCGGCCGCCTGGTCAACGCCGACTACCGTTACACCCAGGGCTCGCTCGCGCAGGGCAGTCTCAATCAGATCGATGTCTCGTTCCAATGGCCGCTGGCGCGGAAATGGTACGGACTCGGCCGGCTGAATTATTCGATCAAGGACACGCGCCTGGTTGAAGGACTGGCCGGCTTCGAATACAACGCCGGCTGCTGGTCGTTGCGTGGCGTCATGCAACAACTGGCGACCAGCGAAGCCACCGCCACCAGCGCCTTCTTTCTGCAACTCGAATTGCGCGGCCTGACCAAACTCGGCCCCAATCCGCTCGATGTCCTGAAACGGAGCATTACCGGTTATGCCCAAAGTAGCGAATTTTCCGAATAAGCCCCGCTTGTTTGCGGTGGCGAGCCTGTTGCTTGCCGGCCTGGTCTCGCTTGCGCCGCAAACCGGCGCGTACGCCGCACCGATGGAAATCGATCGCATCGTCGCGGTCGTCAATACCAGCGTGATTACCGAATTCGAGCTGAACAACCGCGTCGAGCAGGCCATGGCGCAACTGGCCGGCCAGAATCAGGGAAAGGGCGCATTGCCGCCGCGTCGACTGCTGGAAAAGCAATTGCTGGAGCGCATGATCACCGAGAAGGCGCTGATGCAGGTTGCCGAGGACACCAATATCCGCTTTGAAGGCCTGGCGCTGGATCGCGCCATCGCACGCATCGCGCAGAACAACAACATGACGCCCGAAGCATTTCGCAAGGCCCTGGAAGCCGAGGGCGCGAATTTCAACGCATTCCGCGAGCAGATCCGTTCCGAAATGACCATCGCCCGCCTGAAGGAACGCGAGGTTGACAACAAACTGGTCATCACCGACGCGGAAATCGACAACTTCCTCGCCAATGCCTCCCAGGGCGGCCCGCAAAAGGACGAATTCAAGCTGGCTCACATTCTGGTGCTGACGCCGGAAGGCGCCAGTCCGGAAAAGTTGACCGAACTGAAAGCGAAGGCGGAAAAGGCGCTTGCCGAACTCAAGGCCGGCGCCGATTTCGTGCAGGTCTCCGCGAGCTACTCCGACACCCAGAATGCCGTCCAGGGCGGAGTCCTCGGCTGGCGCAACGAAGGTCAGTTACCCAGCCTGTATTCCACCGCGCTGCGCGACATGAAAGCGGGCGATCTGTCGCCGGTGCTGAAGAGCGGCAACGGTTTCCACATCCTCAAACTGCTCGACAAGCGCGGCAAGGATGTGCAGACCGTGATCAAGCAGACGCATGCGCGCCATATCCTGGTCAAGACCAACGAAGTGGTCACCGACAAGGACGCCAGGAATCGTCTGCTGCTCCTGAAGGAGCGGCTCGAAAACGGCGCCGACTTCGTTGAACTGGCCAAACTGCATTCCGACGATCTCTCCGCAAATCGCGGCGGCGACCTGAGCTGGCTCAATCCCGGCGATACCGTGCCGGAATTCGAACGCATGATGGACAGCCTGAAGCCGAATGAAATATCCACGCCGGTGCAATCGCCGTTCGGCTGGCACCTGATCCAGGTGCTCGAACGGCGCGACCAGGACGTTACCGAGGAACGCAAACGCCTCGACGCGCGCCGCGCCATCCGCGAGCGCAAATCGGAAGAAGCCTTCGAAGACTGGGTGCGGCAGGCGCGCGACCGCGCTTACGTCGAGTATCGCCTGGAAGAAAACTGACCGCCCCGGCGATGTCGATCGAAGCCAGCCTGGTCTGGCAAAGCCCGCAGGCAAGCCACCGCGACAGCCTGCTGGTACCCGATAGCGCGCTGCTTGCCGATGGCCGCTGGGCCTCGGCGGCGGCACAGGCGCGCGGACGCAGCGCGGATGCCGTGCAGATCGAGATCGACGCCGCGCCCTGGCTGCAACCGGCGGGGCAGGCCAGCGTTGAACTGGCTACCGACCGGTTTCGTCTGCCGACATTGCCCGGCGTTGTTCCTGTTCCCGGCCGTTTCTATCCGCACATGGCGTTTGCCGGCCTGGCTCGCAATCCGCGCGACATGCGCCCGGCGCGTCTGCTCGCCGCCGCCGACGGCGTACTCAAGCTCGATCCGAATCACCCGCTTGCCGCAACCGGCGCGAAACTGGAATTTCGTGAACAGCCGCGCGAAGCCACGCGCGGCGTGCGCATGGCCGAACTGTTCGACGGACCCGGCATGCAGGCGCCGGTCGCATCCGCCGGCGACACCTACCTGCGGCAGCAAGGAATGGCGCGCCAGGACGCCGCCGTCGATACGGTGTTCTACGCGCGGCCGCGCCTGACGCATCATCTTGACGCCGTCTGCCGCGCCGAAATCAGCGCGCTTTACGGCCGCTTTCTGCAACCCGGCCAGCGCGTTCTGGACCTGATGAGCAGTTGGGTCTCGCATTTGCCGGCAACGGCTGAAGAATTGCGGATCACCGGCCTGGGCATGAACCAGGCCGAGCTCGACGCCAACCCGCGCCTGTCCGAACGAATTGTGCAAGACCTCAACGCCAGCGCCGAATTGCCCTGGCCGGATGCACATTTCGACGTCGTGATCTGTACCGCTTCCATCGAATATCTGCTCGACCCGGCGGCGGTGCTGGCGCAAGTCCGCCGCGTGCTGAAGCCGGGCGGCGCGTGCATCGTCACCTTCTCCGACCGCTGGTTCCCCACCAAGGCGATCCAGGTCTGGAGCGACCTGCACCCGTTCGAGCGCCTCGGCCTGGTTCTCACGCTGCTGCGCGACGCCGGTTTCGGCAACCTGCACAGCGAAACCCGACGCGGCCTGCAACGCCCGGCGGACGACAAATACATCGAAAACCGCCTCTACTCCGACCCGCTGTTCGCCGCCTGGGGCAGCGCGTAAACAAGCCAAATGGTGCCCCCGGATTCCGCTATCGCTGCATCCGGGCTACAAGACCGCATCACAAACGATCAGCGTGGCGGCAACTGCCGGCGCAGATAACGCAACCGCGTCATTCCGGCTTCATTCCGCTCGATGCAGGCCAGATGCAGGTTGCCGGCAGTGTCCAGCGCGATGGCCGGATCGCTTTGGTCGCCGGGGCCGGAGGCTTCCGGCAGTGTGAAGTTCTCGCCATATCCGGCATCGCCCAGGCGGGTCAGCCAGATATCCGGCGTGCCGTCGCGGTTGTCGTCCCAGGCGATGACCAACTCGCCTTGCACATTGCCCGCAGCCGCGACGTGCCATTGCGCGATGGCGTCGCCGAAACTGTCCTGCGCCTTCTGATCCCTGGTGAAGCCCGTCCCGGCGCTCAGCGCGGCGTAAACGTCATAGCCGGACAGAAAATCGCGCTTGTCCAGCCAGGCCGCCGCGATGCGCTCGCCGAAGCGCGTCAGCGCCGGTCGCATCGCGCCGGTGCCGCGCCCGAGATCGCCGGCTGCCTTGCCGGTCGGGTTGCCGCTGATCCGGAACGGCGCCGACCAGGTTTGCGTGTCGGCGGACTGGCTGCCGTAGATCACGGTATGGCCGTGCCGGCGATCTTCCCAGGCCAGTGTCAGGCCTTGCGGGCTGGCGGCGAGGACGGGAAAAGTCTGATCATCGGCGGCCGGCGCAGCATCGGCCGGGCGCGCGTCGGCAACTTGCAAATGGCCGCCTTCGAGCCGCAACCGCGCCGACCAGATACGACGCCAGCGACCATCCGGCGCGCTCCAGGCGGCAACCGCGCCGAGCGACGCATGCACCGCGACATTGCCGTGGCCGCCGCTCTCCGCCAGTCGCGTCGCCACACCCGGTCCGGCGCCATCGGCCAGTGCAACCTTGACGCCATCGGCATCCTCCCAGATCAACAGAAAGCGCTCGCCATCGAATGCCGCGATGGCCGGCTCGAAACACTCGCCCCGGCCGAAGGCAAATTCCTTGAATACATTCGCCGCACCGCTTTTCACCGCCAGATAACACCCTGGCGCACCGGCACGGTTGTCTTCCCAGACCAGCGCCGCGTTATCCCCCGCGACTGCCAGACTGTTGCGGCCGGAAGCGTCGAGATGATGGAATACGCCGGCCCTGGCGGCGGCAATTTCGACCACCTCCGCCGCGCCGGAAGCCGGCAGCGCCGCGCACAACAGCATCCCGGCCAGCCACAAGGTGGCGAACCTCACGGCTTGCTCCCGAGGAATTCGAGCAAGGTCTGCTTCTGATAATGGCCGCCGCGCACATAGCGGTCGTAATCCCTGAAATCGTCCACCGTCTTGAAGCCGGGAATCTTGGCGACCACCTTGCCTTCCGGCGTCATGAACACGAACAACGGTGTCGCGAACGCGCCCAGGCGCGCGCCGAGTTCGCCCTCGGTCAGGCGCTCGCCGTTGGGCATGCGCAGCCGCTTGCCGCCCTCGGCATCGACGTAGATCAGCACATAGTTTTCGGAAAAAAGCTGTTTCAGGCCGGCATCGGAAAACGTCTTGCGATTGACGTGGTCGCACCAGGCGCAGCCATAACGGCCAAAGTACAACATAACCGGCCGGTTCTCCGCCTTCGCCCGCGCCAGCCCGGCATCGTGGCCGACGAAGGGATAACCGGCCGGCGGATCGGCCCGGGCGGCGGTGACACAAAGGGCCAGGGCAAGCAGGCCGCAGACAAGGTTGGGAATGAAAGGCATGGATCGTCTCCTGGCTGATTGCGGGATATTCTCCCCGCCTCCGCAAAAAAGGAACCCAACGCATGTACCAACCCGCCCGCATCGGCATCGTCTCCATCAGCGACCGCGCCAGCAGCGGCGTTTACGAAGACAAGGGCTTGCCCGCCCTGAAGGAATGGCTGGCCGCCACCCTGCACAACCCGCTCGAATTCATCGAAAAACTCATTCCCGACGAACAGCCGATCATCGAACAGACCCTGATCGACCTCGCCACGCAATGCTGCCTGGTGCTCACCACCGGCGGCACCGGCCCCGCCCCGCGCGACGTCACCCCGGAAGCCACCCTGGCCATCGCCGACAAGGTGCTGCCGGGCTTCGGCGAACAGATGCGCGCGGTCAGCCTGAAATACGTCCCCACTGCCATCCTCTCGCGCCAGGTCGGCGTCGTGCGCGGAAACTGCCTGATCCTCAACCTGCCCGGTCAACCCAAAGCCATCAAGGAAACCCTGGACGGCGTCTTCGCCGCCGTTCCCTACGGCATCGACCTGATCGGCGGCCCCTACCTGGAAACACGGGAAGACGTGGTCAAGGCGTTTCGGCCGAAATCGGCGATCAAACCGGCGGGCGGCCGCCAACCAGGCCAAAGTTGTGCGCCCGCGTAGCCTGGATGCAGCGAAAGCGGAATCCAGGGCCTTTGTTGCAGACGCGGAGGATCGGCTGGCGCGGTTTATGTACGTGCTAACATGAATCATGTACATATCACGGAGCGTGTCATGGCAGCCGTCACCCTCACCGCACTTCGTCAAAACATCTTCCAATTGGCCGATCAGGTTCTGGAAACCGGAGAACCGCTGATGATCGAGCGCAATGGCCGCCATTTGCTGCTGGTGGCCGAGCGTCCAAAACTGGACATCGCCAAATTGCCGCGCCGGTCCCTTTTCAAAGGTGACCCGGACGAACTCGTCAATATCAAAACCTGGGATGAAGCCGAATGGGGCGAACCGAACAACCTGGGCTAGTCCACCTCGATACGCATGTGGTGATCTGGTTGTATGAAGGGCGCGCCGAGTTCATTTCACCAACCGCAAGCGCGTTGATTGAACGCGGAAGGTGTGTCATTTCACCGATGGTGCGACTGGAACTGCAATACCTGTTCGAAATCGGCCGAACCGTCCTGGATGCCGATTCTGTCCTTGCTGCGCTGCGCAAGGACATGGAACTGGATATCGCCGACAGTGATTTCGATGTGGTCGTGAAAACATCCCTGTTGCTGAACTGGACTCGCGATGTATTCGACCGGCTTATTACCGCACAGGCCTTGCATGAAGGGGCGTCTCTCGTGACGCGGGATCGGACAATCCGGGACAACTTTTCAGGTGGCATTTGGTGACACAAGTAAAAAATGAACCATCAAGAACAGTCGGTGAAACGAAGCTATCAGCGTCAGTTACCGTCGACAAATACAAGCTACTTGAAAAGAATGAGGACAAGGCTGCGATTGCTGACTTCATAGTTCAGCGTTTCGAAGAACGCTATTTTTCTCCGGTGTTGAACTCTCGCAGTAGGCATGGTTTCACCATGTTGGCGATTGGATGCTTGGTCATTGAGACGCTCGAGTCCTTCTATCAGGGGTTGGAAGATACAGATAGAAAAAGCAAAAGAATGTTTATCGACTTCTTCGCAAGAGACACACCCTTGAAGCCGTTCGGAAAGGTCGTTACGTTTTATTCTGATATCCGCTGTGGCATTCTGCATCAGGCCGAGATTCGAGGTGGTTGGCGCATAACCCGTAGTTCCAATGCACCGTTACTTGACGAAGTTGGGAGGACGATAAATGCCGAGCTTTTTATCCAGGGCTTAAAGGACGCCGTGTCTACGTATGTCATTCAGTTTCAGAACGACCCTCAGCTCTGGGAAAACCTCAAAATCAAGATGCGGAAGATATGTAATAACTGCGAACGAAATGGAACAGGCGTAATCAGCGCCCAAGTAGGGGGGCAAATATGAAGTGGCTTACTGGAGGATATGCCTGGTACTTAGCCGCAATCTTGCTGGGTGGCTGTTCCGATTCTGTAGATATTGGTCAGTCCAAGGAATCACAGAAACCTACTGCTGAAAAATCTCTCCGCGCATTGATCCATAAGGCAGAAGCTGGAGATGCGCAAGCGCAATATGAATTAGGCTCTCGATACCTCGATGGGGAGGGGGTGACGAAGGATGCTAACAAGGCTATGAATTTGTTGCGTAAGTCAGCAGAACAGAGGTTCCCCATTGCACAGGCAATGCTGGGGTTGGTTTTATGTGCCAAGAGTATTACGGCAGACGAATACCGTTCTGCACTGGCGCTCATTGAAAAAGCTGCCATTCAAAATGATACGTTCGCTCAGGAAGTATTAGGTTTTCTCTATTCTGATCTGGAGGTTGGTGCTTGGGACGCAGTATGTGTACCAAAATTGAAAGACCAAGTTAAATCTGTTTATTGGATTGGAAAGGCGGCAGATCAGGGATCGGATGATGCCCAGTTCGAACTGGGCAAGGCATACGCACAGGGTGCGGGCGTAGCCAAGGATATGCTCAAAGCTGTTGATTGGTTCAGCAAAGCGGCGGAGCAAGGGAATGCCGATGCTCAGAACTATCTGGGGTGGGCTTACGCAAGCGGCCAAGGTGTTTCCAAAGACCTAGTTAAGGCAGTGGAGTGGTACCGTAAAGCGGCCGAACAGGGTAATCCCCATGCGCAAGAAAGGTTGGGTCGGGCTTACCACGAAGGCACTGGTGTACCCAAGGATGCAAGCAAGGCGGTGGAGTGGTGGAGAAAAGCGGCCGATCAGAACGATGCCTCAGCACAAACAGCTTTGGGATGGTCATACGATCATGGCACTGGTGTGCCCAAGGACGCTGCCACGGCGGTGGCGTGGTGGCGAAAAGCGGCCAATCAGGGCGATTCCTACGCCCAGACAAACCTGAGTATCAATTATTGGTTCGGTACGGGGTGCCCTCAAGACAAGGTGCGCGCCTACATGTGGGCCAATCTGGCGGCTGCCCAAGGAAATTCGGACGCTATCAAGAACCGAGATTGGTTCGATAACCGGATGACATCAGATCAAATCGCCGAGGCGCAAAGACTCACCCGAGAATGGAAACCCGGCCAGTCAGATGTCGCAACAGGTTTTTCAGCCAAGTTAGGTGGGGAGATTGCCAAGATTGGTACCGCCACCGCCTTTGTGGTCAGCGATCAGGGGCATCTACTCTCCAATCATCATGTCGTTTCTAGCTGTAGTCAGGTGCGTCTGGCCGGGAGTGACAAGCCGCTCAAATTGTTACCTCAGGATGCGGCCAATGACCTGGCTTTGTTGCAGATGCCGGACAAGCCCCAGGCTGTCGCGGTGTTTCGCGCAGCCAACGACCTTCGCCAGGGTGAGAGCATTGTCATTTATGGTTATCCGCTGGAAGGCACATTGGCCGCAGGCGGTAATCTTTCCCCTGGCGTGGTCAGTGCCTTGGCTGGCTTAGGCAACAACACCAGCCAGATTCAGATTACTGCCCCGGTGCAACCGGGAAATAGCGGTGGCCCGGTATTGGATGGAAAGGGTCAGGTTGTGGGCGTTTTTGTGCAGAAGTTGGATGCGGTGAAGGTGGCAAAACTGACTGGCGATGTCCCCCAGAACGTCAACTTTGCCATCAATGAAGCAACGACCCGCACTTTCCTGGATAGTAACCAAGTGCCCTACAAGACCGGGAAATGGTGGAACCTGATGAGCAAGAGTTTGGAAGAAACTGCTGCCGAGGCACGCAAGTACACGGTTGTGGTGGAGTGCTGGAAGTGAAGCGTATTGCCTGTCTCGGCTGGGGATCGCTCATCTGGGATCCACGGGAGTTGCCTATACAACGGCAATGGTTTTCCGATGGGCCTTTTCTCCCGGTTGACTATCTCCGGAAATCCAAAGACGGCCGAATGACCTTGGTACTGCATGAAAGTGCTGTTCCGGTCCGGTCACTTTGGGCGGTGATGGATAGTGAAGATATCGACGTGGCGAAAGAGGCGCTTCGCCTTCGGGAAGGCAGGGTTTCTAAAAATCATATTGGAGTGTGGCGCCAAGGTGAGGACGCGCCTTCGCTTGTGCTTGGATTGCCCGATTGGGCGGTTCGCCAAGGTTTGTATGCAGTAGTTTGGACTGCTTTGCCTCCGAAATTTGATGGCAAGCAGGACGGTGAGCCGCCATCTGTGGACGAAGTAACGGATTACCTCAGAGGGCTTGTTGGTAATGTGCGCGACAATGCAGAGCGTTACGTCCGCAACACCCCCCGCCAAATTGACACACTCTACCGCCGTCGTATTGAAGCTGCCCTGGGCTGGAATCCTGCATGATGAATGTCCTATGCGTTTTCCCTACGCCCGGTTTTGAACTGCACCTGACTTTCAGCAATGGTGAGCGGCGTCGATTCGATGTTCGGCCTTATCTCGACAAGGGTGTGATCCGCGAGTTACTCGATTTCTCGCGCTTCAGCCAGGTGCGGGTCGTTGCCGGCACGGTGGAATGGCCTGGCGAAATCGACCTTTGCCCTGATACCTTGTATGAAAAGTCGGAACCCTTACTGGCCGAATGCCCGTCATGAGCCAATCCCGCGTTCGCGAATTAACTCGGTTGGCAAGCCATCTCAAGTTCGTGCATGCCCTATTCGACAGCTCGCCCTTTCAACCCAGCCGGCAATTCACGTCTGAGCTGGCGTAAACGGATTGAAAATCCGAATTCCAAACGCGTTGAAGTCTGTGACATTTCTTGTGGCAACGGTCAGACCATGCACTTGCGCAGTTGCCGCAATCATGGCGTCCTCGTAGAGCGTATCGGACTTCCTGTGCATCAAGCGCGCCCAAGCCCTGAAGGTTGCCGCATCCATCGGCAAAACGTTATAGGCGCCGGCCAGCAATTCCAGCCACGCTTCGATTTCGTTGGCTTTCTCTGCGTTTTGCTCTCGCGTCAATTCAATGCCGGCCTGTATCTCGCCCAGGGTCACTGCGGACAGAAACAGTTGCGCATCGTTGATTGATTCCAGCCAGGCAACCACCCCGCCGTGCGGGCGCGGTTTGCGCAGTTCGGAAACCACATTCGTGTCCAGCAGGTAGCGGCTTGTCACAGCATCGACTCGACCTTGCGGCGCTTTGCCTGGCCACGGGCAGGCATGATCATGTCGGTACGCGCCTGGTCGGCGAGTAGTAGTTGTTTCAAGGAAGGACGGGTCGCGGACTGCAAACGACGCCATTCCTGAACAGGCACCAGCACGGCGGCTTCAGCGCCGCGTCTGGTCACCATCTGTGGCCCCTCTACAAGGCAGGCATCCAGAAACTCACTGAACCGTGCTTTTGCATCCTGAACCGGCCATGTATGCATGGTGAATCCTCTCGAACTGGTCATTTATCTAGTCTGTCATTGTTCGCGTACAGGGTCAAAGCAGCGCTCGTCGTTAACACGGGTTATTCGGGCTGCTGTGATTGACAGGGTGTCGAGAAACGTAATTTCGACGGTGACCTATGTGTGTGATACCTGTAATCCAGCCCGGCTTGTTCCGGCGCCTTGCCCGTTTACCCCGGCGTCTGTCAGGACTTGTCAGCCAGGAGTTGTTTCACCACTGCGCCGGCCAGCATCAACCCGAACAGCGGGGGCATGTAGGAGATGGTGCCGTTCACGGCGCGGGCGCGGCCGTGGCTGACTTCTTCCGGTGGGCGCGGTGTGGCGCCGGGTTCGTCGGTCCAGACGCAGAGCACGCCTGTTTCGACGCCGCGTTTGCGCAGGCGTTTGCGCACGATGCGGGCCAGCGTGTCGACTTCGGTTTGGCTGATGTCGGATACCTTGACGCGTGTCACGTCGAGCTTGTTGCCGGCGCCCATGCTGGCTGCTACGGCCAGGCCGCGTTCGCGGGCGGTGACGATCAACGCGACCTTGCAGTTGAGCGAGTCGATGCAGTCGATGACGTAGTCGGCATCGGTCGGCAGCAGGTCGGGGATGTTTTCCGGGGTCAGAAAATCGGTCAGCAGGGTGAGCCGGCAGGCCGGGTTGATGTCGCGGATGCGCGCGGCCATGACGTCGGCCTTGCGCTGGCCGACGGTGGACAGCAGCGCGGGGAGTTGCCGGTTGATGTTGGAGGCGGCGACGACGTCCATGTCCACCAGCGTCAGGCGGCCGATGCCGGCGCGGGCGAGCATTTCGGCGCACCAGGAGCCGACGCCGCCGAGACCTGCAAGGAAGACATGCTTGCCGGCGAGTTTCTCCAGGCCGGCGGCGCCGATCAGGATCTCGGCGCGTTCGAATTGCGCGGGAACACTCATTGAAACAAGGGCAGCAGGCCGGCCGCCATGCCGGCGAACACCGCCGCGCCGAACCAGTTGTTGTGCAGGAAGGCTTTGAAGCAGCGCTTCGGGTCGCGATCCTTGATCAGCGTGTAGTGGTAGCCGGCGATGCCGGCCGCAGCTGCAAGGCCTAGGTAATACGGCCAGCCCAGATGCATTTCCCATCCGATAAAGCCGAGCAGCGCAAGCGTGATGGCGTAACACAGCATGACCGCCGTGATGTCGT
This sequence comes from Tepidiphilus sp. J10, assembly GCA_945897955.1. Classification (GTDB taxonomy): domain Bacteria; phylum Pseudomonadota; class Gammaproteobacteria; order Burkholderiales; family Thiobacillaceae; genus PFJX01. The sequence continues at coordinate 44,195 of CAMDGQ010000007.1, read as the reverse complement.
GGCGGCCGAAGGTGATGGCGGAAGTCTTGATGCCGATCTTGAGGTCGTCGGCGCGGTCCACCATGGCGTATTCGGTGTCGTAGGCGACGGCCCAGGTCACGTTGGCGGCCATCAGCAGCCAGGCAATGGGCGGTACGGCGTCGAGGTGGGCGGCATAGGCCATCGGGATGCCGAAGCCGAAGGCGATGCCGAGGTAGGCCTGCGGAATGGCGAGGAAACGCTTGGTGTAGGGATAGCTGGCGGCGAGGAAAGCGGCGGCGACGGAGAGTTCGATCAGCAACAGATTCTTCAATGGCAGGATCAGCAGGAAGGCGAGCAGGGCGAGCACGCCGGCCAGGATCAGGGCTTCCTTCTCGCTCACCCGGCCGGCCGCCAGCGGGCGGTTTTTGGTGCGCTCGACATGCGGGTCGAACTTGCGGTCGGCATAGTCGTTGACCACGCAGCCGGCGGACCGCATCAGCACGACGCCGATGACGAAGATCCAGAGCACGATCAAATCCGGACGGCCGGCGCTGGACAGCCACAAACCCCATAACGTCGGCCAGGCCAGCAGCAGGATGCCGATGGGCTTGTCCAGGCGCATCAGTTTCTCGTATTCGGTCAGGCGTTCGGCGAGGGTCAAAGCGGGGGGCGTCATGACAGTTGCAAGGTGGCGGGCAGGAAGACTTCGGTGACCAGAATGGGGTGAGCGTCGAGCGCGAACAACGAGCGTCGCGCCCACAGCGTGCGTGGCGGCGCGACGAGATGGCGGGCGGCGTCGCGGTAGAGCGAATGACGGCGATCCAGATGCTGGTATTCCAGCGCCTGGCGCTGAATGCGCGGGTTGGTGAACAATGCCGCGCCGAGCGGGCGGTTGCCCAGTCCGGCGAGACCGGCCCACGGTCCGATCAGGCTGTCGAGGGGTATCACGCTGTGCGCGAAGACCAGCGGCGAGTCGGCATTCAGCAGCAGGACTTCGCGTATGACCGCCAGCCGACCGGGAAACAGCCCCAATGTGGCGCACTCATCCAGGTTGGGCCGGCCGGGCGCCTGTTGCAGTCGCATAACGCGAAATGCCGGGCAGGCCTGCTGCAAACGCCGCGTCAACGAGCCGCGATCCGTCAGCCAGTGACGCCACGCGCCCGCCTGCCATGCCGAAGTCAGCCATTGAGTTGCCACTGGATTGCCTGTTTGCCGGGGATTTCTGGAAGGCGCGGATTATCCCGCTTTTGCCGCGTTCCGAGGCGCTTGATCGACGACCGCGCGACGCATCGTTTTTGTAGCCTGGATGCAGCGATAGCGAAGTCCGGGGAGCGCCAAGTGCGCCAAGCCAGCTTGAGACCATCGCGCGGCTTCGCTGCCAGTCTGTAGGATGGGCCAAGCGCAGCGGGCCCATCACGTTCGGTGCATTGATGGGTCCGCTGCGCTTGACCCATCCTACGAGCTACGAACAGCTGGATGCAGCGATAGCGAAACCCGGGGAGCGCCACGCCAGCTTGAGACCATCGCGCGATCGCTTCGCCCCCCCCCGGATTTCGCTGAGCTGCATCCGGGCTACTGCAAGTCCGGCGTCACTCCGCAAATCCCAACCGCGCTGAAATTCTTCGCGCGGCTTCCTGTACCAGTTGCGCCCACCGCAATTGCCGCCGCTCCATCGGTGCGGAGACCGACAGCCCGGCGACCGCTGCGCCGGTGGCATCTCGAATCAATGCGCCGATGCAGCCGACGCCGAGTTCGGCTTCTTCATCATCCAGCGCATAGCCACGCGCCGTGCTGACGCCGATGTCTTCCAGCAACGCTTTGACCTCGTGGCGGGTGTTGGCGGTGTATGCCGGCAGCCGGGTGCGCTTGGCGTAGTCGCGGGTGGCGGCGGCGCCGGCTTCGCCCAGCATCAGTTTGCCGACGGCGGTGACATGCAGCGGCGCGCGGCTGCCGATCAGTTGTTCGACGCGCATCATGCGGTTCGGCGTGACGCGTTCGACGTACACCATCTCGTCGCCCTGGCGCACGGTCAGGTTCACCGTCTCGCCGACCTGATCGCGCAGCCATTCCATTTCCGGCCGTGCCACCGCGCGCACATCCAGGCCGACGCGCACTTTTGCCGCCAGTTGCAGCAAATGCGGGCCGAGCAGGTAGAGGCCGGATTCGTCGCGCGCGACAAAGCCATGCTGAATCAATGAGGAAAGGATTCGGAAGGCGGTGGAAGGATGCAGGCCGGTCTCCGCCGAAAGGATCTTCAACGAGGCGCCGCCTTCCTGCGCGGCAAGGGCATCGAGCAGTGCGGCCATGCGGTCGATGACCTGGATGGGGGAGTGTTTGTCTTCGTTCATGTTTCACATTATGAAACGTAATCTGCATTGTGAAAAGTTGATTGTTTCTGTACAGTATTTCCCATCGCCACTGAAACCCCCTGGAGCCCGCCATGAACGCCACCACTCTCCCCGCCAATCTCGCCCCTGAATTCTGCGCAGGCATTCAATACTACGGACCGGCCTGGCCTGGTTTTGCCGATCTGGCCGCCGAGCCGGCAATCGCCGCCAATGCCAAGTCGATCAAGAGCGCCAACTCATCCGCCGCCGCCTATCAGACGCTGCTCGCGGCCGACGCACTGCGCTATCTGACCCTGCAAATCTGCGGCGCGAAGGCTTCCGGCCACCCCGGCGGATTCGCCTCCAGCGCCGAGGCCTATGCCGCGCTGGTCATGCTGGGCCATACCAATATCGTCACCGAGGTCGGCCACCACGCACCCGGTTTCTATTCCGCGATGTTCCTCGACCGCTCGCTGGAAGAGATGGGGATCAAGACCGTTGATCAACTGCGCGAGCGCTTCCGCGAAAAGCATGGCCTGCTTGGCCACCTGTCCGGCGCCATTCCCGGTCTGCTCGCGCCCGCCGGTCCGCTCGGCCAGGGCCAGCATTTCGCCATGGCCGGCGCGCTGCTGCATCCCGGCACGCTGTTCCCGGTGACCATCGGCGACGGCGGCATGGGCGAGCCGTACATTCTGAATTCGATGATGCATTTCAATACCGCTTATCCGAAGGTGACCAACTTCCTGCCGGTGCTGATCTGGAACGGCTACAGCCAGGAACACCATTCAATGTGTACGACCTGGAGCAATGCCGAGATGACGGCCTACTGGAAGGGCCACGGTTTCGAAAACGTGTTCCTGGTCGATGCCAAGAATTTCGATGATCGCGACCAGGTTGGCGCCTACGTTGACAGCACCGCGTTCTCCTTCGATCGCCGCCAGGCCTTCGCCGCTGCGGTGTTGCAGGCAGCCGATGGCGCCGCGAAGAGCGCGCTGGGCGGCAAGCGCACGGTGCTGATCCTGAAGCAGTTGAAGGGCGCCGGCGTACACAAGGTTGGCGCCAAGGCGCACAACCTGTATCCGGCTGACACGCTGGATGCCGAGCATATCGTCGCCGGCCTGCAACGCCGTGCGATCAGCCCCGAAGCCTGGCAACTGGTGCGCGACAACTTCAGCCGCGCCGGCGGCGGGCCGGCCGCGAAGACGGCGGTGACCGAGCATGTACTGGACATCGTGCCGTTGCCCGAATTGCCGATTCGCGCCTTCGAGCCGGGCGAGAAACAGGTGCCGGCGACCGCCTTCGGCGCGCTGGTCGCGGCGGTCGGCCAGAGCGATCCGTATTTTGTGGTGACCAATGCCGACGGCAATGAAGCCAGTGCAATGGCCAACATCAACGTCGCGCTGAAGATTCGCCACCCGGTGGACGATCCGCTGTATCACCAGGAGCCGAACGGCCAGGTTTACGAGCCGCTCAACGAGGACGCCTGTGCGGGTCTGGCCGCCGGCATGGCGCTGTTCGGCGCACGTTCGATCTGGCTTTCTTACGAGAGCTTCGCGATCAACGGCTGGCCGATCGTGCAGACAGTGACGCAGGCGATGGCCGAACTGCGCCGCAAGACGCCATCGTTCATCTGCATGTTTACCGCCGGTGCGCTGGAACAGGGCCGCAACGGGTGGACCCATCAACGTCCGGAAATCGAGAACTACTTCGCCGCGCAAATGCGTAACGGCAATGTCTATCCGCTGTTCCCGTGCGACGCCAACCAGATCCAGGTCGCTTATGACTGGGCGCTGGGCACGCACAACAAGGGCATCGCGATCATCGCCTCGAAGTCGCCGCTGCCGGTGTACACGACGCTGGAGCAGGCGCGCGCGGGCATCGAACGTGGCGCGATCACGCTGTACGAAAGTGACAAGGGAGACAAGACGGTGGTGTTCGCGGTTACCGGCGACATGGTTCTGCTGCCGGTGTTCGAGGCGAAGGACAAGCTGGAAGCCGCCGGCCACAAGGTGCGCATCGTCAGCGCCGCCAACCCGCGCCGGCTGTATCGTCCGACCGATGTGGCCTGGGACACGGTGTCCGAACCCGACAACGCGTTCATGGATGACGACCATTTCAACGCCTTGTTCGATGCGGATGCATTGATCGGCGTCACCGGCGGCCCGTCCGGACCGCTGGAGCCGATCATGCTGCGCACCCGCGCCGCTCGCCGTGACGTGATGGCCTGGAAGCGCGGCGAAACCACCGCCAGCCCGGGCGAAATCATGGCCTTCAACGGCTTGACCGGCGAGGCGATGGCGGCACGGGCGATGGCGCTATTGGGTTAATCGCAGGTGCGCCGTGCGCACCGGTTCACAACATGGGTGCGCACGGCGCAATCTACGGAATTGAATATGACCCGAACCAAAATCATCGTTCTCGACGACGACCCGACCGGCTCGCAGACCGTGCATTCCTGCCAGTTGTTGACGCGCTGGGATGCCGTCACGTTGCAGGCCGCGTTGCTCGATGCGTCACCCCTGTTCTTCGTGCTGACCAACACGCGCGGCATGGACGCGGCGCGCGCGGCTTCGGTAACTCGCGAGGTGTGCCAGAACATCAAACTGGCGCTGGCCGATCTGGCGGCGGGGGGGGCGCTGTTCAACCCGATCTTCGTCAGCCGGTCGGACTCGACGTTGCGTGGCCATTACCCGGTGGAAACCGATGTGATGGCGGAAGAACTGGGCCGGGAGGGGGCAAGCTTCGATGCACATTTCCTGACCCCGGCCTTCTTCGAAGGCGGCCGCTTCACGCGCGACAGTATTCATTACCTCATCGTCAATGGCGTGCCGACGCCGGTTGCCGAAACCGAATTTGCGCGCGACTCGGTGTTCGGCTACCGGCACAGCTACCTGCCGGATTACGTCGAAGAAAAGACCGCCGGCCGGATCAAGGCGAGCGAGGTCGAACGCTTTGTGCTGAACGACGTGCGCGGCGATGTATCAGCGCGTCTGCTGGCCTTGCACGGCAACCGCTGTTGCGTAGTCGATGCCGAAACCCAGGCCGATCTGAATCATTTTGCCGAACAGCTTACCGCCGCCGCGCGGCAGGGCAAGCGTTTCCTGTTCCGCTCCGCCGCCAGCCTGCTTACCGCGCTGGCCAAACTGCCGCCGCAACCGGTGCCAGCCGAGGCGATGCATGCCTATGTCCGAAATAACGAATCTGGCCAATGCGCGGGTGCGGTCATCGTCGGTTCTCACGTCAAGAAGACCACCGCGCAACTCGCCATCCTGCTCGAACAGCCCGGCATCGTGCCGCTGGAAGTCGATGTCGACCGGATCGAGATCGAGCGCGAAAAATTGCTGACCGAAATACTTGCTCAGGCGGAGGTCGCGCATGCTCAAGGCCGCACTCCGGCTATCTACACCAGCCGCGTCGAGCGCCAGTTCCCCGACCAAGCGACGCGCCTGGCCTTCGGCGAAGCGGTGTCGGCCTTTTTGATGGACGTCGTGCGCGGCCTGCCGACCACACTTGGCTTTCTGATCAGCAAGGGCGGCATCACCTCCAACGATGTGCTGTCGGATGGACTCGCGCTGCGCACCTCCACCGTGCTCGGCCAGATCCTGCCCGGCTGCTCGGTGGTGCGTTGCCCGGCCGAGCATCCTCGCTACCCGAACCTGCCGGTGGTGATCTTCCCAGGCAACGTCGGCGACGACGCCGCGCTGGCGACGGCATATCAGCGGCTTTCGGCACCGGTTTTGCCATAATCGAAACCATGCAAAGCAACCCTCGTAGGGCGGAAAAGCCGATAGGCGCCTTTCGCCGAATGAATGTCCCACCTTCCGGCGGAAGGCGCGATGAAGCCGCTTTTCCGCCCTACTTTTCAAGATGACGCCTACCTTCATCACTGCGCTGAAAACCGCGCTGCCGCCGCAATCGTTGCTGATCGAACCCGAGGCGCTGCGCCCCTACGAATGCGACGGGCTTTCCGCCTATCGGCAAGTGCCGCTGGCGGTATGCCTGCCGGAGACGCTGGAGCAGGCGCAAGCGGTGTTGCGGGCTTGTCGCCAGCACAACGTGCCGGTGGTCGCGCGCGGCGCCGGTACCGGTTTGTCGGGCGGCGCGCTGCCGCTGGCCAATGGCGTGATTCTGTCGCTGGCCCGCTTCAACCGCATTCTGGAGATCGACGCGGAAAATCGACTGGCGCGGGTGCAGCCGGGCGTGCGCAACCTGGCCATTTCCGAGGCCGTCGCGCATCTCGGCCTGTATTACGCGCCCGACCCGTCGTCGCAGATCGCCTGTTCCATCGGCGGCAATGTCGCGGAAAACTCCGGCGGCGTGCATTGCCTGAAATACGGCCTGACCGTGCATAACGTGCTGGCCCTGAAGGTGCTGACCATCGATGGCGAATTGCTCGACATCGGCTTGCAGGGGCTTGATAGCCCCGGCTACGACCTGCTTGCGCTGATGACCGGTTCGGAGGGTCTGCTCGGCATCGTCGTCGAAGTCACCGTCAAACTGCTGGTCAAGCCGGAACGCGCGCAAGTTGTGCTGGCGGCGTTCGACTCGGTGGAAACAGCGGGCGCGGCGGTGGCGAAAATTATCGGCGCCGGCATCCTGCCGGCCGGACTGGAAATGATGGACAACCTGTCTATCCGCGCCGCCGAGGACTTCGTGCATGCCGGTTATCCGGTCGATGCGGCGGCCATTTTGTTGTGCGAGCTGGATGGCTCCAACGCCGAGGTATCCGAGCAGATTCTGGCCCTGCGCGCGGTATTGCTCGATGCCGGCGCGACCGAGGTGCGCACGGCGGAGGACGAGGCGCAGCGCCTGAAATTCTGGGCCGGCCGCAAGGGCGCGTTCCCGGCGGTGGGGCGCATCTCGCCGGATTACTACTGCATGGACGGCACCATTCCGCGTCAGCATCTGGCGCGCGTGCTTGGCCGCATCGGCGAACTGTCCACGCAATACGGCCTGCGCGTCGCCAACGTGTTCCATGCCGGCGACGGCAATCTGCATCCGCTGATCCTGTTCGACGCCAACCAGCCGGATGAACTGCATCGCGCCGAAGCCTTTGGCACCGACATCCTGAAGCTGTGCGTCGAAGTCGGCGGCACGGTCACCGGCGAGCACGGCATCGGCGTCGAGAAGCTGGACGCGGCATGCAGCCAGTTCACGCCGGAAGAACTCTCGCAGTTTCACGCCATCAAGGCCGCATTCGATCCGGCCGGCCTGCTCAACCCCGGCAAGGCCGTGCCGACGCTGCATCGCTGCGCCGAAATGGGCCGCATGCATGTGCATGGCGGCGCGCTGCCGTTTCCTGAATTGCCGAGGTTTTGATGTCTCTCGAAACCGAACTGATCGAGCAGGTCAAGCAGGCCGCCTCCCGCCGCGCGCCCTTGTGCATCGTCGGCGGCGGCAGCAAAGCCTTTTATGGCGCCGCCTGCGCCGGCGAACGGTTGGAGGTGTCCGGCCATCGCGGCATCGTCGCCTATGAGCCGACCGAACTGGTCATCACCGCGCGCGCCGGCACCCCGCTGGCGGAAATAGAAGCCGCATTGGCGGCCAATAACCAGATGCTGCCGTTCGAACCGCCGCACTTTTCCGAGCATGCCACTTTCGGCGGCATGGTCGCCGCCGGCCTGTCCGGTCCGCGCCGGCCCTGGGGCGGTTCGGTGCGCGACGCGGTGCTCGGCGTCAAACTGCTCAACGGGCGCGGCGAGGTGTTGCGCCTGGGTGGCCAGGTCATGAAAAACGTCGCCGGCTACGATGTCTCGCGCCTGATGGTCGGCGCGCTGGGCACGCTCGGCGTGCTGCTGGAAGTGTCGGTGAAAGTGCTGCCGCGCCCGGCCTGTGAACGCACATTGGTGTTTGAGAACGTAGGGCGGAAAAGCCGCCAGGCGCCTTCCGCCGAATGGGCGTCCCAACTTCCGGCGGAAGGCGCGATAAAGCCGCTTTTCCGCCCTACGAATACCGCCCCACAGATGCCGATCAGCGCCAGCCTGGAACTCGATGGCCGCTTGTATCTCCGCCTGTCGGCCAGTACGCGTTGCGTTGAAATGGCCTCCGACTCGCTCGGTGGCGAGGCCGCCGATCCGGCGGTCTGGGCTGCCGCGCGCGACCAGACACTACCCTTCTTCCAGACCAATCTGCCGCTCTGGCGTATTTCTCTGCCGCCCGCCGCGCCGGCACTGAATCTGCCGGGCGACGAGTTGATCGAATGGTCCGGCGCGCAGCGCTGGCTGGCTACGGATCATGCTGCCCAAACAATCAGGCAACGGGTCAACGCGCTCGGCGGCCATGCCACGCTGTTCCGCAATCACGCGGGCAGCGGCGACATCTTCCAGCCGCTGCCGCCAGCCATGCTGGCGCTGCAGCAGCGCATCAAGCATGCGCTCGATCCACTTGGCATCTTCAATCCCGGCCGCCTGTACGAAGGTCTCTGATGCAAACCCAGCTTGCCGACTTCATCCGCGACACCGCGCAAGGCCAGGAAGCCGAAGCGATTCTGCGTTCCTGTGTGCATTGCGGCTTCTGCAACGCCACCTGCCCGACCTATCAACTGCTCGGCGACGAACTCGACGGGCCGCGCGGCCGCATCTACCTGATGAAGCAGATGTTCGAAGGCCAGCCGGTCAGCGCCGTTACCCGTTTACATCTGGATCGCTGCCTGAGTTGCCGCAACTGCGAAACCACCTGTCCGTCCGGCGTGCAATACGGCCGCCTGATCGACATCGGCCGCGAGGTGGTCGAGCAACTCAGCCCGCGCCCGGCGGCGGAACGTCTGCTGCGCGCGGGGTTGCGCAAAGGCCTGCAATCGCCGCTGCTGTTCGGCTCGCTGCTGAAAATCGGGCAAAGTGTGCGCGGCGTGTTGCCGGGTGTTCTGCGCGAACATGTGCCGGCTGCGGCACGTAGCCCGGATGCAGCGCTAGCGGAATCCGGGGATTCTGAGCGCACACATCCCGGATTCCGCAAGCTCCATCCGGGCTACAACGGCGCTGGTGGCGGTTCGCTGCAAACCGATATTCAGGATTCGCCCGATGCGCGCGAAGCCAGTGCGACGTTGACCCGCCACATGCTGGTGCTGGAAGGCTGCGTGCAACCGGCGATGGCGCCGGAAACCAACGCTGCCGCCAAACGCGTGCTCGCCCGCCTCGGTATCAACCTGGTTGTCGCGCCGAATGCCGGCTGCTGCGGCGCCATCGACCAGCATCTGGCCGCGCCGGATGCCGCCAGGGCGGCGATGCGGCGCAACATCGACGCCTGGTGGCCGTTCATTCAGGGCGGCGCCGGGGGGAACATCGAGGCTATTGTGATGACCGCCAGCGGCTGCGGCAGCATGGTCAAGGAATATGGCCATCATCTGCGCCACGATCCGGCCTACGCCGCCAAGGCCGCCCGTGTGGCTGAACTGACGCGCGATCTGTCCGAAGTGCTGCGCGACGAAGACCTGAGCATCCTGCGGCCCGCGCAACCCCGCCGCATCGCTTTCCACCCGCCTTGCAGCCTGCAACACGGGCAAAAACTGCGCGGCGTCATCGAAGGCATCCTGACCCGCGCCGGCTTTGAACTATTGCCGGTGGACGAAGCGCATCTGTGTTGCGGTTCAGCCGGCACCTACTCGGTGCTGCAGCCGGAACTGTCCGGCCAGTTGCGCGAGCGCAAGCTGTCGCATCTGCAAGCGCGCGGCCCGGAACTGATCGCCAGCGCCAATATCGGTTGCCAGAGCCACCTCGCCGCTGCCAGCAGCGTGCCGGTGGTGCACTGGATCACTTTGCTGGATGTCTGAACGAGGCTGATCTATCAAGCCTGGCCGGTGACGCCTGTTGTCACCGGGTGCGTGACATACACCAGCTTGAGTCCCGCCGCGCCGACGCGCTCAATCAGCGCGGCAATGCGCGCCGCGTCGGCGGCGAACTCGATGCTTTCCGGCAACGTGCCGGCGAGTTCGAAAAAGGCGTCCTCCAGCGCGCCATGCCGGCCGAATCCAGCCGCCGCGCGAAATACCGTGCCGCCGGGTATGCCCAGTTCGCCGGCCTGCTGGAACAGCCATTCATGCACCAGTTGATGGGCGTGCTTCATGCCTTCCTGGGCAAAGAATCGAATACAGATCGCCTGCATGCTCAACCCCGCAACAGTTTGAATGTCCACACGCCCAGCGCCGTCATCGCCAGCGAGCCGAACAGGTGCGCCGAGGCCGCCGTCAACGCCCAGCCGAGCTGGTTGCGGCTGATCAGCGTGAAAACTTCGGCGGAAAAGGTGGAGAAGGTGGTCAGGCCGCCGAGAAAACCGGTGATCGCGAACAGCCTGACTTCCGGCGGCAACCCCGGGTGTTGTGCAAAGTAGGCCACCGTGACGCCGACCAGATAACCGCCAAGCAGATTCGCCGCCAGCGTGCCGTAAGGCAGCGTCGGAAACACCGGGTTCAGCCACAAACCCAGCCCCCAGCGCAGCCAGGCGCCGATGGCGGCGCCAAGTCCGATGGCGAGGAAAGTGGTCATGGGGGTGAAGGGTGAAAAGTGAAACGTGAAACGTGGGCACACTGTTCACGTTTCACCTGAGCCGCGCAGCGGTGAGTCACTTTTCACGCGACTCAAAGCCAGATCATCAACCCGGTTTCGAACGGATGCGTCAGCATTTCGTGGTACGGATAGATGCGCACCCGGTAGAGCAGCTTGCCGCATAGTTCCGGCGTCAGTTCCAGCCGGTACTGGCATTCGCTGCCCGACCAGTCTTCCGGCTTCATCGGCACGGCCTGGATATCCTTGTCCTGGCCCTGCTTGGAAGCGCGACCGACCAGCACTTCGACGCGGACGTCCTCGGGTTGCAAACCATTCAGATTGACCGCTACCTTGAGTTCGATGCTCTCGCCGTAGGTGATGCGTTTCAGCGGCTCCTCCTGGCGTTTCAGCGTGACGCCGCTCCAGGCCTGGCGCACCTTGGTCTTCCAGGCCGCCAGGTTTTGCGCGCCGGCAAAGCCGTTCTCGGAATAGCGCCGCCATTGGCGCGAGGCCGGACCGTAGAACTTGTTCACATATTCCGTGACCATGCGGGTGGAGTTGAAGCGCGGCAGCAGGGTGGTGATCGAGCGCTTGGCCATCTTGACCCACTCGGCTGAGAAGCCGAGTTCATGCCGGCGGTAATACATCGGGATAACCTGATCCTGCAGCAGTTCATAAAGGGTCTGGCTGTCTTCCCGGTTGCGCCGACCGTCGTCGTAATTTTCCGGCGCCGGCTTGATCGCCCAGCCGTTGGCGCCGTCGTAGCCCTCGTCCCACCAGCCGTCGGTAACCGACAGGTTGAGCACGCCGTTCATCGCCGCCTTCATGCCGGAGGTGCCTGAGGCTTCCAGCGGATAGATCGGGTTGTTCAGCCAGACATCGCAGCCGGACACCAGCCGGCGCGCGAAGCCGAGGTCATAGCCTTCCACCATCAGCAACTTGCCCTCGAACTCGGGCCAGCGCGAGATTTCGTGGATGCGGCGGATCAACTCCTGGCCGGGCTTGTCGGCCGGGTGCGCCTTGCCGGCGAAAATGAACAGCACCGGCCGGTCGGCATCGTTGATGATCTGGCGCATCCAGTCCATGTTTTCAAACATCAGCGTGGCGCGTTTGTAGGTCGCGAAGCGACGCGCGAAGCCGATGGTCAGCACGTTGGGATCAAGCGGATTGGCGTACTTGAGCATGCGCTCCAGGTGCGCCTCGGAACCATGATTGCGCAGGTGTTGCTGGGTAATGCGATGGTGCAGGCTGTGCAGCATCTGGGTTTTCAGGGCCTGATGCACGGACCAGAAATGGTGATCCGGGATGGCATCCACCTTGCTCCAGAACTCGATGTCGGCCAGCCGCCGGCGCCATTCGTAACCGAGCTTGTTGTCGAACAGATCCTGCCATTCCTGGGCCAGGAAGGTGGAAACATGGACGCCGTTGGTGATGTAGCCCATCGGCGAATCTTCCGGCGACAGTTGCGGCCACATGTCGGAAAGAATGTGCGACGAAACCTGGCCGTGAATTCGCGAGACGCCGTTGTGGTGGCGTGATCCATGCAGGGCCAGCTTGGTCATGTTGAAGTCCTGGCCATGCTCGGCGCCGCCCAGGCGCATGAATTCGGCGCGACTGACGCCAAGGTCGTTGCAGCAGCGGGCAAAGTAGTCCCACACCATTTCCTCGCCGAAATGGTCGTGCCCGGCCGGTACCGGCGTGTGCGTGGTGAACACGGTATTGGCCGCCACCGCCTCCAGCGCGGCATGGAAAGAGAGTCCGCCCTGCACCTTGCGCCGCACCCGTTCCAGCACCAGGAAGGCGGCATGGCCTTCGTTGATGTGATAGGCGGTGGGCTTGACCCCCAGCTTCTCCAGCGCGCGCATGCCGCCGACGCCGAGCACGATCTCCTGCTGAATGCGTGTGTGCTTGTCGCCGCCGTAGAGCTGGTGCGTGATATAGCGGTCTTCGACGCTGTTGACGGGCAGGTCGGTGTCGAGCAGGCACAGGCGGACATGGCCGACATGCGCTTCCCAGACCTTGACCTCCAGCATGCGGCCGGGCAGTTCGATCTGGATGTGGACTTCGCCGCCTTCCTCGCTCATGGCCGGATGTACCGGCAGATCGTCGAACTCGGAATCGGTGTAGTTGGCAATCTGGTTGCCGTCGTTGTCGATGCGCTGGAAGAAGTAACCCTGGCGGTAGAGCAGCCCGACGGCGATGAACGGCAAGCGCATGTCGGAGGCCGACTTGCAATGGTCGCCGGCAAGGATGCCGAGGCCGCCGGAATAGACCGGGAAGCTCTCGTGGAAACCGAATTCGGCGCAGAAGTAGGCGATCAGATCGCCCGGATGCAGTTCGAGCTGCATGTCGCGCCGCAGCGGCTCGCTCATGTAGGTGTCGAACGCCGACAGCACGCGGTTGTAGCTGCCCAGGAAGATGTGGTCTTCCGCCGCCTCGGTCAGACGCTCTTCGTCCACCCGTTTCAGGAAGGCTTTCGGATTGTGGTTGACCGCGTCCCACAGACCGGGATGCAGACGCGCGAACAGTGTCCGGCTGGGGCGGTCCCAGCCATACCAGAGGTTGTCCGCCAGTTCGGAAAGGCGAGACAGGCGACGCGGAATGCGTGGATTGACTTCAACAACGAACGGCGTACCGGGTTTCATGATTTCCTCTTGTTTATTGGCAAGTGGCGAGTGGCGACTCGCGATTCGCTAGATTTTGATGAAATGTTCGCGGTAATACTTGAGTTCTTCGATGGATTCCTGGATGTCGGCCAGCGCGGTATGGCTGTTGGCCTTCTTGAAGCCGTCCTTCAGCTCAGGCCGCCAGCGGCCGGCCAGTTCCTTCAGCGTGGAGACATCCAGATTGCGGTAATGAAAATAGGCTTCCATGTCGGGCAGATGGCGCGCCATGAAGCGGCGGTCCTGGCAGATCGAGTTGCCGCACATCGGCGAGGTGCGCGCCGGCACATGCAGCTTCATGAACTCGATCATCCGTTGCGAAACTTCCGCTGCCGTCAGCGTGGATGCTTTGACCTTGTCGATCAGGCCGGATTTGCCATGCGTGCCCTTGTTCCAGTTGTCCATCGCATCGAGCACGGCGTCGGGCTGATGCAACACCAGCACCGGGCCTTCCTCGACCAGGTTGAGATCCTTGTCGGTTACTACCAAGGCGACTTCCAGAACGGCATCGGTGTCGGGGTTCAGACCGGACATTTCCATGTCGATCCAGACCAGATGAGTGTTGTTTTGCGGCATGCGGTAAAGGCCGAAACGGCGTCGATTGAGGGCGCGTGATTGTGGCACAGTTTGTGGCACAATCGGCCGCCCGGAGCCACTCTGGTTTCATTCAAAAAATCACGCTAATGCCTTCATTTCAAAGCATATTTTTGGCCGCATTCTGCGTCGCGTTCGGCCTGAAATTATGGTTGCTGCTGCGTCAGATGCGGCATGTCTGGCTACACCGCGACACCCCGCCGAACGCTTTCGCCGCCAGCATACCGCTCGCCGAGCATCAGAAAGCCGCGTCCTACACGCTGGCCAAGGCGCGCGTCGGCCTGATCAACCTGGTTCTGGAAGGCGCTCTGCTGTATGCCTTCACCCTCGGTGGCGGCCTGCAATGGTTGCATGACAGCCTGTCCGGCGCGATTTCAGAACCGCTGCTGGCCGGCGTTGGCGTCCTGCTCGGGCTGACCCTGATCAGCGGCGCGGTCGAATTGCCGCTCAGTTTGTATCACCAGTTCCGTATCGAAAGCCGCTTCGGCTTCAATCGCCAGACCCCGGCCGGTTTCTTTGCCGACCTGCTCAAGCAGACCTTGCTTGGCTTCGCTCTTGGCGGGCCGCTGATCCTGCTCGTACTCTGGTTGATGGGCATCATGGGCGAAGCCTGGTGGCTTTGGGTCTGGGCGGTCTGGATGGGCTTCAATCTGTTGATCCTGACGGTTTATCCCACCCTGATTGCGCCGCTGTTCAACAAGTTCACACCGCTGGCCGACGCCAGTCTGAAGCAACGCATCGAAGACCTGCTCGCGCGCGCCGGCTTTCATGCCAGCGGTGTCTTTGTGATGGACGGCTCACGCCGCTCCAGCCACGGCAACGCCTACTTCACCGGCCTCGGCAAGAACAAGCGCATCGTGTTCTACGACACCTTGCTGTCGCAACTGACGCCGGAACAGATCGAAGCCGTGCTGGCGCACGAACTCGGCCATTTCAAGCGCCGCCATATCGTCAAGCGCATCGGCCTGATGTTCGTACTCAGTCTGGTCATGCTGGCATTGCTTGCGACGTTGAAGGAAGCAGACTGGTTCTACCAGGGCCTCGGCGTCACCAGCCAGACCGACGCAAGCGCGCTGGCGCTGTTCTTCCTCACGCTGCCGGTGTTCCTGTTTCCGGTTTCGCCGCTGATGAGCCTGTATTCGCGCAAGCATGAATTCGAGGCTGACGCGTTTGCCGCCGAATTGACCCATCCCGGCCATCTCGTCTCCGCGCTGGTGCGGATGTATCGCGACAACGCTGCCACACTGACCCCGGACCCGATCTATTCGCTGTTCTATGACAGCCACCCGAAGGCGGTGGAACGAATTGCAAAACTCGAGTCCTACGACACGCAAACCCGCAATCTGCAAGCCGTACAGGCCTGATTATTTTCAATTGGAGGAAACGCGCATGAAAACCCTCGCCATCGTTCTAGCCCTCGCAGTCACCCCGGTGCTGATCACGCCCGCTGTCGCCGCCCCCTTTGATAAAGGCGATCCGAAAGCCGGCCAGGCGACGCATGACAAACAATGCAAGGATTGCCATGTCGCCCGCTTCGGCGGCGACGGCAGCAAGATCTACACCCGCGCCGACCGCCGCGTAAAAAGCGCCTCAGGTTTGAGCCAACAGATCACTACCTGCAATTCCATGCTCGGCAACCAGCTGTTCCCGGAAGACGAACTGCATCTTTCGGCCTACCTGAACGGACAGTTTTACAAGTTCAAATGACAACCATGACCGATACCTTCTGCGACTTGTCCAAGGGCAAGTGCAAACCCTGCGAAGGCGGCATTCCGCCGCTGACCGTCGACGAAATTGCCGCGCTGATGCCCAAGCTGGCAAAAGACTGGCAAGTCGTCGATGGCAAGCTGCGGCGCGATTTCAAGTTCGCCGACCACTACATCACGATGACTTTCGTCAACGCCATCGCGTGGGTCTCGCACCAGCAGGGCCATCACCCCGACCTGAGCGTGGGCTGGAATACCTGCCGGGTCGAATACATCACCCACGCGATCAACGGCCTGTCGGAATCCGACTTCATTTGCGCCGCCAAGATCGACGCGCTGTTCGATCTGTAATATGGCATTGCACCATTGATCAGCGGCCGTGTCGTCGCCGCGCACGGCCGCCGATTCCTGATCGACGACGGCGAGAACATCGTCGAATGTGTCACCCGGGGCCGTAAAAGCGACATCGTCTGTGGTGATCGGGTCGATTTCAACCTGACTCATGTCGATAACGGCGTCATCGAAAACGTCGCGCCGCGCAGGAATCTGCTTTATCGCTCCGACGAATTCCGCAGCAAGCTGATCGCCGCCAATCTCGACCAGGCCGTCGTCGTGGTCGCCGCCGTTCCGTATTTCCGTGAAGAACTGCTGATCCGTTGTCTGGTCGCCTGCGAAAGCGCCGATATTCCGGTATTGATCGTGCTGAACAAAGCCGACTTGCCGGAAACCCAGGCGCTGCATCGACATCTGGAGACTTACGCCCGGTTGGGATATCCGCAGATCACTGTATCGGCGCGCGGCGATCTGACCGAACTCCAGACCCTGCTCGGCGGCAAGACCAGCGTTCTGGTCGGAGCATCCGGTGTCGGCAAGAGCACGCTGCTGAATCATCTGATTCCCGATGCGGGTGCTGCTACCGGCGAAATCTCGCTCGCGCTCGATGCCGGCAAACACACCACCACGCAGGCTCGCCTTTACCACTTGCCGACAGCCGGCGGCGGCGACCTGATCGACTCGCCCGGCATGCAGGAATTCGGCCTGCAACATCTCACCGCTGCCGCGCTGATGGATGCCTTCCCGGAAATTCGCGACCGCGCCGGACAGTGCCGTTTCTATAACTGCCGCCACCTGAAGGAACCCGGCTGCGCCGTGCTGGCGGCGGTACAAGCAGGGGACATGCTGCCGAACCGGCTGCGGGTCTATCAAAGCCTGATCGGGCAGTTGAGCGGGTAGTAATACTTCCGTGAGTTTTATTGATTTGGCTCTGCCAGGGGCCGAGCCAATGCTTGCATCAGTTTGATTTGGGCCGGCAGACAGACCCGTTCCAGGTCGTAGCCTTCGACGATGGTCTGGCGAGCCGACCGGGTCAGGGCCTGACTCAGGTCGGCATCGTCCAATGCGCGACAGACTGCTTCGACCAGGGCTTGCCGGTCGAAGAAGTCGAACAGCAGACCGTTTGTCTCGTGCCGAATGAATTCGGTTACCGGCGGGGTGCGCGAGGCGATGACCGGGGCGCCGGCGGCCATGGCTTCCAGCATCGACCAGGACAGCACGAACGGGTAACTGAGGTAAACGTGCGCGCGCGATATCTGCAACAGGCTGACGAATCCGGGGTAGGGAATCTTGCCGACAAAGTGCAGGCGGTTTGGGTCGATTTCGTCGCCGATTTCGCGCAACAGGTATTCGCGCCAGTTGGCGGCATCCTTCGGGCGGCGGCCGTAGCTGGGGGTGTCGCCGCCGACGATGACGATTTGCGCGTTCGGTCGGCGTCGCATCAGGTCGGGCAGGGCGCGCATGAAGATATGGAAGCCACGATAGGGTTCGAGGCCTCGGCTGATGAAACTGATGACTTCGTCGCTGCGCGTCAGGAAGCGGCCGTCCGACAGAGGGAAACGGGCGGCCGGGTTTGGGCGCAGCGTATCGGTGTCGATGCCGTCGTGGATGATGTTCATCTTCGCCTGGAATTCGGCTGGATAGACCGAGGCTTGCCAGCGCGTGGGGGTGATGCCGGCGTCGGCCGAGAAAAAGCTGGATTGCTGCACCATGTTCCAGGTGCGGATGCGCAGGTGGTCGTCCAGCGTGGCGGGAAACTCAGGGTCGAAGCCCATGTCGGCGCCCTGGCTTAGGTAATAGAACTCGAAGAAAGCGAGGATGCGGCTGTCGGGGAAGATTTCACGCAGGTATAACGCTTCGCCCCAGGCCGGGTGAGCGCAGATCAGGTCGGGCACGAAGCCTTTTGCGCGCAGTTGCATGGCGATGCGGGCGACAGCCTGTCCGCGCAGCACGGCGGCTTCGATGTTGCGCAGGTAGGGGTGTATTTCCTTGCCGACTTCTCGCGCAACGCGATAGGCCAGGCGCTGTACGCCGGGGATGTCGGGTCGTTTGGAGAGATTGTCCTGCTCGCCGATGGCGACAACCTGTACCCCGGGATCGGCGCCGAAACGCGCGGCGAGGTGCTTGTATTGGCCTGGGAAGTTCTGGTGGACCAACAGCAGTTTCATTAGATTAGTTCAGGGCTCGCGCATGCCCCGGGTGGCGTAGTTGGTCAACGGTCGCATCATGTATTCGAACAGGGTTCGGCCCGGGGTGGTGACAAAGACTTCTGCTGTCATGCCGGTCTGCATCTGGGTGCCGGGGTGGCCGGCCAGTTTGCTGGCGTCGACATCGATCAGCACGCTGTACCAGCTCTGGCCGGTTTGCTGGTCGGTGATGCGATCCGCCGAAACAGTGCCGACCTTGCCGATCAGCAAGGGCATCTTGCGGTATTCGTAGGCGGACAGGCGGACTTCGGCGCTGTCGCCGACACGGACATGGTCGATGTCGTTCGGGTCGATGCGTGCTTCCACGACCAGCCGTTCCTTGAGCGGGACGACATCGAGAATGGGCTCACGCGGGCCGATGGCCATGCCGGGCGCACCGACGCGCAGCGACATGACAACGCCATCCACCGGCGCACGAACGATTTGTCGCTCGACCTGGTCGAGCGAGGAGCGCAATTGTTCTTCCGCTTCGTCGATGCGGGCGACTGCTTCCTTGAGGTCGGCAGCGGCCTGCTGCTGATACTGGTTGCGGGTCTGCACGATGCGCAGGCGATAGTCGTCGATGCGTTGCCGCGCCTGTGCGAGGTTGCCCTGGAATTCGCCGAGGTTGCTGGCGTAGTCGGTGACGGTCCGTTCCAGCACAAGAATCCGGGTGCGCTGGATGAAGCCTTCCTTGACCAGATTGCGGTTGATTTCGAGTTCTTCGCGCGAGAGTTTCAGCGATTGCTCGGTGGCGGCGCTTTGCGCTTCCAGGGCCTTGATCTGGCGCTCGGTTTCGTTGATTTGCGCTTCCAGCACGGCGACCTGCTGGTCCAGCGTGCGGCGCTGGGCGACAAAGATGGCGCGTTCGCGGGCGATGTACTCGGCGGCGCGCTTGACGTCGCCGCCGACCTTGGGCGCGGAAAAATCAGCCGCCAGTATTAGTTCTGCTTGCACCCTGGCGCGCCGGATCTGCTCGGAGGCAAGGCGATCGAGCAGGATGCTGTTGGTGGCATCGGTGCGGACATCGCCGATTTCGATCAGCGGCTGGCCGGCTTTCACGGTCTCGCCTTCACGCACCAGAATGGCTTTGACGATGCCGCCTTCCTGGTGCTGGATGGTTTTCCGGTTGAGTTCGGTCTTCACCACACCGCTGGAAACAATGGCGCCGCTGAGCGGGGCGATGACCGACCAGAGCAGCCAGCCACCCAGAAAGATCAGCAGGGTCAGGCTGATCGCGCGTGCCTGGCGCGTCCAGGCGGTCATGTCCGGGCCGGCCGCGAGGGGCAGTTCGAGCGGCGCGGTGAGCGCGCCAGAGGCGGGTTGCATCGGTTTTTTCATGGCGCGGACTCAGGAGGCTACGGTCCGGGTCGGTGTTTCAACCGGCCGGACTGGTGAGAACTTGGCGAGGATTTCCTGGGTGGGGCCGAATGCTTCCAACTGGCCATCCTTGAGTACGGCGATCTTGTCGGTCTGCGCCATCATCGCCGGCCGGTGGCCGATCAGGACGACCGTCGCGCCGCGCTGCTTCAGACTGGCAAGCGCGGACCCGAGCGCCATCTCGCCTTCCCGGTCGAGATTGGCGTTGGGCTCGTCGAGCAGGATGAACTGGGGCTGGCCGAACAGCGCGCGCGCCAGTCCGATGCGTTGGCGCTGGCCGCCCGAGAGGGTGGCGCCACCCTCGCCGATCTGGGTTTCGTAGCCTTCCGGCAGACGCAGGATCATTTCATGCGCGTTGGATTGCTGGGCAGCGAGCAGTACGGCTTCAGAATCGACATTGCCCATGCGCGCGATGTTTTCGGCCACCGTGCCGGAGAACAGCTCCACATCCTGCGGCAAGTAGCCGATGTGCGGACCGAGCTGGTGGCGTGGCCATTGCGCGGTGTCTGCGGCATCCAGACGGACGCAGCCGGCTTGTGGCTTCCATATGCCCAGTATCAGGCGCGCCAGGGTGGTCTTGCCGGAGGCGCTGGGGCCGATCAAACCAAGCATTTCGCCCGGTTGCAGGCTGAAGGAAATGCCCTTGATGAAAGCCGGCCTGGTCGGGCTGCCGCCGAACACGACCCGCTCGACGTCGAGCCGGCCCTGCGGCTTGGGCAAGTTCATTGCGGGTTCTTCGATTTGCGCGGATTCACTTTGCGCAGATAAACGCTGCCAGGCGCCCCGTGCTTCGATCAGGCTTTTCCAGCCCGTGATCAGCAGTTCCACCGGTTGAAATGCCTTGGACAGCAGGATGGTGCCGGCGACCATGATGCCGGGCGAGACGTTTTCGGCCACTACCAGCCAGGCGCCCACCGCCAGCATCACCACCTGCATGCCGGAACGCAGCGCGCGCACCAGCGCGCCCATGCGAGCGCTGGTGACGGAGAGGCGGGCGGAATCGTCCTGAACCTGGTTGTTGAGCTCGTTCCAGCGCGAGACAACGCCTTTTTCCATGCCCATGCCGACCACCACTTCGGAATTTCTGACTGCGGCGTCGATATATCGTGAGGCGGTACGGGAGGTCAGCAGCATCTTTTCGGTGGGCGCGCGCGTCAGGCGTTCGTTGAGCAGCGCCAGCACGAAGTAGATCAATGCGCCGACGGTCGCGCAGAGGCCGAGCAGCGGGTGGAGCAGGTAGATGACGATCAGGTAGATCGGCAGCCAGGGGGCGTCGAACAGCGAAAAAATGCCGTTTCCTGTGAGAAATGTGCGCAGCAGGCTGACATCGCGCGATGCATGGACATTGCTCTTGAGATGCGGCCGCGAGGCGTCCTCGATCAGCTTGTGGATGGCCAGCGGTCCGAGTCGGCCATCAAGGATCTTGCCGGCCCAGTACAGCGAGGCCGCGCGCGCGGTATCCATCAGATACATCAGGATCAGGCTGGCCACCGCCAGCAGCGAGAGCATGGTCAGCGTTTCCAGACTGCGGCTGGAAAACACCCGGTCGAACAACTGCAACATGTACAGTGATGGCACCAGCATGGCCATGTTGAGCACCAGACTGGAAACCCCGGCCAGGATGACAAAGGGTTTTAGCGCGGGGGAGAACAGCCATTTCATGTCAGTGTCGTCGTGGTTTGGTCAGTGCAGCTATGGGTCATGCCCATCCTGGCCGGTGCGCCAATCCGGAAGCCGATCTTTTCGTGGCGTGGTGAGAAAGCCGGCTCGAAGCCGGAACTGTAATGCCGCATCGGTTTATTGCCTCCCTGCAATAACGGCAAGCCGTTATTGCGAGCCTTGTTCAATTGTCTTTGTAGGAATAGTTGTAGACATAGCCGTGATAGCCGTAGCGATAGCGCTGCCGCACCGTGTCCATGTCGTTGAAGACGAAGCCTTTGACCTGCACGCCGGATTGGGCCAGTCGCTTGACGGCTTGTTCGATTTCACGGATCGGGTGTTTGCCCGCTCGGGCGACCATCAGCGTGGCGCCGGTATGGCGTCCAATGATGGCAGCGTCGGAGACGGCCAGGATGGGCGGCGCATCAACGATGAGAATATCGAAGAGGCCGCCAAGTTGTTCAAGCAACTCCGCGAAATTCGGGTGCATCAAAAGCTCGGACGGATTTGGCGGGCGTTGTCCAGTTGTGATGACCGATAGGTTTGGTACGGTGGAAAGCTTGACGATTTCACTCAGGCTGGCAGTGCCGCTGACGAATTCCGAAACGCCGATTTCACGCTTCATGTCGAATTCACGGTGGATGTGGCCTTTGCGCAGGTCGGCATCGACAATGGCGACACGCTTGCCGGATTGAGCCAGAACAGCGCCGAGATTCTTGGAAATGAAGCTCTTGCCGATACCCGGACTCGGTCCGGTGATCAGCAATGAACCTTTGTCCGCATCGAGCAGCGCGAAATGTATCGTGGTGCGCAGGCTGCGCAGACTTTCCACTGCGATCTCGTCCGGGTAGTCGATGGCAAGGAGTTCGCCCTTGCGTTTGCCGTTCTTGATATCTCGCGCGAGCGTGACTTCGATCTTGCTGTGCGGAATGGTGGCGTACACCGGCAGACCAAGCTGCTTCTCGATCTTGTCGGGGTCTTCCACCATGACCCGGAGGGATCGCATCACCCAGATCAGGACCACGCTGAACAACAGCCCCATCAACAGTGAAACCGCCAGGATCAGTGCGCCCTTCGGAGAAATGGGTTTGCTGGCTACCACCGCGGAGTCGATGATGCGCGAGTCGCCGACTGTCCCGGCTTTGGAAACGCGCAATTGCTGGGCGCTGTTGAGCAGTTCGATATACAGCTTGTTGGAGACTTCGACGTCGCGTTGTAACCGCAGCACGGTCTGCTGTGTCGCCGGCAGGCTGGCGACACGGTTGTCGAATTGGCCGCGCTTGGCCTTGAGCCGCTCGATTTGCGAGTCCAGCGCCTGCATGCGCGGATGTTCGGGTGTGAATTGCTGGCGCAGTTCATCGCGCATCTGCTGCAACTTCACGGTTTCCTTGTCGACGTCGACGATGGAGGAAAGCACGCCCTGGGTTTCCATCGCCAGATCGACCGATCCCCGGCTCTGGCGATAGCTGTTGAACGCGGCTTCGGCGTTATCGACCTGGGTTTTCAGTACCGGCAACTGCGCTTCAAGAAACTTGAGCGTATTGGCGGCTTCGGCAGAGCGGACTTCGACGTTCTGACGCACATAGCTATTGAGAATATCGTCGAGTATCAGACCAAGCTGGGCCGAATTTTCGCCTTGCAGAGTGGCTTCCAGAACGCCGGATTGTTTTGCCCGTTCCTTGACCAAGAAATTTTGCCGCAGATTGCTGATGGCATCCTGATCCAGAACCCTGGTCAAATTGAAGCGGGTGCCCGGCCTGGCGGTAAGTTGGGAGACAAACAAGGTGATGTCCTTCGCCGCCACGGGTTGACCGACTACGCCATCAAGCAGCTTTTCACCTTCCTCATTGAACAACTGGTAACTGCCGTTCTTTCCCGCTACCAGTCGCATTGGTACACCGAGCAGGCCATTCGGTAATTCCAGCGATTCGACCTTGATCTGTTCTCCGCCCCAGGCGTAATCGGCCAGGCCAAACAAGGGTTCGGCGAGACTTCCTTTGGCATGGCGTCGTGCAATTGCCTTGCCGATGACCGGCACGTAGTCGGGGGTGGCCTTGATATCCAGTTTGAGCTGATCGACAACCCGTCCAAGAATCATTCGTGAGTTGAGAATTTCCTGTTGCGCCTGAACGGAAACACTTTCTCCCATCAAGGGTTGCAGCTCTGCCAGCGCGGTCAGACCGGCGCTTTTCTGATCTTCAATCTGGAGCAGACCATCTGCTTTATAAATTGGCGTTGCAACATAGAGCCAGGCGGCCCCCATCAATACCGACAGGGTCGTGACGGCAATGATCAGCCATTTGAATTCGAGCAGGGTGGCAAGAATCTCGCCCAGGTTGATTTCGTCCTCGCCTTCTTCGATGGCGTTCTGCGGCTGACTTGAAATGGGGACATTGGTCATCTGGTCTGCGGACATGGGCGTGTGCTAACTAGGTTGTGTTGTCGAATTCGATCAGGCGGCTATAGCGTCAAGCCAGCCGGTGAGTGAAAAAATCTTGCGTTCACTCGCGAAACAGCTTCCGGCCGGTCAAGCATTACTGGCGCCCGCCAAACAATGGATAGTCAATACCGCTAATGGTGTTAAGCATGGTTGCGGTAGGCAGGATGTTGCTGATCACACGGTTCCAGCGTGCAACTTCGGCGGCATCGACAAAAACGATGTCACGCGGACGCAGCGGAAAGCGATCGGCCAAGAGCAGCGCGTCGGGCGATTTCGCGTCGAGATGAAACAACTCGGGACTGTCGGTCTGGCCGCGCATGACAAAGATGTATTTAGGATTCGAGCTAAATTCGTTGACATATCCGGCATCAGCCAACGCCTCGGCCAGTGTGATGCGCTTCTTGTTCATGAAGAAGGAGCCGGGTTTTTGCACTTCGCCCAGAACGAAGACCTTGTTCAGCGAGCGGTCCGGTACGTTGACAATGTCACCGGGCTGGAGCTGGATGTTCTGCGCGACAGCGCCGTCTTCATAGAGTGATTGCAGATCCACCCGCCAGGTGGTGTCGTCGCGGGTCAGCAATACCTGGCTGTGGTCGGCATCCTTGGTAAACCCGCCGGCCAGACTGACTGCTTCAAGAATGGTCATCGGGATGTCGGTTACCGGTTGTTGCCCCGGTTTGTTGACTTCTCCAACCAGATAAACCCGCTTGCTGCGATATGAAATGACGCGCACGTCGATCTGGACTTTTTCAATCACCTTGGCCAGTTTCTGCGCCAGTATGGCCCGCACTTCCCGTGCCGTCTTGCCGACTACCTGGATGATGCCGACATAGGGATAAAAGATCGTGCCGTCTTCCGTGACAAGTGTGCCGGTCTGTTCTGCAGAGCGGAATGAGCCGGCCGGGATGGTCAGTTCCGGATGATCCCAGACAGTGATGTTCAGGATGTCTCCGGGGCCAAGCTTGTAATCGAGCATGGCCTGCTCGGCGGCATTACCCATCTTGCTGCCACGTTCGACCTTGCCGCTAGGGGTTATGCCGCTTTCCTTGCCCGCCCTGGCAGTGGACCTGCTTTGTTCGATGATCAATTCGGCATTGATCGCCTTGACCTTGACGTGGGCAGGGACCAGTTCGTTGTTCTGCTGTGTCGGCAGAGCGACCGATGACTGCTCGCGCATGTCATAGGTATGTGTGCCAGGCACGATGGCGCAGCCACCGAGTGCTGAAAGCATGGCGACAAGCGCCAGCGAGCGACAGGCGAGCGTCGGTTTGTGGGGTGTGTTCATGCGGGGGAGGGCAGAGAATGACATGCTGGGTTCCTTGCTAGAGCGCGAAATCAGGGGTGGCGTTTCGTATTGCGAAGCACTGGCCGGTAACTGACATGGATTCGGTCCGCTGTCGATTGAATCGGGTGTAGCGGAGGCCGGGCGGATTGTAGTTGCGCGGCAGACGTCGCAGCAATTTGACGGTACGGGCGGAATCCTTCGCTTGTGCGCGAGTTTCGCAACCCGGTTTTTCTCGAGGCTGGCTCATAGTTTTTTTATCCAGGCAGCCAGCGACTGGTCGATGAGGTCCAGCGCCTGGTTGTAGACATCGTCGGAAAGCTTGTAGGGGTCCGGCACTTCGACACCGCCGATCCAATGGCCGAGAAGAAACGTTTTGCCACGCGCAGCGGGTTCTATATCCACCACGGCATCACGATGCCGCACGTCCATAACCAGAATGAGATCGGCCCAACGGGCCAATTCCGAGGTGAACTGGCGGGCGCGGTGTTCGGAAAGATCCAGCCCCCTGGCTTGCATGCGATCGACAGCGGGGGCATCTGCGGGGTAGTGGACCAGCGCCCCGACACCAGCAGAGCGGACTTCCGCATTGCGGCCAGCTTGCCTCAATTGCTGCTGGAGCAATATTTCGGCCATCGGGCTGCGGCAGATGTTTCCGGTACAGACGACGAGAATGTGATTGAACATGATGTTTTTGGAATGTGTGTTCAGGCAATGATCGCATCAGGCTGGCTGAAGCCGTGCGCGGTATGAATCAATATCTTGCTGTGCTTCGAGCGGCGGTCCGAGACTCTTCGCTCCTTGCCGGTCTCCTTTGATCCGGTTCTGCGATCGTTCGGGTTGCTGCGCACCCGAAACTGGCGGACTCTGATCCCCATGCGGCCCTGCAAGCGTTTTTTCAGGGTATTGACCAGTTTCTTGGCATCCTCGGCAGCTGCATCGTTGTCTTCGGTCAATAGCTCGATAACCGCGTACACCGACGAATCCTTGCTGCCTTCCCGCGTGGTCTTGTAAACGGCGAGTTGATAGTCATCCGAGGTTTTCATTTGTTCAGTCAGGCTTTCAATCAACAAGGCGGCGCCCTGAACGGAGCAGTGGCCGATGAACACCCCCTTGGTGTCGGGGCTGGGGAGTCCAAGCACGGCATGAATGCGTCTGAGAACCGGCACAAAACGCCAGGGCCGCTGGATGAGATAGAAGTAGACGATAAAAGCGGCAAGGAATGCCGCAAGCATGACCACGTCGGAAGCGCCTGCACGCGCCCAGGTCAGCCCTGCAAAACCGAACAGAAAATGCAACAGTGCGATGGCATAAACCGTTTCCTGAATGCGGAATCCGGCGCGGATGAAAAGATGGTGAAGGTGATGACGGTCGGGATGAAAGGGTGACTTGCCAAGCCACATCCGACGCAGCATGACGACCACAGTGTCCATCAACGGAACCGAAAAGAACCAAAGCGCAAGCACCGGCGACATGGCCCGCTGCTCGCCCTGAGACAAGTCGATCAATATCCATGCGAACAGGAAGCCCAGCAGCATGCTGCCGTTGTCACCCAGAAATACACGCGCAGTGCGATTGGTCGGATAGCGCAGGTTGTAATAGAGAAATCCCACGACCCCGCCAATCAGGACTACCAGCAGGATCAAATAAGCTTGCGACTCGGTCGACAAGGCCACCAGAGAAATCAGGAACAGGCTGACCAGGGACAGGGTTCCCGACAGTCCGTCAATGCCGTCAATCATGTTCAAGGCGTTGATTACCCCGATCGTGGCAAAGATGGTGAACGGGATGGAAAGCATGCCGAGTTGGAGTGGCAATCCCCAGGCCAGGGCGCCGAGATCCAGCAATACCACACCTGCCCAAAAAGCCATCAGCAGGGCAGCAACAGCCTGGATCACAAAGCGGAATTTGAAACTCAGCCTCCAGACGTCATCGGCAAAACCGGTCAGGAAGATGAGCAGAGACCCCAGAGTCAATGCGCTCCAATGGGAAGCGGGAAAGAGTTGTTGCTGATCGAGCAGGAACAAGGCGCATAGCAGCGCCGAGAAAACCCCTACACCGCCCACGAAGGGGGTGCTGGATTTATGCAGTTTGTGTCCGCCAGGCTGATCAACGACGTTGAACCGATGTGCCAGCGTTATGGCCAGATGTATCGTGATTGCGGAAACAATCAGGCCGATGACAAACAACATCACAAAAGACATGCTTTGCTGCGCTCCTGCTGAAAGCCGCTATGAAGACTTAAGTCATGCACGAATAGGTACATCAGAATTGCCGGCCGCTGACTCGCTGCCACCCGGTGCGCCGAGCCCCGTCACGCCAAGAAATCTGGGGTGCGGCAAGCAAAACAACAGAAGTCAAAGCTGTTCAGCGCAACGCGGCCCTCCTTCATCGGCAAGCAATGCAGATTGCTTGAGCACTATTCGCCGAAAAAGTGTAAAAAATTCCGACATGCCGGGCAATGATAAATCGAGCGCGAAAAAAAACGGCGGCCGAGACCGCCGTTTTCAAGATGCCGAATAAGCTGATGGTTAATCAGGCTTTGCGACGGCGCATCATGCCGAGACCGGCGAGACCGAGTCCCAGCAGGGCCAGGGAAGCGGGTTCGGGAACGGCGGAGACGACCAGGTTGCCGGTGCTGGTTTGAACAAAGCCGCCTTTGGTCAGGGGGGCGGTGTCGGACACGGTATTGCCGGCATAGACGAAGGCGCTCACGGAGTCGTCAATTGCGCCGCTAAGGAAACCGTCCAGATTCTTCAGCGCGGCTTCCAGGCCGGTCCAGCCAGAGAGACCGGATTCAACAACGGTCATGGCGAGAGTGTCCAACGCGTCATTGAAGACGAAAGCGATGGCCATGTTGCCGGCGCCGGCACCGCTGATCTGGAGCAGCGGGAAATCATTGAAGATGCCGTCGTAGGTGACATTCATGGCGCCGCTGAAGCTGGCGGTACTCGTGTCAAGCGTGCCGGGGAGCGCAGCTGCACCAACCAGAGACATCAACGTGGTGGAAACCGAACCAAAGAAAGTGGTTTCGTCGTAGGTGCGCTTGAAATCCATTTGGGGAGTCGCGGGGTTGTCCAGACCGACCTGACCCTTGGTGTGCAGGGTGGTGGCGGAAACGGTCTGACCGACAGTCATGCCGCCGAGATCGGAGGTAATGCTGCTGGACACGAGGGAGGCGCTGTCAAGAGCGCCTAGTTGGATCACGATGTTGAAACCGGGGGTGCCGGCGCCGAGATTGTTGATCGCCATCGGGGCGCCGTTCAAATCATAGTTTGCGGCATTGAAGATGAAGGCGTTGGCGCTGGCGGCAGCGCCCAGCATCGCTACACCGACCAAGCTGTTCAGAACTTTGCGTTTCATGTTTGTAACTCCTGTAGTTGAAAAAATTTCATTCGAACCAAACACAGTCTGTGGTGCCACAAGCGCCTCAAATCTGATGTGAAACAGTTAAAGCATATTTGATGCCAACTAAAATCCGGCCGGATTGTTTCTTTATAAATCATGGGTTTGGAGTGATTTTCGTGTTTCGAGCAACTATTTGATGTATCTGGTTTGGACGTGCTGTAAAGAAAACCGACACTCGGCGCTGAGTGTCATGCAAAGGTGTCTACCAGTCAGGCAATCGGAATGTCGGCGTGCCCGAACGCGTGGCGTATGGCGTGCGAGTCGGTTTGATCCTGCTTGTGAAATCCGGAAAAACGCCACTTCAGCAGTCTTTCCAGTGTCCCGATTTTCCGCCCAGTTTTTCAATCAGGCGGACTGATTCAATGACCATGCCGCGATCCACCGCCTTGCACATGTCATAAATAGTCAGCAGGGCGACGCTGGCAGCGGTGAGGGCTTCCATTTCGACGCCGGTCCGGCCGACGGTTTCCGCTATGGCGCGGCATTCGATGGCATTGGCGGCTTCGTCCAGCGTGAAATCGACGGTGACCCTGGTCAGTGCGATCGGATGGCAGAGCGGAATCAGGTCGGCGGTGCGCTTCGAGGCCATGATGCCGGCAAGCCTGGCGACGCCGAGGACATCGCCTTTCCTGGCGCCGCCATCGCGAATCATTGCAAGGGTTGCGGCCTGCATGCAAATACGACCGGCGGTAACGGCGACGCGGCGGGTTTCGGCCTTTTCGCCAACGCCGACCATCAATGCACGGCCCTGCTCGTCAAAATGCGTGAAGTTGTTCATGCTCGCGGGAGGAACTGGTTAAGAGGGCAAGTATCATAGCCCGATGCCGAAACTGCCTTCCATTGCCCTTGTTCTCCTGATCGCTTTCCCGGTGCATGCGATTGAATTGCCCGATCTGGGCGAGGTCTCGCGCATGGTATTGAGCGAGGCGAACGAAGATCGCATCGGTCGCGAAATCATGCGCCAGATTCGCAACGATGCCGCATATGTGGATGACCCGGTTCTGTCCGAATACCTGAACTCGCTGGGCGAGCGCCTGATTGCAGCATCGCCCGCGCCGGGTCGGCAGTTCGAGTTTTTTCCGGTTCGAGACGACAGCATCAATGCGTTTGCCTTGCCCGGCGGCTATGTCGGCGTTCATACCGGTCTGATATCCGCCGCACGCAACGAGTCGGAACTGGCCGGTGTGCTGGCGCATGAAATTGCGCACGTTACCCAGAATCACATCGCTCGCATTGTCGATGCACAAAAGTCATCGGGTCTGGCGTCCCTCGCGGCGCTGGCCATCGCCATACTCGCGGCGCGTTCGAATCCGGATGCGGCGCAGGCCGCAATTGTGACCGCACAGGCCATGAGCATCCAGAATCAACTCGACTTCACACGGGAACACGAACGCGAGGCGGATCGCGTCGGCTTGCAGACCTTGTCGTCGGCCGGTTTCGCCCCACAGGGCATGGGGACGTTCTTTGAACGCTTGCAGGCGCAGGGGCGGGTGTATGACAACAATGCCCCGGCGTATCTGCGCACGCACCCGTTGACCTACGAGCGTATCGCCGACATCCAGAATCGCCTTGCCAGCATTCCTTACCGGCAATTCTCCGATAGCCTGGAGTTCACCCTGGTGCGCGCGCGCGTGCAGGCGGCTGCGGGCGAGGCGCGTGATGCAGTGCGGGAGTTCGAGGCCCGAGTTCTTGAGCAAGCCTCGGCCGGCGCCTGGTTCGGTCTGGCCCAGGCGCGTCTGCGCGTCGGCGAACCGGATCAGGCGGCGGCTGCGCTGGAAACGGCTGCCGGCTTGTCGCCGCCTTCTCCCGTGATTGAACTGGCTCGGGCCGAACTTGCCCTGGCGCGTGACCAGGCCGGTTTGGCGGCCGAGTTGTCGGGCACCGCGCTGGTCAGGCACAGCACCTACAGACCCTTGGCTTATTTGCATGCCAAGGCGTTGTTGCGCGCAAAAAAACCGCGCGAAGCGCTGGATTTTCTGGTCGAACGGCAACGCATCTGGACTTCCGACGGTGCGTTGCAGGAGTTGAAGGCGCAGGCCCATCAGGCGCTCGGACAAAGCACGGAAGCCTATCTCGCCCAGGCCGAGGCCTATGTGCTGGCGGATCGTATCGGCGCTGCGATCGAGCAGTTGCAGATGGCGCAACGCCAGGGCAAGGCCGATTTCTATACCTTGTCGATCATCGACGCGCGGCTGCGCGAGTTACGGCAAAAGGATGCGGAACGGGAACCGCCGCGCTGAAATCGGGCTTCGTGGTGCTTGGTACTAACATACTCGACGGCAAAAATATCGTACCAAGTGGTTGGATTCGCTCTTGTGTCATGCGGGATGTTGCGAATAATCTTCGTCGCCCCAACGCCGGGACATCCGATCGATGGAATTTGCATCGGCGAATGTCATACCCAGCCAGACAGCTTTCGATAGAGGAAGGAGACGTCATGCGGAATGGTTCAGCCATGGTTGCCGGATTTCTCGCAGCCTTTGTCGTGATGCCGGTCTGTGCGCAGCAATCCAGGCAAGGCGAGACAGGCAAGGACATTGTTTACAACCGCGCCAAAGGAAATTGTCTGGCCTGCCATGGTTTCCCGACTCTGCCGGACGCCGAGCAGACCGGCAACAGCGGTCCACCGATGATCGCCATGCAGGCAAGGTTTCCCGACAAGGCGGTTTTGCGCGCCAGAATCTGGGATGCCACTGCTTCCAATCCCAAGACTTTCATGCCGCCGTTTGGCAAACACCAAGCGATGAGCGAGGAAGAAATCGATAAGGTCGTCGACTTTATTCACAGCCTGTAAGTAACTGTAACCAACCGAACTGACAGAGGAGTGCATATGAACATTTTGCGCAGAAACGTACTGAAGGGCGCTGGCGCAGCCGGCGCGGTGAGCGTGGCCATGGCCGCCGGACTGCTGACCCCGGGCGCGGTATTCGCGGCCGAGTGGAACAAGGCCGTATTCGACAGCAAGGATCTGGGCGGCGTGATGAGCGCGGTCGGCGGCGCCGGCGCGGCAGCGGGCGATATCAGCGTGAAAGCGCCGGACATTGCGGAGAACGGCGCGGTTGTGCCGGTTGAAATCACCTCCAACATTGCCGGCACCGAGTCGATCATCATCATTGGCGAGAAGAACACGCTGCCGATGATCGCCCAGTTCGACCTGTCGAACGGCGCGCAGGGCTTCGTATCCACCCGTATCAAGATGGGAACCACCGCCAATGTTCGCGCCGTGGTGAAGGCGGGCGGCAAGATGTACACCGCCGCGAAGGAAGTGAAAGTCACCATCGGCGGCTGCGGCGGCTGATTGCTTGTTCACCGACTTGACCGAACCCGTTAAACCCTAGGAGCAAGAAAATGGCAGAACCGATGAAGATCCGCGCCTCGATGGCAGGCGACAGCGCCGAAGTGAAGTGTCTGATGAACCACCCGATGGAGACCGGCCTGCGCAAGGACGCGAAGACCGGCGCCGTGGTGCCGGCGCACCACATCACCAACGTCACGGCGACGGTGAACGGTGCGAAAGTGCTGGACGCGCAGTGGGGCGGCGGCATTTCCAAGAACCCCTACCTGGCATTCAAGGTCAAGGGCGCCAAGAAGGGCGACAAGGTTGTCGTCAACTGGGTGGACAACACCGGCGACAAGAACACCGCCGAAGCCGCCATCGGCTGATTGGTCAACATGCGGAGCCGGACTGCCGGCTCCATTTTCGCGACAGGAAGCATCATGAAAAAACAACTCGCAATCCTGGCGGCAATGCTGCTGGTTTCCGGAGGTGCCGCAGCCCAGCAGGCGGGCGGCAATCCCTATCTGAAATTTGTGCCGCTTTCCGCCGGCCCCGTCGTGTTGCCGGTTACCGCCGGCGGTCGCGGCACGCGGCCTTATGAAATGTCGCGCATCGTGACGCCCGAGGAGAAGGCCGCGCTGATGAAGCAGGTCATGCCGATGATGGGCATGGTCAAGAGCATGGACATCAAGGATGTGATGAATCTGATGGCCATCAAATACCAGGCCAAGCCGGGTCTCAGCTTCGAGGATGTCAAACAGTCCATGGAACTGAGCGCCAACAAGCTCAATTTCAAGAAAGTCGGCGAGAGTCCGATGTGGAAAGACATTCAGGCAGTGCTGGGCGACATGGATGCGCCGCGTATGGAGGTCTATCACTATTGCGATATCGCCGCCGGCCGCGAAATCCTGAAGTACGCGCCGGAATCGATTGTTTACCTGCCTTGCCGCATCGCCATCATGGAAGACGCCGACAAGAACATCTGGGTGCTGACGCTGGACTGGAACACCTCCTGGCTGGATTCCCTCTCCGGCAAGATGGGCGCGCCGGACAAGCTGATGGAATACGCCAAGGACATCCGCGACAAGATGGATGTCATCATGAAAGCCGCCGCCGAAGGCGATTTGTAGTCGTCGATGCATCGGCCAGATGGCGGAACATCCGCTCATCTGGTCGCGAACCCATAAAAAAGGAGAAACGATGCGGAAACTATCCAGTCTGCTTTGCACCCTGGCGCTGATAGCCGGCGGGCCGGCCGCTGCCGCCGGCATCAACATCGAGGGGCTGGCGCGTACCTGCAACAACTGCCACGGCATCAACGGCGTCAGCGTCGGCCAGTCGATGCCCTCGATCGGCGGCCTGTCCGAGGCCTACCTGAAGCAGATCTTGATGCAGTGGAAGAGCGGCGAACGCTTCTCGGCCAGCATGGGTCGACTGGTCAAGGGGTACAGCGACGAGGAACTGGCCGCCATTGCCGGTTATTACGCCAGACTGCCCTGGGTGCCGGTGGCCCAGAACACCGATGCAAGGCGCGTCGCGCATGGCAAGGACGCGGTCGAACGGTGCGTGACCTGCCACGGCGATACCGGCAGCGAGCCGGACGACGATGTGACACCGAAACTCAACGGCCAGTGGGCGCAATACATGGAGCTGGAGCTGATGAAGTATCGCGATGATGCCGTAAAGATGACGCACAAGAAGATGCGCACCAACGCCAGAAAACTCGACGAAGAAGGGCTCAAGTCCGCGCCCGAGTTCTTCGCCAGCCAGAAGTGAGTGCAAATACCATGAACCCAGTCAATCGTCGCGCCTTTCTCAAGGCCATTGCCGCCGCCAGCTCCGCCTCGGTGCTGACCATACCCGCCCGTGCGCATGCCGGCGTCAAAGCCAGGGTTGTCGTGATCGGCGGCGGCTTCGGCGGCGCCACCGCCGCCAAGTACATCAAGCTGATGGATTCGGCCATCGATGTCACGCTGATCGAAGCCAATCAGACCTACACCGCCTGCCCGTTGTCGAACGAAGTCATCTCCGGCCACCGCGAGATCGAGAGCCTGCAAACCGGGTACGACAAGATCGCCAGGCGCGGGGTCAATGTCGTTCACGACTTCGTCACGGCGGTGGACCCGTTGAAGAAAACGGTCGCTACCCAGGGTGGCCGGAAGCTGTCCTATGACGCACTGATCATGGCGCCCGGCATCTCGTTCGATTACACAGCGGTGGCCGGCTATTCAGAGGATGCCGTGACCGATATGCCGCATGCCTACAAGGCCGGCGAGCAGACCCGGATTCTGAAATGGCAACTGCAAGCCATGGCCGATGGCGGCGTGTTCATCATCAGCGTGCCGCCGAAACCCTTCCGTTGCCCGCCCGGCCCCTACGAGCGCGCCGCCCAGGTCGCGCACTACTGCCTGCATAACGGCAAGGCCAGGAGCAAGGTACTGATCCTCGACGCCAACGATTCCTTCTCCAAGAAGGGCTTGTTCGAGCAGGGCTGGAAGGCGCTCTATCCGGGCATGATCGAATGGGTGCCGGGCGCCGGCGACGGCAAGGTGGAGCGGGTCGATGTCGCCAGCAGAACCTGCTTCACCGGCCTGAACGAGCATCAGGGTGATGTGGTCAACCTGATCCCGCCGCACCATGCCGGCCAGATCGCCGTGCGCAGCGGGCTGGCCAATGCCCAGGGCTGGTGCGAGGTGACGCCGATGACGATGGAATCGACGCGGCACAAGGACATCTACCCGATCGGCGATGCCTGCATTGCCGGCGAGTTGCCGGTGTACGACATGCCCAAGTCCGCGCATATGGCGATGACCCAGGCCAAGGTGGCGGCCGGCGCCATTGTCGCCAAACTCAACGGCTTGCCGGTGCCGCAGCCTTACTACGTCAATACCTGCTACAGCACGCTGGCGCCGGATTGGGGTATCTCGGTGGTGCATATCTATCGCGTCGAGAACAACCAGTTCGTCTATGTGAAGACTGCCGGCGGAATTTCTCCGCTCGACGCGCCACCCCTGCAACGCAAGCTGGAAGCCGAGTATTGCGTTGGCTGGTTCAACAACGTCATGGCCGACGCCTTCGCCTGAACGAGTTCGAACGATCGTCGCGCCGGCTCGCCCGGCGCGACGAAATGAAGCAACCCGAAGCAGCAACCCTATCGAGGAGTTGAACAATCATGAAAAGCACCCTGCGTAACCGGATGATGCTGATAGTCGGCCTGGTCACCGGCATTTCCGTCAGCCTGATGTACTCCGCCGGCGCCGATGAACCGGCTAAAGTCGAAAGCAAGGAAGCCGACAACCCCGCGCCCCGCAATATCGCGCAACCCTTCCCGCCTTCCATGCTGGCGGTAGCCAACAATCGCAAGCTCAAGGTCGAGGATTTCGAGGAGGCGCGCAATTGCGCCACCTGCCACCCGCGCCAGACCA
Source organism: Tepidiphilus sp. J10 (assembly GCA_945897955.1). GTDB lineage: Bacteria > Pseudomonadota > Gammaproteobacteria > Burkholderiales > Thiobacillaceae > PFJX01. The sequence goes on along the minus strand of CAMDGQ010000007.1, from coordinate 9,074 downwards.
AGGGCTGGCTCGGTTCCATGCATTCCATCGCGTTCAAGGATCCGGTGTTCCAGGCTGAGTGGGCGCTGGCGGAAAAGGCCATGGGCGGGCAATTGATGAACCATTGCGGCGGTTGCCACAGCCCGATCGGCGTGACGACCGGAACAATCAAGTTCGATCCTTCCCTTGGCAAGCATGGCGGCTTTACCGCGCCCAAGGTCGCCGAGGAAGGCGTCACCTGCGACGTCTGCCACAGCACCGTCCGCTCCAATCATGCCCAGTCCGCGTCGGGCGACCCGGGCAATGCCTCGCTGGTGCTCGATCCGGGTGAAACCAAGTACGGTCCGCTGAAGAACGCGAAATCGGGCTATCACGAAACCCAGTATTCGGATCTGCACACCAAGGCCGAGTTCTGCGGCAACTGCCACAACATCTTCCATCCGTTCAACCAGTTCCCGATCGAACATACCTATGACGAGTGGAAGACCTCACCCTATGCGCAGGCCGACATCCCCTGTCAGGATTGCCATATGGTGCCGGTGGAAACCGCCGTGCGTGTCGCCGACGAGATGAAGCGCGCCAGGGATCTGGATCAGCATGGCCTGGGCGGTAAATCCTCGACCAAGGCGAGGGAAACACGCGACCTGGTGCATGACCACGGTTTTGTCGGCGGCAATGCCGTCATCGCTCCCGCCCTGGGCGTGGCCAATGCGGAAGAACACAAGATCGAGGCGATCAAGCGTTTGCAGAACGTGGCCGAGCTGGATATGGATATCAAGAGCGGCAAGGGCGGCGCGCATGAATTGCGCGTCAAGGTCATCAATGCCCGCGCCGGCCATCATCTCCCCACCAGCCTGACCTTCATCCGCCTGATCTGGCTCGATGTCACCGTGACCGACGATCAGGGCCGCGTGCTGTTGCGTTCGGGCGAACTGGGCGCGGACAACCGCTTCGATGAAGACGCCGTGGTGTTCGGCAACAAATCGGTGGACAAGGATGGCAAACCCACCGTCAACCCCTGGGAAATCGCCCGATTCGAAGAGATGAACACCATCCCGCCGAAGGGGTATCGCTACGGCAAATATGCTTTCAAGCTGCCGTCGGATACCAAGGCTTTCAAGGTTGATGCCAAGCTCAACTACATGAGCTACGACCAGGCGGTGGCGGACAAGCTGCTGGGCAAGGGGGCGGTGAAAGTGCCCGTGGTGGAAATGAAGTCCATCAATCGGGTTTACGGCGCGGCCGATCTGAAGGCCATCGAAGCGCCGGTTAAGGTCTCCAGCAACTGAGGCCATAGACTGCCCGAACGAAGCCACGGTAACCATCGTGTTTTTCATCCGCCCACCTCCTCAAGGGGGTGGGCGTTTTGTTTGGTTGCCGGGAAATCAGCGCTGAAGACTGATGCTCTGGTCAGGCGGGAGCGACTGCAAATCATGCCCCGATTTCACTTGGGTCGGCTGGTTGCAACAAGTCTTTCATTCACGGCAATTCCCGCCCCGATAAGTGAGTTGCAGCACTACGCCTCTGTTATCCTGCCGCCCCCGCGAATATTCATTCCGTAACACAGCAGAAATACCATCGCGGCCTGCGCAATTTCAGCCGGTCCGGCATTGGCACGAAGCGTGCTAAACAAACCTGCACTCACCTCATTGCTTCGTCTAGCCGATTTTTTGATTCGAGTTTCTGTTGACCATCTTATTCCCCGCCCCGACCTTCATCTGCCCCATCACGCGAGCATCAAGAGCAGGCATGTTGGTGCCGTGCAAACTGACGGAGGTGTTCTGAATTGACCGCATTCAGCATTTACCAGCAGTCTGTGGATGCCCCGTTGTTGACCGACGGCGCACTGTTATCGAGCTTGTTGGATGCTACGCGGGATGCCCGAGGTGTCAGCTCGGAAGGAAGGGGCGCTTGATGACCGGAACACGCGATATGACGCTGCTGTTTGCCACCCTGTTCGGATTCTGGGTTCTGTTGAACGGTTCGCTGGCCGGGGATGTCCTGCTGGTCGGCCTGATCGCGGCGTTTCTGATCACCCTGCTGTTCCGCAACAGCCTCGCGGTCGTGTCGGAATTGCGGATGACGCCGCGCGCGCTGATTGCGGCAGTCGGCTATGTCTTGTTCTTCGCCAGGGAACTGGTCAAGTCGAACCTCAACCTTGCCGGCATTGTGCTTTCTCCCGCCCTGCCGCTGAACCCCGGCATCGTCAAAGTGCGGACCCGGCTGAAAAGCCGCATGGGGCGGCTGCTGCTGGCCAATTCGATCACGCTGACTCCCGGCACGCTGACCGTCGATATCGACGGCGAATGGCTGTACATCCATTGGGTGACGGTGGATTCGGCCGATATCGAGGCGGCCACCGCCGCCATCGTCTCGGGTTTCGAGGACTATCTCGAGGTCATGTATGGTTGAGTTTCTGATCTATCTGGCGGCGGCACTGACCGGCCTGGCGTTGCTGCTTGCGCTGTATCGCTTCGTCAAGGGCCCGTCGACCGCCGACCGGGTCATCGCCTTCGACGTGCTGACCATCATCGGCATCACCGCCATCGCGCTGCTGGCGCTGCTGGAAGGACGCGGCATCTATCTCGATGTGGCGCTGGTCTACGCGCTGCTGTCCTTCCTCGGGGTGATTGTTGTCGCCCGTTATCTTGAGCGGGGTCTGTGATGGAATCGCTGCTTGCATTCATCGGCGGCGTCCTGCTGGTCGCCGGTGCAGCCTTCCTGCTGCTGGGCGGCCTCGGGCTGGTGCGCATGCCGGACGTGTTCAACCGCATCCAGGCCGGCACCAAGGCGACGACACTGGGCACGCTGCTGTCGCTGGCCGGCATCGCCTGCCTGCAACCGGCCTGGGCGCTGAAGTTGGCGCTGATCGGCTTGTTCATCCTGTTCACCAACCCGCTTTCCTCGCATGTGCTGGCGCGCGCCGCGCATCGCGGCGGCGCGGAAAAGTCGCCGCTGACCGGCGTTGATCGGTTGGCTGATGACCGGCGGGGAGATCAAGCATGAGCCCCATGAGTCCTTTGGTCTTCGGCATCACGCTGGTGCTGTGCATCACGATGATCGGCGCGGCGCTGATGGCGATCCGCGCCAAACGGCTGCCGGTTGCGATCCTCGCCGCCGGTCTGGTCAGTCTGGTCGCTTCGATTCTGTTTCTGGTACTCGCCGCGCCCGATGTGGCTATGACCGAGGCGGCGATCGGCAGCGGCCTGACCACCTTCCTGTTCTTCTTTGTGCTGGCCCGCATTCGAGGTGCCGGACATGGTGGCGCCAATATCGACGCTGACAACGAGGCAGACAACAAGGCAGACTCACATGATTAAGCGCGCCATTGCCCTGTTGTTGCTGTTTGCCGTCGGCACGCTGTTCGCCAGTCTGCTGCTTGGTTATGTCCCGGACAGCGAACTCAACCACACCGCCCGCTATTACGCCGAACGCACCGCCGGGGACGTCGGGGCGGCGAACATCGTCACCGCCATCGTCGTCACCTATCGCGGCCTCGACACCCTCGGCGAAGTCACCGTGCTGTTCATCTCCGCAGCCATCGTCGGTCTAGTGCTGGCGCAAGACCGGCTGCCAAGCGACGCGCCGCGTCAACCTCGGGTGCCGGTGAGCGAACTGCTCAGCACCGGCAGCCGCGCGCTGACGCCACTGATCCTGCTGTTGGGTGTGTATGTCTTCGTCAACGGCCATCTGACGCCCGGCGGCGGCTTCCAGGGCGGCGCCATCGTCGCTTCCGGCATGTTGCTGTTGTTGCTGGCCGACCCGCTGAAGCAGTTCAGCCACCAACTGATCTCGGTGCTGGAATCGCTGTCCGGCCTGCTCTTCGTCGGCATCGGCGTCCTCGGCGTGCTGCTCGCCGGCGGCTTCCTCGACAACCGATTGCTGCCGATAGGCACGCTCGGCGAACTGTTCTCGGCCGGGGTCATTCCGGTCATTTATTCGCTGATCGGCCTCAAGGTCGGCGCCGAGTTCTCCTCGATGCTGGCCAGCCTTTCAGAAACGGAGGAAACATGATCAGCCTCGCCCAGATGGCCATGGCCGCCGGTTTCATCCTGATTCTGATCGGCTTCTACGGCGCGCTGACGCAGCGCAACCTGCTGCGCATGATCGTCGCATTCACGATCGCCGACACCGGGGTGAACATCGTGCTGGTGGCGGTCGGCCACATGCGCGGCCGCACCGCGCCGATTCTTGATGTCGCCGTGCCGGCGGCCGACGCGGTGGCCCGCGTCATCGACCCGGTGCCGCAAGCGCTGGTGCTCACCGCCATCGTCATCGGCCTTGGCGTGACCGCGTTGATGCTGGCCTACGCGCTCAAACTGCATGCGCGCAAGCACACGCTGGACATCGCCAAAATGACGGAACTGAAATGGTAAGCGCCCTGCACATCATCACCGCGGCGCTGGCAGCCGCCTTCCTGATGGGGCTGCTGAAAGAGCAACAACGCGGCCTCGCTTTCGGCATCACGCTGGTGACGCTAGCCTTCATGAGCTGGATTTCCGCCGGCTGGCTGTGGACCTTCGCCAGTACCGACACCGCCGCCGTGGAAATCTTCACCGCCGGCACACAGCCGCCGTTCGCCATCAATCTGCGCATCGGCCTGGCCGAAGCGGCGCTGACCCTGCTGATCAACCTGACTGGCCTGTTTTCCGCGCTGGCGCTGAAGGACACGCTGCTGGCGTTGGGACGCCGGGCGATGGCGGTGTGGCTGGTGGCGGTGATGGCGCTGTCCGGCATCGTGCTGACCCGCGACCTGTTCAATCTGTTTGTGTTTTTCGAGATGACCGTGATTGCCACTGCCGGTCTGGTGCTGCTGTCCGAACACTCGAAAAATGACGGCCAGGCGCTGGCGGCCGGCTTCAAATATCTGGTCGTGTCGCAGTTCATCTCGGCGTTCCTGCTGATCGGCATCATCTTCGCCTACCACACCACCGGCACGCTCAACATCGACGGCATGGCCGCCGCGGCTCCGCTGCTCAGCGGTAGTGCCGCGCAGGCGTTCTCACTGGCATTTTTTCTGATCTTCATCGCCATCGTCGCCGAACTGAAACCCTTCCCGGCCAACGGCTGGGCGCTGGACATCTACGAATCGGCGCATCCGGCGTTCTCCGCGCTGTTCTCGGCCGCCACCGGCGCCGCCGCGCTGTTCGCGGTCGACAAGCTGCTGCTGATCGGCGGCGACGCCTGGCTACCGATGGCGACAGGCATCGGCATCATCACCTTCATCGCAGCCAACCTGCTGGCGCTGCCGCAAACGAATGACCGGCGTCTGCTCGGCTATTCGTCGATCGCGCAAACCGGCTTGATCCTGGCCGTTCTCGGCCAACGCGACATCCTCGGCGACCACACGCTGTACATCGCCGGCGGTCTGCTGCTGTCGCACGCGGTGGCCAAGGCCGGCCTGTTCTGGCTGTCCGGCCTGATCGCCGAACGCGGTCTCGAAGCCTGGGCGGCGCTGCGCGGCCATCCGGTGTTGATCTTCGCCTTTGTCAGCTTCATCTGCATGCTCACCGGCTTGCCGCCGTTCCCCGGCTTCTATGCCAAGTGGGAACTGATCCACCTGCTCGCCGGCGAAGGCCGCATCGCCTTGCTCGGGCTGATCCTGTTGGGTGCGCTGATCGAAGCCGGCTATCTGTTCCGCTGGTTCGGCTACATCATGAAGCGCGAAGCGCCGGCCGAGGTTGTCGACAACGCTGCACACAAAGTCGTTGCTGTCATCGCGGCGCTGGCTGCCGCCTGGGCCCTGAGCCTGGTCTGGGGCGAACTGTCGGTCCTGCAATTCGAACGCGGCAACCTGCTGCTGGCGCTGCCGCTGCTGTTCGCATTGACGTTCCTGGCCCTCGACCCGCTGCCGGCCTGGTTGAAGAACACACTGGCGATTGCCGGCCTGCTGGCCTGGTTCTACCTGACCTACACCGAATACGACCCGCTGCGCATGATCTTCGCGGTGATCTTCCTGATCGGCGGCTCGCTGACGCTGCTGGCCAGCTACCATGCGCACGGCCAGCGCAGCGGCTTCTATCCGTCGGCGATGCTGATGTTTGCCGGCCTGGCCATGCTGATCCGCGCCACCGACACGTTCGATTTCTTCGTCGCCTGGGAACTGCTGACGGTCGGCTCCTACTTCCTGATCCTGCGCGGCAAGCATTCCGAACCGCATGCGCTGTCCTACATCCTGTTCTCGCTCGGCGGCGCTTTCCTGATCCTCGCCGGCTTCGCGCTGGCGACCCAGGGCGCACCGCATTTCGATCTGTCGGCGCTGGCCGATCTGGTGCAGCCGCTGGCGCCCTGGGTGTTCCTGCTGCTGGCGATCGGTTTCATGACCAAGACCGCCGCCATCGGCCTGCACATCTGGCTGCCCGGCGCGCATGCCGAGGCGGAAACCGATGTCTCGCCGATGGTCTCCGGCATCCTGCTGAAGGCCGGTCTGTACGGCCTGATCGTGCTGCTGCTGACCATGGGCCGGCAGGACTTCTACGGCGTCGAACTGATCAACGTCATGCTCTGGATCGGCGCCATCACCGCGCTGATCGGCAATTTGCTGGCGATCTTCCAGGAAGATGCCAAGCGCCTGCTGGCTTATTCCTCGATCGGCCAGATGGGCTACGCGATGTTCGGCCTGGCGCTGATGAATCACCTGGGCTGGCTGATGGCGCTGATGTTCGTCATCAACCATTACGTCTACAAGTCGATGCTGTTCCTGTCGATCGGCGGCGTCGCCAAGCGCACCGGCACGCGCGAGATGTACCGCATGGGCGGCCTGATCACGCTGATGCCGCTGTCGTTCATCGCCACATTGATCGGCATCATCGCGGTGTCCGGCGTGCCGCCGCTGTCCGGCTTCGGCGGCCGCTGGATCTTCTACAACGCCATCCTCACCGCCGAGGCTCGGCTGCCGATGGTCATCATCTTCCTCGCCGGCCCGATCGCCTTCCTGTACCTGTTCCGCCTGATCTACACCATCTTCCTCGGCCAGTTGAAGGATGAATTCAGGCGCGTGAAAGAAGCGCCGTTCTGGATCGTGCTGCCGCAGATGATCTATGTCGCCATCCTGCTGGTGGTGGCGGTGGTGCCCGGCCTGGTGCTGCGCCATGTCGACAGCTACCTGAACGCGTTCTTCCCCAACGGCGGCCTGGTCTGGGAAGGCAGCACCATCACCAGCCAGTTCGGCTACTGGAATCCGGTGGCGATCATGATCATCGTCGGCGTGATCTTCATGACCTTGTTCGCCTGGCTGCTGTTCGTCAATCGCCGCGCGCAGAAGGTCAAGCAATTCAACATCGTGTTCTCCGCCGAACGTCCCTTCCGGCCGGAAACCACCCACTTCGCGTGGAATTTCTTCGCTCCTTACCGCAAGGCGCTGGGCTTCCTGACGTTGCCGCTGGCGACGATGTTCTGGTCAACGGTCACTGATCTGCTGCATACCGCAGGCGATCTGGCGCGGCGCTTCTATACCGGCAACGGCCAGACCTACGCTTTCCATCTGCTCGCCTTCGTGATGATCGTCTATCTGTTTGGCATGGGAGTCCGGCCATGAGCTTCGACTGGATGAAGATTCCCTACGCGCTGCTGACCGTGTTCATCGTGTTCAACTACGGCCTGCTGCTCGGCGCATTGATCCAGAAGATCGGCGCCCGCGCCGGCCGCCGTCACGGCATTCCGATCTGGCAGAACTATATCGACCTGATCAAGAACTACGGCCAGCGCACCTCGATCACCCATGGCGTGATGTTCTACCTCGGCCCGGTGTTCCGGCTGACCGGCGGCATCGGCCTGCTGCTGTTCGTGCCGACCATCTACGGCTCGTACATGTTCTCCAACCTGTCGTTCGCCGGCGATCTGATTCTGGCGCTGTATTTCGTCTTCTTCGGCACCCTCGGCATGGCCCTGGGCGCTGGCGAGAGCGGCCATCCACATGCGGCGATCGGCATCACCCGCGGCCTGTCGCAGGTCAGCGTCGCCGAACTGCCGTTCGCGCTGGCGGTGTTCGCGGTGGCGTTGCAATACCAGACGCTGTCGGTCACCGACATCGTCGCCGCGCAGCAGGGCGGCATGCTGAACTGGACGCTGTTCACCAACCCGCTGGCGGTGGCGGCGGCGATGCTGGCCTTCCTCGGTTCGATGATGCGGCCGCCATTCGACGTGGTGATCGCGCCGCAGGAAATCCCGATCGGCCCGCCGACCGAATACCACTCCGCCTATCTGGCGCTGATGCAGACCAACCGGGCGATCTTCCCGGTCGCCAAGATGGTGATCTACATGAACCTGTTCTTTGGCGGCGCGACCAGCTGGCCGGAATTCGCCGTCAAGGTGTTCCTGCTCTATCTGTTCTCGGCTTTCGTCGGCGTCTGCTTCCCGCGCTTCCGGGTCGAGCAGTCGATCCGCTGGTTCCTGATCTGGGCCGTGCCGCTCGGCGTGCTGGCGATTTTGTGGGTGTGAGATGACACAAGAACTGAAACCAGAACTGCAAAAACGTTTCGTCAAAGGCCCGGACGGCGTCGAATTCGAAGTCGAACCGCTGCGCGACTATTTCTGCGAAGCGTTGCCGACCGTGCAGCACGGCGCCTACATCGGAATTGTCGAGGACTTCTTCAACTGGGCGCGCTCGCATTCCCTGTGGATCCTCGGCTTCGGCACCGGCTGCGGCGCCATCGAAATGCGTCCGCTGATGACGCCGCGCTTCGATGCTTATCGATACGGCATCCAGTGGCGGCCGACGCCGCGTCAGGCCAATCTGCTGGTGATTTCCGGCTACCTTTCGGTGAAGACGCTGAAGCGCGCGATCCGCGCCTACGAGCAGATGCAGAGCCCGAAATATGTCGTCGGCCTCGGCTCCTGCACCATCAACGGCGGCATGTACTGGGATTCCTACAACACCATCAAGCGGCTCGACGACTACATGCCGGTCGATCTCTACATTGTCGGCTGCATGCCGCGCCCGGAAGCGCTGCTGGCCGGTTTCGAAGACCTGAAGAAACTGATCCGCGCCGGCAAGGCGGAAGGCGCCAACCAGTACGCGGAGAAATTCGACTGGTACAAATCCAACCAGAAGCGGGTGATCCACGACTGGGACATGCCGGACTACAACTGGTGAG